>JAIFKV010000087.1 GCA_020049415.1 Betaproteobacteria bacterium
CCTCTTCCACGATCTGGGTGTGGTTCTCCAGAATCTCGGTTAGCCGCGCTGGCATGAGGATGCGCTTCCACAGGTAATCGGTCTTGATTCCGTCCGAGGGCGGATTACCCGCGCCGTTGTTCCAGCCCTGATTGAACGGCAGAAACCACGAATCCTTGGCCATCCCTTTCGTGCCCTTGAGCGCGGTGCACATGCTTGGCTTTCAACAGTTCCTTGTCGGGCAACAGGGTTTCGTACTCGGCGACCATGGCCGGGGAAAGCGAGCGGCTGAGGCAATATTCGACCACTTCGCTGTCTTTGGTGGCGCACAGCAGCAGGCCGACTGCCGGGTTTTCGTGCGGCTTGCGGTGGTCGCGGTCGAGCGCTTCGAGATAAAAGTTGATCTTGCCGCGGTCTTCGGGACGGAACTCGCGGATTTTTAGTTCGATGGCGACCAGGCAGTTCATGCTGCGATGGAAAAACAACAAGTCCAGCGCAAAGTCCTGCCCGCCGACCTGCACCGGGTATTGCGAGCCGACGAAGCAGAAATCGCGGCCCAGCTCGGTAATGAAGCGTCCGAGATTGCGCAATGCACCTTCCAGATCGGCCTCGGAATGTTCGGCGGGCAGGCCGAGAAATTCGAGGCTGTAGACGTACTTGAAGAACTCGGCGGCGAGCGGCTGAAGTTCTCTCAACGCTGTTGAGAGTTTTGGCGGATTGAGGATGGAACGCTCGAAGACGCCGGCATTCATCTGGCGGGCGAGCTCACGGACTTTCCAGCGGTTGCGGCTGGCGATACGGAGGTAGAACTAGAACTCCCGTTCTTCGGGGCGCTTCGCCCGGCTGAGGATGTGGAGGTTGGACGACCAGGGCAATTCTCTCAACAGCGTTGAGAGATTTGGCTGGTCGCGGTAGGCATCAAAAAACTGGCGCATCCGCCAGATGTTCTGTGCCGAGAATCCACGGATTCCCAGGTGTTTGCTTTGCACAAAGGTGGAGATGGCAAGCACCGTTCCCTTGCCCCAACCTTCATGTTGAATCTTGTGCCAGACATACTCCCCGACCTTCCAGTAAAGATCGATCAGCACCGTATTGACGGCCTGGGAGGCTTGAACGTGGGACTGCTCAATGAAGGCAAGCACTTCTTCAAAGGCGCTCTGCTCGGCCGAAGTCGGTAATCGTTGCGCTGCTGCTTCGACGATTTCCTTCTCCGTCTTTTTCATTGCGCAGTTCCCCTTGTGATCTCACAAGCGCGTTCTTGGGTGCGGAGCAGCGACAGCGGGGCCTTGATCGGAAGCCGCTCACTGAAGTGACTCCAACGCAATTGTGCCGACAACGTCGACACAATTGCCGGATCGGTGAATATCTGAGCAGACGGAATGACACGATTGACGGCGGCGTAGCCAAGACATCCTCCGAACTCTGCCGTCAATTCTTGCGACATCGTCGCAAGAATCTCCTTTTCATAGGAGGTTGCCACTTTCCTAGTCATGTCCCAGCCCCTCCGGTGATCTCAATGAGCAGCCCCTCGGTTTCCTGTTTCAGCGCGAGGATGTCGGCGCTGATCTCGGCCAGGGTGCGCAGTTTCGGCGGCTGGAAGAAGTGGCGGGTGAAGCTGATTTCACAGCCGATTTTGGTGTCGGACTCGACGATCCAGGCATCGGGTGTGTAGGGCAGCACTTCGCGACGGATGAAGTCTTTGATGCCACCTTTTTCCAGCAGCGGAATTTGCTCGTAGTCGCGCAGTTTGCTGTTGGGTTCATATTCGACGACGCAGGTCTTGCCGTCGATTTTGGCCTCGAACCGGCCGCGCAAGGGGGCGGGCTGGGCCTTGCCGGGTTTGTGGATTTTCTTGATGACGGCGGGCGCGTCTTCGACTCGCCAACTGACGGCGTTGATGATCAACTTGAGGTCGGCGGCACTGGGCTTGCGGCCGAGTTGCTTGAGCGTCGCCTCGACACGTTTGAGGAAGACGTTGTGGTCTTCCATCAGACCGTCGCTGAGGGCGACACGGAGCTGGTTGGCGGTTTCGATGAGCTGGACCTTACCCTGGCGGTGCGCGGGTTTGCGGTTGCTCAGCACCCAGACGTAGGTGGCGATGCCGGTGTTGTAGAAGAGGTTCAACGGCAGCGCGACGATGGCTTCCAGCCAATCGCTTTCGATGATCCAGCGGCGGATGTTGCTTTCGCCCTGGCCGGCATCGCCGGTGAACAGCGAGGAGCCGTTATGCACCTCGGCGATGCGGCTGCCGAGCGGGCATTTTTTCGCATCGTGCTTCATCTTGCTCAGCATGTTGGCGAGAAAAAGCATCTGGCCGTCACTGGAGCGGGTGAGTAACGAATATTCCGCATCGCCGGCGTGCTGGATGACGAAGCGCGGGTCTTTCAGGTCTTTCTTGCCGTCCATGCGCTCCAGATCGATCTTCCAGCTTATGCCGTAAGGTGGATTTGTGGGCATGAAGTCGAATTCGCGCGAGCGGAAGGCGTCGTTGGACAGCGTGCTGTGCTCCGGGCCGCCGAAGATGTTGTCGGCCGCGTCGCCATCGCCTTTGAGGAGGAGATCGGCCTTGCAGATGGCGTAGGTTTCACCGTTGATTTCCTGGCCATAAAGGTGTGTGGCGATCTGCTGGAGCGTTTCTTCCGCCATGGTCAACATACCGCCGGTGCCGCAGGCGCAGTCGTAAAGCAGATAGGTGCCGGACTCGATCCTGTCGGCGACCGGCAGGAACATCCGGTTCGCCATCAGGCGCACGGCATTGCGCGGTGTCCTGTGTTCGCCGGCTTCTTCGTTATTGTCTTCGTTGAAGCAGCGGACGAGTTCCTCGAACATCGTGCCCATCGAGTGGTTGTCGAGGCCGGGCATGATGTTGCCACCCTCGCCGACCGGGAACGGGCTGATGTTGATACCCTTGTCGAGGAATTTCTCGATCTGCGTGCCGAGCACGTCGTCCTGATTGGTGATGCCTGCCTTGTCGAGCGCCGCTTTCATCTCGTACGGCCTGTTTGTTCGGCTCCAGCAAGGCGCCGGTCGAGCAGCATGGACCGTCACTTAGTTGTCCTTGCGGTTCAAACTCAGGATCGCCGCTCGCATCCACCACACCATCCAGATCCCCGGCAAGGCGGCGGCAACCGAGAACAGGAAGAACGGCGGCCAGCCGACCGATTCCGCCAGCACGCCGGACACCGGGCTGACGTAGATGCGCCCGACCGCCGCCAGCGCCGACAGCAACGCGTAGTGGGTGGCGGTGAACTGGCGGTTGCACAGGCTCATCAGCAACGCGACAAAAGCGGCGGTGCCCATGCCGCTGGTGACATTCTCGGCGGCGATCGCCGCCATCAGCAAAGCATCGATTTCAGATACGGTATCGATCGCGACGAAGCCGAGATCGAACGGCGGCAGCATGAAACTGCCCCAGGCGCCTTTGCCCATTACCGCCAGCGCGTAAAAGCCGAAGTTGGACAGCAGTTGCAATACGCCAAAGATCAATAGCGCCTTGTACAACGTCAGCCGCAACATCAGCGCGCCGGCCAGCAGCGCGCCGAAGATGGTCAACCAGATGCCGATGATCTTGTTGACGATGCCGACTTCCGCTTGGCTGAACGCCATGCCTTTGATCAGAAAGGCGGTTGAAAGGCTGCCGGCGAAGGCGTCGCCGAGCTTGTACAGCACAATCAGCAACAAAAACGCCCAAGCGCCGGGCTGGCTGAAGAAGCTGGCCAGCGACTGGTTCAAGGTGGCGAAGCCGACTTTGCGCGCCGCCCATGCGCCGAGCGGCAGGGCGAAGGCGATGCCGGCCAGGATGAACAGCAGTTGTATCCACTTGTTGGCGTCGTGCGGGTCCAGGCCGATGCCGATCAACAGCCAGCGCGAGGCGAAAGCGCCCGCCAGAACGCCGGCCAGCATGGCGGCAAAACCGAGCAGTTCGCCGCCGGCATCGCTGGCCAGGGCTTTCGAGGCGCTGTTGACGCGCGGCAAGGTCAGCAGTGACACCGCCGCTGCCGCGACCATGATGCCGGCCATGACTCGATAAACTTCGCCCCAGCTGCCCCATTGTTCCGCCCAGATCAGCGCGATGCCGCCGGACAGAATCATTGCGATGCGATAACCGAACACCGACATCGATGCGCCCAGACCGCGTTCATTCGGTTCCAGCACATCGGTGCGATAAGCGTCGATCACTACATCCTGCGAGGCGGAGAAGAACGCCAGCGTCACGGCGGCGGCGGCGAACAGCAGCGGCGTCTGCGCCGGCGAGATCGAGGCCATCCAATACAGCGCGGCGGCGAGCGCCAATTGCGTCAATACCAACCAGCCGCGCCGCCGTCCGAGCAAGGGCAATTCGAAGCGATCCATCAGCGGCGCCCAGAGGAATTTGAAGGTGTAGGGCACGCCGACCAGGCCGAGGAAACCGATGGTGGCGATATCGACGCCATCGACGGCGAGCCAGGCTTGCATGGCCTGGCCGGTCAGGGCCAGCGGCAGGCCGGAGGCGAAACCGAGAAACAGCACGGCAATGAGACGGTGGGAGGAGGCGAAATTCATGAAGACGGTCTTGTTCTGGTTCAAGGACGGCGTGGACGCACCGGATCGAGGCCGCCATTTTGCTACCGAGTCGCGGCCAACATGGAAAAAACGCCGACACCAGTCTGAAAACGCAGCGGCCGGCGCGGTCGGCGCTGGATGACGTGACCTACAATCCAGAAAACGTCCACCCTAGGAACCCATCATGGGATTGCCGCAAACCGTAGAAACGCTGTCACGCGAAGAATTCATCGCCTGGGAAGACGCGCAGCCCGACAAGCATGAATTCGTCGCCGGCAAGGTTTTTGCCATGCTTGGCGCGCGGCGGGTACCTGTCATGGTTGTCGGAAATTGCGCCGCGCTGGATGTGGAGTGCGAAGATGCTTGAACCCCCGCGCGTGAATCCGCCCGAACTGCTTCCGGTCACTCTGCTTACCGGTTTCCTCGGCAGCGGCAAAACCACTGTCCTCAATCACCTGTTGCGGCATTTGCCACTGACCGCCGTGGTGATGAACGAATTCGGTGAAATCGGTCTTGATCATCAATTGCTGGAGGAAAGTCGCGGCCCGCTGGCGTTGCTTTCCGGCGGCTGCGTCTGCTGCCAGATTCAGGGCACGCTGGCGCCAACGTTGAAGAATCTCTACATGGCGCGTTCCAGCGGCAAGTTGCCGCCGTATGAACGCATCATCATCGAAACCACCGGTATTGCCGACCCGGCGCCGATACTCGACACCTTGCTGAATGAACGCTGGTTGGCGGCGCGGCACAAACTCGATGGCGTGGTGACCACGGTGGATGCGGTATTCGGCGCGCAGCAACTGGAGGCGCATTACGAAGCCGCGCGGCAAGTCGCGGTGGCGGATCGTCTGCTGTTGAGCAAAACCGATCTGGCGACGCCGGAACAGATAGACGCATTGCAAATACGTCTCGCCGAACTCAACCCGGGCGCGCCGATTTACCCGGTGTTGAATGGCGAGATCGAGCCGGCAAAGGTGACGCATCTTGGTTTGTTCAATCCACGCGATAAACATCCCGATGTCGTCAAATGGCTGGCGCATCAGCGTTACAAACCGGCGGCGCGTTCCCCGCTTGGCGGCAAGGGGCGGGTTGAACCGGCGGCGATGCATGACGCCCGCATTCAGTCCTTCAGTCTGACTTTCGACGAACCACTGGAATGGCATGCCGTCCTTTCCGCGCTGGAAATGTTGCAGGCTTTCCGGCCGCAAAACGTGTTGCGCATGAAGGCGCTGGTCAATGTCATAGGCAAATCGAATCCGCTGGTATTGCATGGCGTCCAGCACATTCTTTACCCGCCCGCCGAACTGCCGGAATGGCCGGATGCCGATCGGCGCAGCCGTTTCGTTTTCATCACCGCTGATCTGGAGGCGGAGTTTGTCGCCAAATTGCTGGCGGACTTTACTCGTCAGCTTCAATGAACGGCCCTGTTCGCTAATTTCCGCTACTGTTTGTCTATCGCGCCAAGAGCATTCCATGTTGCCCCGATTGATCCGTCTGCTTCGCCGATTTGCTCACTACCTCGTCTATGTTGCCGGCGGGGCGGTGATCGTCGTTTGTATCGTGGCGCTGACCTTCAAATTCTGGGTGATGCCGAATATTTCCACCTATACCGGTGTGCTGGAAGAAGCCGCCAGTCGGACGGTTGGACAGCCGGTCACTGTCGGCAAACTCGAAGCGGGCTGGAGCGGCTTCAATCCGCGCGTCACTTTGCGCGATGTCAGGATGACACCGCCGGCTGGTCCGCCGTTGACGTTGCCGCGCGTGGAAGCGGTGTTTTCCTGGTTGTCCTTGCCCTGGCTGGAACTTCGTTTGGCCAGCTTGATGCTGGATCAGCCGCGGGTGTTGATGCGGCGCGATGCCGCCGGGGTGATCACGTTGGCGGGGATTCCGCTGAATCTGCCGGGGCCGCCGAGTCCGTTTCCCGATTGGCTGTTGCAACAACCGCGCATTGTCATCAAGGATGCCGAGGTTCTTTGGCAAGACGCGCAATTGGACGCCCCGGAATTGCGTTTTTCAGGCGTGCGGGTGTTGCTGGAAAACCGCTTTGGCCGACATCGTTTTGGCGGCATTGCATATCCAACGGCGGCGGCCGCGCGGCGGGTGGAATTACGCGGTGATCTGCGCGGCAGCAAGCTGCAGGATCGGCAGGCCTGGTCGGGCGAAATTTATGCGCGTGTCGATGACGCCCGGTTTGAATCCTGGGGTCGTTGGGTGCCGTGGGCGCAGCAGTCGGTGCGCGGCGGGGTTGGCGATATGCGTTTCTGGTTGGATCTGAACCAGGGCAAGCTGCATGGGCTGAGCGGCGATGTGCGTCTGGCGAAAGTCGCCATCAATATCGATCCGGCATTGCCTGATCTGCTGTTTGACAGCCTCACCGGGCACGCGGGATGGAAGCGGGAGCAGGATGAGCATGCTTTTTTTGTCGATCAATTGCGTTTCAAAACGCCAGGTGCGGGGCCGAGCGAACCGGCAGCGCTGCGCGTCAAACTGACGCCGCTGGCGGCCGCCGGTAAAGGTGCGGCGGAGCAGCACATCGGCGGCTTCAAGCGTATCGCCGTCAGCGCGCGTAATTTGCGCCTGGAGGCCCTTACCGCGCTCACCGGCGCATTGCCGTTGCCACAGCACGGCCACGATCTGATTCAGTCATTGAATCCGCGCGGACTGGTCGAGGACGGCGTCGGGCACTGGGCCGGGAGCAAAGATTACGCGATGAAATTGCGTATCCGCGATGCGGGGGTGAATCCTTATCTGACTTTTCCCGGCATAAATGGGCTCACCGCGCGAGTCGATGCCACCCAGGCGGGCGGCGAGGCGGTGATCGATGGTCGTGGCGCCAGCCTTCTCCTGCCCTCGATTTTTCGCCATGAACTCGGCTTCAGTCAGCTCGATGCCAAGGCAGACTGGAAGTTCGACGCGGACGGCATGAAACTGAATTTCGCCGCCGAGCGCATCGTCAATCCGGATCTTGATGGCAACCTGGAAGGACATCTGACGTTTCCGAACAGCGGGCCGATCGTGGCCGATGTCGGCGCCCATTTAAATCGGGGCGAAGCGAACGCGGTGTACCGTTATTTGCCGTTGAAAGTGGGCGATCAAACTTACAACTGGCTCAAACAGAGCCTGCTTTCAGGTCAGTCCGATGATGTGCGTCTGGTCCTCAAGGGTGCATTGGATCGCTTTCCATTTGATCGGGGCGGCGGCGAATTCAACGTCGCCATCAAGATGCGGGATGGCGTGCTCGACTACGCGCCAGGCTGGCCGCGGATTGAAGCGGTGAATGGCATGCTGGTGTTCCATGCCATGTCGATGACCCTCACCGCCGATAGCGGCCGTATTCTCGACACCCGTCTGGGGCCGGTGAAAGTGTCGATCCCGGATCTGCATTACACGCCTGACGAAGCGTTGATCATCGATGGCCAGGCGCAAGGCGAAACGCGCGCTTTTCTCGATTTCATCAAGCGCTCGCCGGTGAATGAGCATACCGCCCGCTTTACCGAACCGTTCAAGGCGACGGGCGAGGGGCGCTTGCAGCTGCATCTGCATATTCCGTTGCGCCAGATCGAGGCGACGACGCTGGCCGGCAGTTTTGTCATCAACGATAACCAGCTCGACCCGGGCGGCGATTTGCCGGTACTGCGCAATATCAGTGGCAGTGTCGATTTCACCCAAGCGACGTTACGCGCCAAGGATGTCCGCGCAAATTTGCTCAACTTGCCGGTTACGCTGGCGATCGACAGTGTCGCCAAACCGGGTTCGGACGAACGCCAAGTTAGGGTTCATCTGGACGGGGAGATCAATGCCGCGGCGCTGAAAGCGCATCTTCCCGCCGCTCTGACCGGGCGTGTCAGCGGCGGCGCGCGCTGGCAAGCGGATGTCGGCCTGAAGCCGGCGTCCACCGAGGGAGGCGCATCGGCGCGAGACGGCGACGCCAAATCAGGCCTTGCGATCAGTTCCGATCTGGTTGGTCTGGGCATCGATCTGCCAGCGCCATTCGGCAAGAAGGCGGCACAGCCGATGCCATTGAGCATTGCCAAAGAGTTGGTCTATGCGGAGAAAAACAACCTTGGCGATGTTGCCGAAATGGATGCCTGGTTTGCCCGCTATGGCGATCTTTTGACGCTGCGCGCCCGCTTGCCCGGCGATGCGCCGGCGCGTGTGCATGTGCGCTTTGGCGCTGGCGAGGCGAGCGCGCCCAAAAATTCCGGGCTGTCGATCAGCGGTACGTTGCGGAAACTCGATCTGGATGCCTGGCGGCAACTCGACCTTGGCGCTGGCGGGGCGGCGCAACTATTGCCGCTGCGCGATGCCGGCGTCACCTTCAACGAGCTGAAACTGCTCAATCGGCGCTTGCACGATACCCACCTCAAGTTGCGCCCGGCAGGCGCCGGTTGGCGTCTCTCCTTGGCTGGACGCGAGGTGATCGGCGAGTTGGCAACGGTGGTATCCGACACCGGTACCATGGTGCTGGCCAATTTCAAGCGCTTGAGCTGGCCGGAAGCCGAGCCAGGCGTTACGGCGGAAGTGCGCAAAACGCCCGTGGATCAAGAAAAGATGCTCGGCAAGCCATTGCTGGGGATCGATCTGAGTGCCGATAGCGTGGTTTGGCAAGGCCATGAATTGGGCGAGTTGCATCTGCGCATGCTGCCCGACCCGCTTGGCTTGCGGATGGATAATTTTCTCCTCGCCAACCCGGATGGACGCTTGCGTGGCAAGGGTTTGCTCGCCAATCATCCGCGTCGGCCGACTCGCCTGGAATTCGATCTGGAATCGGAGAATCTCGACAAGTTGCTGAGTCGACTTGGCATGCCAGGCAGCGTCAGGCGCGGCAAACTGCATATCAGCGGTCCGTTGGGATGGACCGGCGGGCTGGAGGCGTTCGATCTGACAAAACTGGAAGGGGATCTGGAGGTCAACGCGAAAAATGGTCAGTTTCTCAAAATCGAGCCTGGCGCCGGAAAACTACTGGGCATCCTCAGCTTGCAGTCATTGCCAAGGCGGATTGCGCTGGATTTTCGCGATGTATTTACCGATGGCTTTGCCTTCGATGATATTGCCGGCCAGGTGCATATTGAACGCGGCTCGGCCTATGCCAAGAACCTCCGCATGAGCGGACCCGCCGCCAAAGTCAGTATGAGCGGTGTCGCCAACCTGGTGAATGAAACACAGAATCTGCGTGTCAGCATCCAGCCGCGTCTGGAAGACACCCTGGCGGTGGCCGGCGCATTGCTGGGCGGACCCGCCGTCGGGGTGGGCGCATTGATCGCCAGCAAGGTGCTGCAAAACCCGCTCGGCCAGGCTGCCGCGTTTGAATATGTCATCACCGGCCCCTGGGCCGACCCGCTGGTGACCAAGCTGGATCGTCCCAAAGTTGAGCCGGCAAGTAACGAGTAGCAAGCTGCAAGGTAGTTTTGCCCCTTGCACCTTGCCCCTTGCCCCTTGTACCCTCGAATACTCTTCAAAGCCTCATCGGGAGCATGCTGTGATTCGCCTAAAGCCTTCCAATCCAAGGCCAGCCAGTCCGAAGCCGTCCAGCTTCGCCAAAACCAGATCGCGCGCCGCGCCGAAGCCGTTGCAGGATGGCAGCGGCATTGTTCGCGTCGCCGCCGTGCAGATGGCCTCCGGGCCGAATGTGGCGGCGAATCTCTCCGAGGCGCAGCGTTTGATCGATATGGCGGTGGCTGCCGGGGCAAAACTTGTCGCGCTGCCCGAGTTTTTCGCCATCATGGGCATGAAAGAAAGCGATAAGGTCGCCGTGGCGGAAGTCGATGGCAAAGGCCCGATCCAGAAATTCCTTGCCACGGAAGCCAAGAAACATGGCATCTGGCTGGTGGGCGGTTCGGTGCCGATGGCATGCGATAACCCGAAAAAAGTCCGTAATGCTTGTCTGGTTTATGACGACAAGGGCAAACGGGTCGCACGCTACGACAAGATTCATCTGTTTGGCCTCGACCTCGGCAACGAACATTACAAAGAACAGACCACCATTGAAGCCGGCAATCGATTGGTGGTTGTCGAATCGCCATTCGGCCGTATTGGTTTGTCGGTGTGCTACGACTTGCGTTTCCCCGAGTTATATCGGGCGATGGGCGATGTCGACATTATTCTGGTTCCCGCCGCATTCACGGCAACCACCGGCCGGGCGCATTTCGAGACCCTGGTTCGCGCTCGGGCCATCGAAAACCTGGCTTATGTGATTGCGCCGGCGCAGGGGGGGTATCACCTTTCTGGTCGCGAAACCAACGGCGACAGCATGATTGTCGACCCCTGGGGCAATGTGCTCGACCGCCTGCCGCGCGGTTCCGGTGTGGTCGTCGCGGGGATCAATCGCGCTTACCAAGCCAGTTTGCGCAAGAGTCTGCCCGCCCTCAAGCACCGCACGCTTGATTGCGCCACCGGCATCGAAGTCGATGTTATCAAAGCCTGATTCGTAGGGTGCGCACAGCGCACCATTCGACGAACATTGGTGCGCGCGACGCACCCTACTTTTTTGCTCCTGCCCATGCCCTCAGCCTCTACCTTTTCCTCTGCCTCTCCCTTTGCTACCGCCGATGCCACGTTGCTCGCCCCCAATGATGTCGATGCAGCCCAGCTCGATGACATTTTTGGTCAGCTCGCCGCGCATCAGATCGACGATGCCGACCTGTATTTTCAGTACACCCGTTCCGAGGCCTGGAGCCTGGAAGAAGGCCAGGTCAAATCCGGCAGTTTCAATATCGATCAAGGCGTTGGCGTGCGTGCGGTGGTCGGTGACAAGACCGCGTTTGCCTATTCTGACGACATCCGTTTGCCCGCCATCCGCGAAGCGGCATCCACCGTGCGCGCCATTGCCGCCGCTGGCCAATCGGCCACGGTGCGGGTTGCCAGCCGCAGCGAAGGTCGAGCGTTGTATGCGCCTATCGATCCAATCGCATCACTGAACGAGGCGGACAAAGTCGCTTTGCTGCACCGTCTGGAAGACTACGCGCGCAAGCTGGACGCCCGCGTCACCCAGGTCATCGCCAGTGTGGCTGGTGAATATGAAGTCATCTACGTGACTCGCCTGGATGGCCGCAGCGCCGCCGATGTGCGCCCGTTGGTGCGGGTCTCGCTGCAAGTCATCGTCGAGCAGGACGGTCGCCGCGAACAAGGTAGCGCCGGCGGCGGCGGGCGTTTCGATTACGCCTATTTCAACGATGACCGGCTGCGTGAATACGCCGAACTCGCGGTGCATCAGGCGCTGATCAACCTCAACGCCAAGCCCGCGCCGGCAGGTGGCATGACCGTGGTGCTCGGTTCCGGCTGGCCCGGCATACTGTTGCACGAGGCCATCGGTCACGGCCTGGAAGGCGACTTCAATCGCAAGGGCTCGTCGGCGTTCTCCGGTCGTATCGGCCAGCGCGTTGCGGCCGACGGTGTCACCGTGGTCGATGACGGCACGATTGCGGATCGGCGCGGTTCTTTGAATGTGGACGACGAAGGCACGCCGACCCAGCGCACCGTGTTGATCGAAAACGGCATCCTGCGGTCTTACCTGCAAGACAGCATGAATGCACGCCTGATGGGCATGGCCCCGACCGGCAACGCGCGGCGCGAATCGTTCGCGCATCTGCCGATGCCGCGAATGACCAATACCATGATGCTGGCCGGTGACAAAGATCCGGCGGAGATCATCGCCTCGGTGAAAAATGGCTTGTACGCGGTCAATTTCGGTGGCGGCCAGGTCGACATCACCAGCGGCAAGTTTGTTTTTTCCGCCGCCGAGGCCTACATGATCGAAGACGGTAAAGTCACATACCCGGTCAAGGGCGCAACGCTGATCGGCAACGGCCCGGACGTGTTGACACGGGTGTCGATGATCGGCAACGACATGCGTCTCGACCCCGGTGTCGGCACCTGTGGCAAGGAAGGTCAAAGCGTGCCGGTCGGGGTCGGCCAGCCGACCTTGCGCATCGATGGCTTGACGGTCGGCGGCACGCAGTAACGCATCTGGATGGCCGATTCCGAATTGCACAAGGGAGCGGCCAAAACCGCTCGCATCCCGATCAAGATCGTCCCCAAGCCGCGCCTGAAGTTGCCGGCCTGGATCAAGGCGCAAGCGCCGAGCGCGGCGGAAGTGCAGCATCTCAAGGCGATCCTGCGCGACGCCAAACTGCATACCGTGTGCGAGGAAGCGTCCTGTCCGAATCTGGGGGAGTGCTTCAAACACGGCACCGCCACCTTCATGATCCTGGGCGACCTGTGTACCCGGCGCTGCCCGTTCTGCGACGTCGGCCACGGCAAGCCGCTGCCGCCGGATGCAGACGAGCCGCGTCATCTGGCCGAAACGCTGGCCGCCATGCGCTTGCAGTACGTGGTGATCACCAGCGTCGACAGGGACGATCTGAAAGATGGCGGCGCGCAGCATTTCGTCGATTGCATGCGCGCCGCGCGGGTGGCCTCGCCCGCAACCCGGATTGAAATTCTGGTGCCGGACTTTCGCGGCAGGCTTGAAGTCGCCATCGACATCTTGGCCGAAAGCCCTCCGGATGTGATGAATCACAACCTGGAAACCGTGCCGCGTCTGTACAAAGCCTGCCGTCCGGGCGCCGATTACGCGCATTCGTTGAGGTTATTGCAAACCTTCAAAATGCGTTGCCCGGGGGTGCCAACCAAGTCCGGCATCATGCTCGGCCTAGGGGAAAGCGATGAAGAAGTGTTGCAAGTGCTGCGCGACCTGCGCGCGCATGACGTCGATATGCTGACCATCGGCCAATACCTGCAACCCTCCGCGCATCACCTGCCGGTGGAACGCTTCGTGCCGCCTGAACAGTTCACCGAATTCGAGCGTATCGCACGGGAAATGGGCTTTAAAAACGTCGCCAGCGGACCGATGGTGCGGTCGAGTTATCACGCCGATCAGCAGGCCATCGGGCTGTAACACAAAACCGACTACTCGCGCCGGGATGACAAGGCGGATGCGTTTTATCGGCGCAGCAGACTTGTTGCAGGTGCGAATTTATTCGCATGATCAAGCGCTTGAAATAATGCCGCATTAAATGCCACCGTGCCCGCACCTTGCGATGCGGTTTGCATCAAGTGTTGCTTCGACCAACCTGCCGTCAAGCGTCGCCGGGATTCAGCGTTTCGATCAGGATGTTGCGGTTGGTGTAGATGCAGATATCGGCGGCGATGCCGATCGATTCGCGCACGATGCTGGCGGCGTCGAGTTCGCTATGTTCGAGCAAGGCGCGGGCGGCGGATTGCGCGTAAGCGCCACCGCTGCCGATGGCGGCGATACCTTGTTCGGGTTCCAGCACGTCGCCGGCGCCGGTGATGATCAGCGTGCTGGTGCGGTCGGCGACCGCCAGCATGGCTTCCAGGCGACGCAGAATGCGGTCGGTGCGCCAGTCCTTGGCGAGTTCGACCGCGCTTCTGACCAGATGGCCCTGGTGTTTTTCCAGTTTGGCTTCAAAGCGTTCAAACAAGGTGAATGCATCCGCAGTGCCACCGGCGAAACCCGCCAGGATGCGATCCTGATAGATGCGGCGAATCTTGCGGGCGCTGGACTTGATGACGATGTTGCCGAGCGTGACCTGGCCATCGCCGCCCATGGCGACGGATTCGCCGCGGCGAACGGAGAGAATGGTGGTGCCGTGAAATTGTTCCATGCGTGTCTTGCGATAGAAGAGGGCGCTGTTAAGCGCGGGTGCGTCCAAGCACGGCGGCGAACTGGCTGGCGCCGATGATGTTCAGCAGGGTGTTGACTAGCTCGTTGCCTTCCTTGAACAGGATCTTGCCACCTGAACCAGAGATTTCGATCAGTGTTTCCAGCAATAGCCCAACCACGGAAAAATCGATCCGGATGACTTGGCTGAGGTCGATTTCAATTTGTTGGCGGCCTTGCGCGTATTGTTTCAACTCTCTGAATTGCGATTCAGACCCAGGTCCGATCAGCCCCCGCAGTTTGAACGCGGTATCAAGCGTTGGGGTGACTGAAGCGGGAAGCGCGGATTTGTGATTCGGCAGGGGATACGGTGGCGTGTATGACGGCGGTGAAACCTCGAAGGCCACCGCATAATCAACGGCGGCATTGTCGAAGTCTTCCTCTCGCCCGAGTAATTGCAAGACCGCCAGAAACAGGAACCAGCCAGATTCGCCCAACCGCTCTCCTTGACGCGCGGCATTCAGTCTTACCGCGAAGCCCGGTCCGCCGATCAATTCCACCGCCTTGCGCATGTCATGCAGACGCAGAATGTCGTCCAGGATTGCGCGCGCGGTTTCTTCATCCGGGGCCAGCGTCCTGGAAAGATCGAGCCTGACGTAGGCCGCATGTTCGGCATCCTGCAAAAAACGACTGAGCTTGACGCGCTCCAAGGTGCCGTATCGCTCGCCGTAGGTCATCAACGGCGCGGGATGGACTGCATGTGTTGGTTTGTCGCGCGGCGTCCAGGTAGGCGGCGATCGCTCGAATTTGACCGCGAAATCAACAGCGGCGTCTTCGAACGGCGCTGACTGGTCGCTCAGTTCATAAAGGTCGAACAACATGTACCAAGGCAAAGGATCGCTGTTTTCGCGGTGATCAAGCAGGTAGCGGTTCAGCAATGTAGCGGTTTCGCCGATCTTGCCGTTGGCAAACAAGACTGCCGCTTCTTCCAGCTCCGGTGCTAATCCGGCGTTGGTCTCATGGACTTCAATGCCGGAACTCGAGCCTTGCGTCGGGGTCTTGGCGCCGGAGTAGGTCGGCGCGGAGGCGAAGTCATCCGGTCCCTCCTTCAGGTTCGGATGAGTTTTCAAAGAATAGCAGAAGCAACACGCCTTGATTGAAAAGGCGGTTGCTCAGTTTGACATCTCCTGAGGGGTTATGAGGACTGAATCAAGGTGCCAATACCCTGATCCGTCATAATTTCCAGCAATAGGGCATGCTCGACTCGACCATCGATGATGTGCACCGATTTGACGCCGCTGCGGGCTGCATCCAATGCCGAGGCGATCTTCGGCAACATGCCGCCCGACAAGGTGCCATCCGCCACCAGCTCGTCGATTTTGCGCGGCGTCAGGCCGGTCAGCAGTTTGCCGGATTTGTCCAGTACGCCTGGTGTGTTGGTCAACAGCACCAGCTTTTCGGCTTTCAGCACTTCAGCCAGTTTGCCGGCAACCACGTCGGCGTTGATGTTGTAGGTTTCGCCTTCGTTGCCGACGCCGATCGGGGCGATGACCGGGATGAAGTCGCCGGAATCGAGAAAGGAGATCAGGCTCGGATCGATCTTGGTGATTTCGCCAACCTGGCCGATGTCGATGACATCGCCGGGTTTTTCTTGTGATTCCATCATCAGTTTCTTGGCACGAATGAAGCGCCCATCCTTGCCGGTCAGACCCACCGCTTTGCCGCCGGCCTGGTTGATCAGGTTGACGATGTCTTTGTTGACCTGGCCGCCGAGCACCATTTCCACCAGATCCATGGTCTCCGCGTCGGTGACGCGCATGCCCTGGATGAACACGCCCTTTTTTCCGACCCGACGCAACAAATCCTCGATCTGCGGGCCGCCGCCATGGACGACAACCGGATTCAGTCCGACCAGCTTCAGCAGCACCACATCCCGCGCGAAGGCGGATTTGAGGACCGGGTCGATCATCGCGTTGCCGCCGTATTTGATAACTACGGTCTTGTCCCAGAAACGCTGGATGTAAGGCAGCGCTTCCGCAATGACTTTGGCTTTGTCGCCTGGGCTGAGATTGGCTATCGACATGTTTGATGGTCTCTTATTTGGAATTCAGCGGATTCTACAAAGGCAAAAACAGTGGCGGTAAAAAATGGCCGTTGGCGGAGGTTTTTTTTATCAGGCGGTTCTGTTGGTCGATACGATTTTTTGCGTTAAAAATAATTAAGGAGTTCGCTATCTTGTTGTATTTTAAAAAGAACTTGCTGATTTCAAGGGGGGCGGCTAGATTGCGGTCGGCACAAAAAGTGTGTTTGCCAAGCGGGGGATAAAGCGCGCATGCGTTCTGTTTTTCCGTTGTTGCACCCCGGACTTTGACGGGATCAATTCTTCCCGTAACCCCAATCCCTCGTTTTGAAAAATCAGGAGATACAACATGGCCTCGAAAAAAACCGCTCTGACCCTTGCACTGGGTTCTGCCATCGCCGCAACTATGGCGGCCGCGCCGACTTCGGCATCCGAGAATCCGTTTGCCGCTCAGGCGCTGCAAGCCGGCTATATGGTCGCGGAGGCAAAAGCACCGGAAGGCAAATGCGGTGAAGGCAAGTGCGGCGGTACCAAAGTCAAGGCCAAGGAAGGCAAATGTGGTGAAGGCAAGTGCGGTGGCGACAAAGCCAAAGCCAAAGAAGGCAAATGTGGTGAAGGCAAGTGTGGTGGAGATAAAGCCAAGGCCAAGGAAGGTAAATGTGGCGAAGGCAAGTGCGGTGGCGACAAAGCCAAAGCCAAGGAAGGTAAATGCGGTGAAGGCAAGTGCGGTGGTAGTAAAGCCAAGGCCAAGGAAGGCAAGTGTGGCGAAGGCAAGTGCGGTGGCACGAAATAAGCCGAGTTGAATAGCGGCATGTCATCCCCGCGTCTGCACGGCGCGGGTCTCGGCTTTCGGCGTGAACTGATTCCCGCGCTGAAAGCCGGGGTTCCCGAAGCCATCGATTTCTTCGAGCTCGCGCCAGAAAACTGGATCGACCTGGGAGGGCGTTATGCGCGGGATTTGCGGGAGTTCACCGAACGCCATGTTTTCGTCTGTCATGGCTTGTCACTCTCGCTGGGCGGTCCGACTGCGCTGGATGAATTGTTGCTGCGCAAGATCAAGAGTTTCATGGCCGCGCATCAGATCCCGCTCTACACCGAGCATCTTTCCTATTGTTCCGATCATGGCCATCTTTATGATTTGATGCCGATTCCGCCGACCGAGGCGGCAGTCAAGCATGTCGCCGCGCGTATTCGCCGCGTGCAGGACATCCTGGAACAGAAAATCGCCATCGAAAACGCCAGTTATTACGTTGCCGCGCCGATCGGCGAGATGGACGAGCCGGCCTTCATCAATGCGGTGCTGCAAGAGGCTGACTGTTTGCTGCATCTGGACGTCAACAACATCTACGTCAACAGTGTCAATTTCAGCTTTGATCCGGTCGATTACCTGCGCCAGTTGCAAGCGCATGTACCCCCCGAGCGTATTGTTTATATGCATATGGCCGGCCATTATCAGGAAGCGCCAGATCTGATCATCGATACCCATGGCGCGGAGGTGATTGATCCGGTCTGGCAATTGCTGGACACCGCTTATGCATTGCTGGGGGTGCATCCGACTTGCCTCGAACGTGATTTCAATATTCCGCCGCTGCATGAATTGATGCCGGAAGTGGCGCGAATTGCGGCGATTCAGTCGCATCATCAAATAGCTACCGCGCGCGCGGCCTGATGCCGATGGATTTTCAGCAATATCAGCGCGAATTCACCGCGCATATTCGCGACCCACGCGGCGTCCGGCGTCCTCAAGGTGTACCGGCGCGGCGGATGAAGGTTTACAACGCGCTGCTTTACAACAATACGGAAGGTTTTTTGCTGTCCTGCTTTCCGGTTTGCCGCCAGATTTTGGGTAAACGTCGCTGGGATCGGTTGGTGCGCACTTTCTTTCGCGACCATGTCAGCCACACGCCTTATTTTCGTCAGATACCGGAGGAGTTTCTCAAGTATCTGCAGGATGAATGGACGCAGCCGGATGACTATCCGGATTTTCTGCCCGAGTTGGCGCATTACGAATGGGTGGAATTGGCGCTGGATACCTCCAACCAGGATGCGAACCTCCCCGCCCACGATGCCGCTGGCGATTTGCTGACCGGGCGGCCGTTGCTCAACCCGGTTTTGCGCGTGCTGGCTTATCGCTGGCCGGTGCATCGCATTTCTCCGCGTTTCAAGCCCGCGCAAGCGCCGGATGTGGCAACTTTTATTTTGGCGTTCCGAGATGCAACGTTCGTCGTCCGCTTTATCGAAATCAACTCGGCCAGTGCGCGCTTGCTGGTTCTGTTCCAGGAAAATCCGGCCTTGACCGGGCTGGAAGTGATTGCCCGTCTGGCGCGCGAAATGGCGCTGCCGCCAGATGATTTGATCGGATTTGCCCAAGGCTTGTTGAAAGATTTGTTCAAGGCGGGCGCATTTCTGGGGACGCGCGCGGTATCGACGCCAGGAATCGTTCAGGCGGTTGAACTGGGGCAATGATAAAAGTAGTATCTCCCGGTTTCGCCTAAATACTCATTGCCCGGTCAGAAATCGGGCGAGCCGCGTTCAGACACCCTCGGTTTGTCGCGTGCCCAGTGGTTTGACGAGGGATGGACAGGGTAAGCAGTAATGCCAGTACGACAGGGTTTATACAATCCGGCGCATGAACATGATGCGTGCGGGGTCGGTTTCATCGCCCACATCAAGGGTGAGAAAAGCCACAGCATCGTTCGCCAGGGTTTGCAGATTCTGAAGAATCTGACCCATCGAGGCGCCACCGGTTACGACCCTAAATTGGGGGATGGCGCCGGCATACTGCTGCAATTGCCAGATGCGTTCCTGCGTCAGGAGGCGACCAAAGCAGGGTTTGATTTACCCGCGCAAGGCGACTACGCCTGCGGCACGATTTTTCTGCCGCAATCGGGAAATGGCCGCCTGGCTTGCGAATCGGCGATCGCGCGCATCGTTCACCAGGAAGGTCAGCGCTTCATCGGTTGGCGCGATGTGCCACGCGACAACAGCGATATCGCTGCCGCCGCCCGGGCGATTGAACCGGTGATGCGGCAGGTGTTTATCGGCCGCAGCGCTGACTTGCCGGATCAGGATGCGTTCGAGCGCAAGCTGTTTGTGATTCGCAAGCGCATCGAACATGCCGTGCGCGCGCTCAAGCTGGAAGACAGTTCGCAGTTCTATATTCCTTCGCTGTCCTCGCGCACCCTGATTTACAAGGGCATGCTGCTGGCCGAGGAAGTCGGCACGTATTATCTGGATTTGCAGGATGAACGCATGGTCTCGGCGCTGGCGCTGGTGCATCAACGTTTCTCCACCAATACCTTCCCGGCCTGGGATCTGGCGCATCCGTTTCGCATGATCGCCCACAACGGCGAAATCAATACCATGCGCGGCAACGTCAACTGGATGGCGGCGCGTCACGGTGCGATGAAGTCCGCCGTGCTGGGCGATGATCTGGAAAAACTCTGGCCATTGATTGCTGAAGGACAGTCCGATTCCGCTTGTTTCGACAATGCGCTGGAATTGCTGGTGGCGGGAGGCTATTCACTGCCGCACGCGATGATGCTGCTGATTCCGGAAGCCTGGTCGAACAACGCGCTGATGGACGAAGATCGGCGCGCGTTCTACGAATACAACGCCGCGCTGATGGAACCTTGGGATGGCCCGGCCGCGGTTGCCTTCACCGATGGCCGGATGATCGGGGCAACACTCGACCGCAATGGCTTGCGACCGGCGCGCTATCTGATCACCGATGACGGCTTCGTGATGATGGCTTCGGAAATGGGCGTGCTCACATTCCCGGAAGAAAAAATCGTCAAAAAATGGCGTTTGCAGCCGGGCAAGATGTTCCTCATCGACATGGAACAAGGCCGCATCATTGATGATGCCGAAGTCAAACAGTCGTTGGCGCAAGCCAAGCCTTATCGTCAGTGGATCGAAAAGTCGCGCTACTTCTTGGGCGATCTCCCCAAGATCGAGATACGCTCGGAGTTCCACGCTGACTTGCTCGACGTCCAACAAGCTTTTGGTTTCACCCAGGAAGACCTCAAGTTCATCATGTTGCCGATGGCGACCAATGGCGAAGAAGCTACCGGTTCGATGGGCAATGATGCCGCTTTGCCGGTGTTGTCGAATAAATCCAAACCGTTCTATCACTACTTCAAGCAGTTGTTCGCGCAGGTCACCAATCCGCCTATCGATCCGATTCGCGAAGAACTGGTGATGTCGCTGGTCACCTTCATCGGACCCAAGCCGAATTTGCTCGGCATCAACGATGCGGCAATCGAAACCGATCCGCCGTTGCGCCTGGAAGCCAGCCAGCCGGTGCTGATGCCGGATGAACTGGCGAAACTCAAGGCCATCGACAGCCTGACCCAGAACCGTTTCCGCGCCTTGGTGGCGGATATCACTTATCCGGTTGTGCAGGGTGCCAAAGGGATGCGCGACGCCATCGCGGCGCTGTGCGAGGCGGCTGAAAAATCAGTGCATGATGGTTACAACGTGCTGATTCTGTCCGACCGCGCGGTCAGCCAGGATCGTCTGGCGATTCCCGCGTTGTTGGCGTGCGCCGCCGTGCATCATCATTTGGTGCAAAAAGGCTTGCGCACCAATACGGGCTTGGTTGTAGATACCGGTTCGGTGCGTGAAACGCACCATTTCGCTTTGCTGGCAGGCTATGGCGCGGAAGCGGTTTGTCCGTGGTTGGCATTCGAAACCATTGCTGGTTTCGGTCTGCCGGATGCCAAGGAAGCGCAGAAAAAGTTCGTCAAAGCGGTTGGCAAGGGCTTGTACAAAGTCATGTCGAAGATGGGTATTTCGACTTACCAATCGTATTGCGGCGCGCAGATTTTCGATGCCATCGGCCTCAACAGTGCATTCGTCGAAGCCTACTTTCCGGGAACGTCGAGCAATGTCGAAGGCATCGGCTTGCTGGAAGTTGCGGAAGAAGCGCTACGTCAGCACCAGGCCGCTTTTGGCGGTGATCCGGTCCTTTCGCATGCTTTGGATGCGGGCGGTGAATATGCTTTCCGCGTCCGCGGCGAAGATCATTTATGGACGCCGGATTCCATCGCCAAACTGCAAAACGCCACCCGCACCAACAAGTACGAGACCTATAAGGAATATGCCCGCCTGATCAATGATCAGAGCAAGCGGCACCTGACTTTGCGCGGTCTGTTCGAGATCAAATCGGTGGGTGCGCCGGTGCCGCTTGATGAAGTCGAGCCGGCCGCCAGCATCGTCAAACGCTTCGCCACTGGGGCGATGTCGCTCGGTTCGATTTCAACAGAAGCGCACACCGTGCTGGCGCTGGCGATGAATCGCATCGGCGGCAAGTCGAATACGGGTGAGGGCGGTGAAGATTCGGTGCGCTTCCAGCCGGTGAAAACCGACACGACTTTGTCCGAATTGATCGGCAAGAACCGTGTTGTCGCCGACATCCCGCTGAAAGCCGGCGATTCGATGCGTTCCAAGATCAAGCAGGTGGCATCGGGTCGCTTTGGCGTCACCGCCGAGTATCTGGCCAATGCTGATCAGATCCAGATCAAGATGGCGCAAGGCGCGAAGCCCGGCGAGGGCGGTCAGTTGCCCGGCGGCAAGGTGTCGGAATACATCGCCAAGCTGCGTTTCTCGGTGCCTGGCGTCGGCCTGATTTCGCCGCCGCCGCACCACGATATCTATTCCATCGAAGACTTGGCGCAGCTCATTCATGATTTGAAGAACGCCAATCCGAAAGCCTCGATCTCGGTCAAGCTGGTGTCCGAGACCGGCGTCGGCACGGTGGCGGCGGGGGTCGCCAAGGCCAAGTCAGACCATATCGTCATCGCCGGCTATGACGGCGGCACCGGCGCTTCGCCGCTGTCTTCGATCAAGCATGCCGGCAGCCCGTGGGAAATCGGCCTTGCCGAGACCCAGCAAACGCTGGTGCTGAACCAGTTGCGCGGTCGCGTCGCGGTGCAGGTAGACGGCCAGATGAAGACCGGTCGCGATGTCGTCATTGGCGCATTGTTGGGCGCGGATGAATTCGGTTTCGCCACCGCCCCGTTGGTGGTCGAAGGCTGCATCATGATGCGCAAGTGCCATCTGAACACCTGCCCGGTCGGTGTCGCCACGCAAGACCCGGTGTTGCGGCAGAAATTCACCGGCCAGCCCGAGCATGTGGTGAATTACTTCTTCTTCGTCGCCGAGGAAGCGCGCGAATTGATGGCGCAAATGGGTATCCGCAAGTTTTCCGATCTCACCGGGCGCACCGATTTGCTCGATACACGTGCCGGTATCAAGCACTGGAAAGCCAGCGGCCTCGATTTCAGCAAGATTTTCTACCAGCCTAAAGTGGCAGATGGTGTTGCGCGGAGTCACTGCGAAACTCAGGATCATGGTTTGGAGCGCGCGCTGGATAACAGTCTGATCAAGCAGGCCGAACCGGCGTTGGCGCGGGGTGAAAAGGTGGTCATCGAAACGCCGATCAGCAACTTCAATCGCACCGCTGGCGCCATGTTGTCCAACCAGGTGGCAAGCCGTTACGGGCATGCCGGGCTGCCGGATGACACCATCACGGTAAAACTCACCGGCACCGCCGGACAGAGTTTTGCCGCCTTCCTGGCGCGTGGCATTACGTTCGAGCTGACCGGCGAAGGGAACGACTATGTCGGCAAAGGTTTGTGCGGCGGTCGTATCGTGATCAAACCGCCGCTGGCGTTCAATGCCAAGCCGTCGGAAAACATCATCGTCGGCAATACCGTGATGTATGGCGCAACCACCGGCGAAAGCTATTTCCGGGGGGTTGCCGGCGAGCGTTTCTGTGTTCGTAATTCCGGCGCCAGCGCAGTGGTAGAAGGCGTCGGCGACCACGGTTGCGAATACATGACTGGTGGCACGGTGGTGGTTCTGGGGCAGACTGGACGCAACTTTGCTGCCGGCATGTCGGGTGGTGTGGCTTATGTGCTGGATGAAGATGGCCTGTTCGGCAAGCGATGCAATCTGGCGATGGTTTCGCTGGAAAAGATCGAACCCGCCGAATCGGTCAGCAATGCCGCCGCGCACCACAATGGCCAAGCCGACGAAATGACGTTGAAAGCGTTGCTGGAAAAGCATGCCGCTTATACCGGAAGCGCCGGTGCAAGAGCCATCCTGGATAACTGGAATGAATATCGTGGCAAGTTCGTCAAGGTGATGCCGAATGAGTACAAGCGCGCTTTGATCGAAATGGCCGAACAGAAATTGCTGGAGGCCGCGTAATGGGCAAGATCACCGGGTTTCTCGAATACGCGCGGTTGTCGGAAGCCAACCTGCCGGTAGCCGATCGTCTCACCAACTATAACGAGTTCGTGCTGCATCTCTCCGATGCGGAGGCCAAGCAGCAAGGCGCGCGTTGCATGGATTGCGGTATTCCGTTCTGTATGAGCGGCTGCCCGATCAACAACATCATTCCGGACTGGAACGATCTGGTGTTCAAGCAGGACTGGCGCCAAGCCATCGACGTGCTGCATTCCACCAACAACTTCCCCGAGTTCACCGGCCGGATTTGTCCGGCGCCGTGTGAAGCCGCCTGCACGCTGAACATCAATAATGACGCGGTCGGCATCAAGTCGATCGAACACGCGATTATCGACAAGGCCTGGGAAATGGGCTGGGTGCAAGCACAGCCCCCGGCGCGCAAGACCGGCAAGAAAGTCGCCATAGTCGGCTCCGGCCCGGCCGGTCTGGCTGCGGCGCAGCAATTGGCGCGGGTTGGCCATACCGTTGTTCTGCTGGAAAAAAATGACCGTATCGGCGGCTTGTTGCGTTACGGCATTCCCAATTTCAAATTCGAGAAAAGCCATATCGATCGCCGGATGGCGCAGATGGCGGCTGAGGGCGTCGAGTTTCGCGTCAACCAGCATGTTGGCGAGAATGTCAGCGCCGAGGCCTTGTTGAGTGAATTCGATGCGGTCGTGCTGGCCGCTGGCGCGGAACAACCGCGTGATCTCCCGGTTCCCGGGCGTGAATTGGCCGGCGTGCACTTCGCCATGGAATTCCTCGCCCAGCAAAACAAAGTGGTCGCCGGCGATGCCGTGGCTGATCAGATCAAGGCCACCGGCAAACAGGTGGTGGTGATCGGTGGCGGCGATACCGGCTCAGATTGCGTCGGCACCTCCAATCGCCACGGCGCGGCAATGGTCAGCCAGTTCGAGTTGATGCCGAAACCACCGACCCAGGAAAATCGTCCGCTGACCTGGCCGAATTGGCCGCTGAAAATGCGCACGTCCAGTTCGCATGAAGAAGGCTGTCAGCGCGACTGGTCGGTGGGGACCAAATCATTTATGGGCGAGGCGGGAAAAGTCACCGGCTTGAAGGCGGTTCGGCTGGAGTGGAAAGACGGCAAGATGAGCGAAATTCCCGGTTCGGAATTCGAGATGAAGGCTGATCTGGTGTTGCTGGCGATGGGCTTTGTCAGCCCGGTGCAGAAATTGCTGGAAGTATTTGGCGTCGAAAAAGATGCTCGCGGCAACGCCAAGGCGTCTACCGAAGGCGAATGTTCCTACGCCACCAGCAAGGCCAAAGTGTTTGCCGCTGGCGATGTCCGGCGTGGTCAATCTCTAGTTGTCTGGGCGATCCGTGAAGGCCGCCAGTGTGCCCGCTCGGTGGATGAGTTCCTGATGGGGAGTAGTACGCTGCCGCGCTGATCTTTCTGCGTATTTGAAAAAGCCGGCTCAAAGCCGGCTTTTTTATTGTGCAGTTTCCCACCAAGGTGAACGCCGCCGTTTCAATGCAGTTCGTGCAGTGAACCGAATCGGTAAAAAGGTAAATCCGATTTTGGCTCGGCTTCTCGAAGTGTTTTTGTCATGTTATTGATGTGCCTCAAAGTTTCACGATCAGTGATTTGGTAAACAAGATGTCCTTATCCATGTCACCTGAGGGGGCGTCATGCAACGTCGAGAATTCCTGGTCTTTGCCAGTTTGTTGGTTACCGGTTGTGCGACCAAAACATCCAGTTTGCCTGAAGCGCCCGCGATGCGATTTTCAGCAACAGATAGAGAAATCATTACCCGTTTTTACACCCCGTCCGGTGGACGATCGGCGTCCGGTTCGATACCCGCCCAGCGAGCCAAAGTCGGCGATCTGCTCGATTCCGGTCAACGCCCCAACAAGTTGCCTATCGATTTGGCAAAAAGTTTGCCCGATTTGCCGGCCCCTTATACGCGTCTGACGCTTGGCGCCGATGTGGTGCTGGTGAATCGCGATAGTCATGCCATTCTCGATGTGATTCCACAAGTCGCGTACTGAGGCGGGCGCGTCTTTTTGCGCTGCAATCGGTTCCGCGCAACGCAAAGCAAAGTCAGCATGCCGGTCTGGCTCGATGCGTCACCATAGTTTTTCGGGCGGGGCGATTGGCGTTTCCACGCATGCTAAACTCGCGCCCATTTAAATAACCCCGAGCCGGTTTTAACCGGACCCGAGGATGGCGGAAGACAGCGATCTTGAACGCACGGAACCAGCATCAGCGCGCAAGCTGGGGCAGGCGCGCGAACGTGGCAATGTTCCGCGTTCGCGCGAGCTTTCAACTTTGGCTGTGTTGCTGACCAGCGTTGCGATCATTTCCATGCTGGGGATGTATATGTATCAGGGGCTTGGTCGGGTGATGCGCAACGCGCTGAGCTTCGATAGCGCCGATATCGGCAGTACGACCATGATGGGGCGAAATCTGATGGATGCCGGCACGGATGCCGTGCTGCTCTACTTGCCGATGGGGCTGGCGGTGGTGGTGGCGGCGGTCGCTGCCAATCTGATGATTTCCGGATGGGTTTTCTCGACCCAGGCGCTGGAGTTCAATTTTTCTAAAATGAACCCGCTGGCAGGCATTGGACGGATGTTTTCCCGCACCGCGCTCGCCGAATTGGTCAAAGCGCTGCTCAAGGGCGGGCTGATCGCGGGGGTTGCTGGTTGGATGATCTGGCGTCAGCACGAGGGAATTCTGGGTCTGGTCAACGAGCCGCTGGATGCGGCGATCGTCCACTTTGCCGAAATTGCGTTACTGACCTTTCTTGCTTCTGTCGCCGCGTTTGCGCTGATTGTCATTCTGGATGTGCCCTATCAGCTTTGGGATTATCACCATGGCTTGCGCATGACTAAAGAAGAGGTCCGGCAAGAAGGCAAGGAGAGTGAGGGTGATCCCCAGATCAAGGCGCGTATCCGTTCCATGCAGCGTGAAACCGCGCGGCGTCGGATGATGCAAGCAATCCCGCAGGCCGATGTGGTAGTGACCAATCCGCTGCATTTCGCGGTGGCGTTGAAATATGAAGAAAAAGCCATGTCCGCTCCTATCGTGTTGGCGAAGGGGTCGCAATTGGTGGCGGAACGCATCAAGCAAATTGCGCGCGAGCATCGCGTGCCAATTGTCGAGGCGCCGCCATTGGCGCGTGCGCTGCATCGCCATGTCGAGGTCGGTGACGCAATTCCCGGCTCTTTGTTTACCGCCGTGGCGCAAGTGCTGGCCTATGTCTATCAGCTCAACCGGTCGCTGTCTCCAGTCTTGCCGGAAGATTGGCAGGTGCCGTCCAAGCTTGATCCAGGCGCCCGGCCTGAGGTGGCATGATGGCTGAGGCGGTATTGCCTTCGCAAGGTTCGCCCTGGCAGAGACTCGCCGCGCCGATTCTGGTGATTCTGGTGCTGGCGATGATGGTCTTGCCGCTGCCGCCTTTTCTGCTCGATCTGCTGTTTACCTTCAACATCGCGATGTCGATGATTGTGCTGCTGATCAGCTTGTACACCCGCAAGCCGCTCGAATTTTCGGTGTTCCCCACCGTGTTGTTGTTGACCACCTTGTTGCGTTTGTCGCTCAACGTGGCGTCTACCCGCGTCGTTCTGCTGGAGGGGCACACCGGGCCCGATGCGGCGGGCAAGGTGATTGAAGCTTTCGGCCAGTTTCTGGTGGGGGGCAATTATGCTGTCGGTCTGGTCGTCTTCATCATTCTGGTGTTGATCAACTTCATGGTGATCACCAAAGGCGCCGGGCGTATTGCGGAAGTTTCCGCGCGCTTCACCCTTGATGCGATGCCGGGCAAACAGATGGCTATCGACGCTGATCTGAATGCCGGTCTGATTGGTGAGGACGATGCGCGCAAACGGCGCTCGGAAATCGCCCAAGAAGCCGATTTCTACGGATCGATGGATGGCGCCTCCAAGTTTGTGCGTGGCGATGCGGTCGCCGGCATCATCATCACCTTTATCAATATTATTGGC
The DNA here is from genome assembly GCA_020049415.1 of Betaproteobacteria bacterium. Lineage (GTDB taxonomy): Bacteria > Pseudomonadota > Gammaproteobacteria > Burkholderiales > Thiobacillaceae > PFJX01. Next base: position 27,420 of record JAIFKV010000087.1, read on the forward strand.
GGTATGATTGTCGGCGTGGCGCAGCACGATCTGAGCTTTGCCGTTGCCGCCAACAATTACACCCTGCTGGCCATCGGCGACGGCCTTGTCGCGCAGATTCCCGCGCTGGTCATCTCAACGGCGGCGGGTATCGTGGTTTCTCGCGTATCCAGCGACGAAGATCTCAGCGAACAGCTCACCGGGCAGCTGTTTGGTCGCCCGGAGACCTTGTTTTTTACTGCCGGCATTCTGGCGTTGATGGGCATTATTCCGGGGATGCCGCACCTGTCTTTTTTCCTGATTGGCGGCATTCTGGCGGGTATCGGCTATTGGTTGACGCAGCGCCGAAAGGCGGTGGAGATCGCGGCATTGGTTGAAGAAGAGCCCGCCAAAGCGGAAGAACCGGTTGAAGTCGGCTGGCATGACGTCTCGGCAGTCGACCGGCTTGGCCTGGAAGTCGGCTACCGCTTGGTGCCTCTGGTGGATAAACATCAGGATGGCGAGTTGCTGCGGCGTATTCGCGGTATTCGCAAAAAAATTGCACAAGATCTCGGTTTTCTGGTGCCGGCGGTGCATATCCGCGACAACCTGCAGTTGAAGCCGAATGCTTATCGGGTGACTTTGAAAGGTGTCAGCGTCGCCGAGGGCGAGGCGATCGCCGGCAAGTTTCTGGCCATCAATCCAGGCCGGGTGCTGGGGACCTTGAATGGTCAACCGGCGACCGATCCAGCCTATGGTTTGCCGGCGATCTGGATCGAAGCCGCGCTGCGCGATCAGGCGCAGACCTACGGCTATACGGTGGTCGACGCCGGCACCGTGGTGGCGACGCATCTCACCAAAATCATCAATGAACATGCCCCGGAATTGCTGGGACGCGAGGAAACCCAGCAACTGCTGGATCATGTCGCCAAGCAATACCCCAAACTGGTTGAAGATCTGACGCCGAAACAATTGCCGGTGGCGACGGTGCAGAAGGTTTTGCAGAATCTGTTGGAAGAACAGGTCCATATCCGCGATATGCGCACGATCCTGGAAACTCTGGCCGAACATGCCACCCGCACGCAGGATGCGGATGAGTTGACCGCCACCGTCAGAACAGCGCTGGGACGCGCTATCATCCACGAAACCTTTGGAGGAGCGCAGGAATTGTTAGTGATGGCACTTGAGCCTAACCTTGAGCACATCCTGACACAGGCTCTGGCCTCGCGCGGCGAATCGGGCGTTGGGCTTGAGCCCGGGTTGGCGGAAAGGCTGGTTCGGGAAACCGTGCAAGCGGTCGAGCGGCAAGAGAACGCTGGTCAACCCTCTGTCTTGCTGTCGCCGCCGGCGATCCGTCCGGTGCTGGCGCGCTTCTTGCGTCGATCCGCGCCAAGTCTCAAAGTGTTGTCTCACGCTGAAATTCCGGATGGAAAAACGATACGTATTGTGACTTTGATCGGTAGCGGCACATGATCAACCCATGATCAAAAAATTCCATGCTCAAACCACCCGCGATGCGCTCCGCCAGGTGCGCGATGCGCTTGGCGCCAGCGCCTTGATCTTGTCCAACCGGCAAGTTGCCGGCGGGGTGGAAATCATTGCCGTGGCGGATATGGATATGGCTGCGCTCGCTGCGCAGGCCGAACCGGCCTTGTGGCGAAATGCACCGGCGCAGCCAGCGCCACCGGTGCGTGCCGCGCCGCCGCCGGCGCAGCCCGCGCGGGGAAGCCTGACGCTGGATGAAGCCAAGCCTCAACTGGCCACCTTGGCCGATTATCTGGCTGAGCGCGATGTCTCCAGCCTGATTCGCCCATCGCCAAGCCGGCAGGCGGCGCAGGCGGCCAAAGTAGAGACCGCGCCGGCCGCTCACGCTTTAAAACAGTCAGCCCCGCCAGCCGCTTCGCCTGCTCCGGTCGATGCCGACAGAAGCGATGCGGTCGATGAGTTGGCGCGGGAAATGCGCTTGTTGCGCGGCATGGTGGAAGGTCAACTAGCCGGTTTTGCCTGGAACGATTTGACGCGCCGCGATCCGGTTCGGCTTGAGGCGATGAAACGATTGTTGGCGGCGGGGTTTTCAGCCGCTTTCGCGCGGATGTTGTTGGAGCGACTGCCGTCGGAAGAGGCGGATTTGGCGCGGGCGCTGAAATGGATCAAATCGACCATCGCGCATAACCTCAAATTGGCCAACAGTGCCGACGACATTGTCGAGCGCGGGGGTGTCTATGCGCTGGTTGGACCGACCGGCGTCGGTAAAACCACTACCGTCGCCAAATTGGCGGCGCGTGCTGTACTGCGGCATGGCGCGGCAAAAGTAGCGTTGGTGACGACGGATACTTATCGAATTGGCGCGCAAGACCAGTTGCGCATTTACGGCCGCATTCTGGGCACGCCAGTTTTTGCCGTGCGTGATGAAAACGATCTGGAGATGACCCTGTCGGACCTCTCCGGCCGGCATCTGGTGTTCATCGATACCGTCGGCATGAGCCAGCGCGACAAGCGATTGGCCGAGCAAGTCGCCTTGTTGTGCGGCGAACAGCGCGATGTGAAACGGCTCTTGCTGCTAGGCGCGCCCAGCCAGGGCGTAACCCTGGAAGAAGTCGCGCGCGCATACAGCGGCCCCGGTTTGATTGGATGCATTCTGACCAAGATCGACGAGGCGCTGACTTACGGCCCGGTGCTGGATGTCGCGATACGGCACGAATTGCCGCTGCATTACGTCACCAACGGCCAGCGCGTGCCAGAAGATCTGCACCTCGCCAATGCCGTTTATCTGGCTGATCGAGCCTTTCGCATCAATCAGCATGAGTCGCCGTTTACGCAGGATGAAAGCGATTATCCTATCTTGATGGCGGCGGCAATGCAGACCGCCGCGATGCCGGATATGGGCGACGGCGGCGAGTCGATGGGAGGCTGGAGTGCAGCTCGCTGACCCGCTCGACCAAGCCAGTGGTTTACGCCGATTATTTGCGCCGGAACCCACATTTCAGGCGCTTGGGGTGTTTGGCGCCGATGCGCGCCGCACCGCCCGAGCCTGTGCCGCGCTCGCCTTGGGCTTGGGAAGGCAGGGGCGTCGGGTGTTGGTGATGGACGAAACACCGGCGCCGAACAATGTCGCCGGTTTGCTGGGAATTCTGCCGCGCTACGGTTTGGTCGATGCGCCCAGCCTGGGTTTGGCCGCCGTCGTGCGGCCCGCGCTGGACGGTCTGATTTTGCTGGCGGCGCAAGATGGTCTGAGAACCTTGGCGGGTTGGTCCGAGCATGCTTTACTCGATATGGCGGATGCTTGGAGAGTGCGCGCGGATGCGCCGGAATGGTTGCTGCACAATGGTGGCGATGGCCCGATTCGGAGCAACGGTTTGGCCGCTACCGCCAATTTGCGCGTGCTGGTGGTGCCGGCGCAACGCGCCGCCTTGGCGGATGCTTATGCCGTCATGAAAACCGCGCACGCGGCATGGTCGGGCAAGCATTGGTTTGTGATGGTGGAGGCGGCTGAGGAAGAGTTGGCATTGGGCTTGTTCGCCTCTTTGAGCGAAACGGCACAACGTTTTCTTGATGTGAAGCCCCAGTTTCTGGGCCGCATGGCGCGCGAGAAGCCGGGCGTCAAGCCAGATGCGGTGGAGGCGGTATTGATCGATGCTTTGAGTAAAGCGGGTGGCCGGCAGTCTCAGATCGAGCGGATCGACTTTGAGCAGTATTGGCAACGAATGTGGCTGTTCAGTCGCATGAACATGGAAGCGGCTGGCAAGAAAGCACAGAAAGGTTGGCGGCGTGCAGGTTAGCGATAAAGAAGCGTTGGTGCATACGCATTTGCCGATGGTCAAGCGAATCGCTTACCACATGATGACGCGCTTGCCTGCTTGTGTGGAAGTCGATGACCTGATTCAGGCTGGCTTGATGGGGTTGCTGGATGCGGTCGATCGTTTCAATAGCGAGCAAGGCGCGCATTTTGAAACTTACGCGACGCAACGCATACGCGGTGCCATGCTGGATGAATTGCGCGATGCCGACTGGGCGACGCGCAATGTTCGTCGGGCGGGTCGGCAAATCGAAAACACCATCAACGTCTTGCAGCAGCGACACCATCGGCAACCGTCCGAACAGGAGATCGCGGATGAAATGGGGCTCGATATTCAAGCTTATTTCGAGTTGTTGAACGATGCGCGCGGCTCGCAGTTGGTGTACTACGAAGATCTGCACAGCGCCGATGGCGATGATTTTCTCGAACGTTTTGCCGACGCGCGGAATCAAGCGCCCTTCGATATCCTCGCCTCGCGCCATTTCAAAGGCGCGCTGGCCAAAGCGGTGGGCATCTTGCCTGAACGAGAAAAGCAGCTGATGGGCATGTATTACGAGCAGGACATGAATTTCAAGGAAATCGGCGCCGTTCTCGGGGTGTCGGAATCGCGCGTCTGCCAGTTACATGGTCAAGCCATCGCCCGCCTGCGTGGGCGTTTGCATGAATGGTCGAGCAGCGTCGAATAGGCGATCTGAATATGGACATCATCAGCATTATCGGCATCCTTCTCAGTCTGACCGCGATTTTGCTCGGGCAATATCTGGAAGGCGGGCATATGAGCTCGTTGCTTCAGTTCACCGCTTTCATGATTGTGATCGGCGGCACGCTGGGCGCGGTGATGCTGCAAACCAGTCTGAAGGATTTCATGAACGGGCTCAGTATGCTCAAGTGGGTCATTCAACCGCCACGCATCGCTAGTCAGGAGACGCTCGACATGATTCTCGACTGGAGTCAAAAGGCGCGCCGGGGTGGCTTGCTGGCGTTGGAGCCATTCATTGATGAACAAAAGGATCTGTTCCATCGGCGCGGCCTGCAAATGTTGGTCGATGGCGTCGAACCCGAGGTTTTACGGGAGACGCTGGAACTGGATCTGGAAGTCTACGAGCGGCAGAGCGTCAATGCCGCCAAGGTCTGGCAAGCCGCCGGCGGTTATTCGCCCACCATCGGAATCCTGGGCGCGGTCATGGGGTTGATCCACGTTATGGAAAACCTGTCCGACCCTTCCAAGCTGGGTTCGGGCATTGCCGTTGCTTTTGTGGCGACGATTTATGGTGTTGGCGGCGCCAATCTGTTCTTTTTGCCGGTCGCGGGGAAGTTGCGTTACTGGGTGGGACGGCTGGTTAACAACAAGGAATTCTTCATTCAAGGCATCGTCGCCATCGCCAACGGTGAAAACCCGCGTGCCATCGAGGCGAAATTACAGGGTTATATGTCCTGACTCGGAGGATCGACATGGCCCGTAAAAAACTGCCCGAAGAACATGAAAATATGGAGCGCTGGTTGGTTTCCTATGCCGACTTCATTACGCTGCTGTTTGCATTCTTCGTCGTCATGTACGCAATATCTTCGGTAAACGAAGGTAAATATCGGGTGATGTCAGACTCCTTGATCAGCGCATTCAAGGAAGCTCCGAGTAGCGATAAATTGATTCAGATGGACACCAAAAGCCCGGAGATGTTGACAGGGACGGGCAAACCAATCGGTAAAACCGTGCCTCAGCCCCAGACAGTTGAACGTCAACAAGCCGCTGATCGGATGAAAAAGGTCGCCAAGAACGTTTTGCAGGCGATGCAGCCGCTGATTCAGGACGGCCAGGTGCGGGTAACGCAATCGCCGCGTGGCATTACCGTGGAAATCAATGCCAGCGTGTTGTTTAAAAGTGGCGATGCCATATTGCAGCCGCAATCGTCGGAAGCGCTGGCCGCTGTCGCGCACGTCCTGACGCAGATCGAAAATCCGATTCAGGTGGAAGGGCACACCGACAATATTCCAATCAACAGTCCCAGCTTTCCCTCGAATTGGGAGTTGTCATCCGCCCGCGCGGGCAGCGTGGTGCGCCTCTTTACCGAGCGCGGCGTGCCTGCCGCGCGCATGGTCGCCATTGGCTATGCCGATAATCGGCCGGTCGATACCAACGCCACGCTGGACGGTCGCAGCCGGAATCGGCGGGTGAACGTATTGATTCTGAACGAGGTGGGCGGGGTGGCGAGCGAAATTACCTTGCAGGACGACGGCTCAATAACTCAAACCGGGGCTATTCCAACGCCTGGGAGTCGATAAAAACTTACTGTCGCTCGTTTGATTCGCCAAGCGACTTCATCCGAAAGCGGAACAACGCGATGCTCGGAGTCGATTCGATGCGTTTTTCAATCTGCATCAGTCCGCGTAGGGCGGAAAAGCCGGCGGTTTTTTGCCGGCGCCTTCCGCCGAATGAAACACATTTGATCTTCACGCACCGCTCTCTGGTGGGCGCATCGTCAACAATCAGCCGAATCAATCATGCGGCGGAAGGCGCGATACAGCCGCTTTTCC
>JAIFKV010000145.1 GCA_020049415.1 Betaproteobacteria bacterium
GAGGCTTGGCGATACCATGATTTTTAAAACCATAAAAACCGCTACCAACCTAAGCCACACCTAGAGTTTCAAGATTTCGATACCATGAATTCCTGCATCATCAATGAATGGTATCGGCAAGAATTTCCGGGTGCCTGAAAATAATACCACTGGAAATACCATTGAAAATAACTCCTTGCCGGTGCATCGTCGTGCCGGGTGATACCAGACGAAAAGACCAAAAAGCCCGCAGTAACACGGGCTTACGTGGCATTCATACTGTTCAGTGCCAGACAGTACGAGACATCAAATCATTCCCACTCGATCGTGCCCGGCGGTTTTCCAGTAATGTCGTAAGTCACCCGATTGATGCCGCGAATTAAGGTAATTCGGCCCAGTGTGCGGTCATGAAGTCCTGGGTCTGCACGGCGCGCAAGGCGATGACGTAATCGTAAGTGCGGCCGTCGCCCATCACGCCGACGGCTTTAACCGGCAGGAAAACGGCGAAGGCTTGCGAAGTCTTTTCATACCAACCATATGCGCGCAGCTCTTCGATGAAGATATGGTCGGCGCGGCGCAACAAGTCGGCGTATTCCTTTTTGACTTCGCCCAGGATGCGAACGCCCAGGCCGGGTCCGGGGAATGGGTGGCGATACACCATGTCGTGCGGCAGGCCGAGGGCGACGCCGAGTTCGCGCACTTCGTCTTTGAACAGTTCGCGCAAGGGTTCCAGCAGTTTCAGATGCATGTCGTCAGGCAGGCCGCCAACATTGTGATGGCTCTTGATGGCATGTGCTTTTTTGGTTTTACCACCAGCGGATTCGATGACATCGGGGTAGATGGTTCCTTGCGCCAGCCATTTGGCATTGGCCAGCTTGGCGGATTCGGCTTGGAACACGGCGACGAACTCACCCCCGATGATCTTGCGTTTCTTCTCCGGCTCGGCAACCCCTGCGAGCTTGCCCATAAATTGCTCGGTAGCATCGACATGGATGACTTTGACGCCAAGACTTTTGCCAAAGGTGTCCATTACCTGCTCCGCTTCATAGAGGCGCAGCAAACCGGTATCTACGAACACGCAAGTCAGCTTGTCGCCGATGGCTTTATGAATCAGCGCAGCCGCGACGGAAGAATCGACCCCGCCGGACAAGCCAAGAATGACCTCGTCGGTACCGACCGTGGCGCGAATCTTGGCGACGGCTTCCGAGATGTAATCCGGCATATTCCAATCTTGACCGCAGCCACAAAGTTGATGCACAAAGCGCCCGAGGATGGCTTTGCCTTGCAGGGTATGAGTGACTTCCGGGTGAAACTGCACACCATAAAAACGGCGTTCGTCGTCAGCCATGCCGGCAACCGGCGTCGAGGCGTTGTCGCAAATTACTTTGAAACCGGGCGGCAGTTCCACCACCCGGTCACCGTGACTCATCCAGACATCCATCCAGGCTTTGCCATCTGGATCGACGCGGTCTTGCACATCAGTCAATAGACTGGAATGCCCCCGCGCGCGCAGTTCGGCATAGCCATATTCGTGATGGCTGGCGTTTTCGACTTTGCCGCCCAATTGCGCCGCCATTGTCTGCATGCCGTAACAGATGCCCAGCACCGGAACACCAAGTTCAAACACTGCCTGCGGCGCGCGCGGGGTGTCATCTTCGGTCACCGATGAAGGCCCACCGGAAAGAATCACCCCGGCCGGTGCAAAATCCCGGATGAACTGATCGGTAACGTCATATGGATGCAACTCGTGGGAACCGAAGTCGAGAATCAGGATTTTTTGATGCATGGCGTAGCCTCAAATAAAAAGGAGGCAAGTTTTCCGCAACCTGCCTCCTCTTTCGGGATGCAAAATCAAACGTGGTAGTTCGGCGCTTCCTTGGTGATCTGCACGTCGTGAACGTGAGATTCCTTGATGCCCGCGTTGGTGATTTCGACGAACTGCGCGGTTTCATGGAACAGCGGGATGGTAGCCGCTCCCAGGTAACCCATCGATGAGCGCAAACCGCCCATCAACTGATGCAACACGGAAAGCACGCTGCCTTTGTGTGGCACGCGCCCTTCGATGCCCTCGGGAACCAGCTTGTCGGCATTGGCTTCGTTGTCCTGGAAGTAACGATCCTTAGAGCCCTTCTGCATCGCGCCGAGCGAACCCATGCCGCGATAGGACTTGTAAGAGCGGCCCTGAAACAACTCGATTTCGCCGGGAGCTTCGTCGGTACCGGCGAGCAGACCGCCCAACATGACACAGTGGCCTCCGGCGGCGATGGCTTTGGCAATATCACCTGAGTAACGAATGCCGCCATCGGCGATCAGTGGTACACCCAGTTTTGCCAGTGCGTCGGCGACGTTGGCGACAGCGGTGATTTGCGGTACACCGACCCCGGCGACGATGCGCGTAGTGCAGATCGAACCGGGCCCGATGCCGACTTTGACGCAATCGGCGCCATGATCGGCCAATGCAAGTGCCGCATCAGCGGTGGCGATGTTGCCGCCAATGACTTGAATGTGCGGGTAGTGCACTTTGGTCCACTTGACACGGTCGAGCACACCTTGGGAATGACCGTGGGCGGTATCCACCACGATGACATCGACGCCGGCTTCCGCCAATGCGGCGATGCGTTCCTCATTTTCCGGGCCGACGCCGACTGCCGCACCGACCAGCAAATGTCCCATGCTGTCTTTGTTGGCAAGCGGATGTTCGCTGGATTTGCGAATGTCTTTTACGGTAATCAGGCCTTTAAGCTGGAAGTCATCATTGATGACGACGAGGCGCTCAAGACGGTGCTTGTGCAGCAGGGTGATGACTTCCTCTTTGCTGACGCCCTCTTTCACCGTCACCAACTTGTTGCGCGGGGTCATGATGTCGCGCACCAAATGGTCGAGATTGGTTTCAAAACGCAAGTCGCGGTTGGTGACAATACCAAGCACCAAGCCCGCTTCATCAACCACCGGCAAACCGGAAATGCGGTAACGGCGAGTAATTTCCAGCACATCGCGTACGCTCATGCCTGGGCTGATGGTGATGGGGTCTTTCACCACACCGGATTCGTAACGCTTGACTTTGGCCACCTCGGCAGCCTGTAGTTCTGGCGTGAAATTCTTGTGGATGATGCCGATGCCGCCTTCCTGAGCCATTGCGATGGCCATTGGCGCTTCGGTGACGGTATCCATGGCGGCGGAAACAACGGGAAGATTCAGTGAAATTCCCCGAGTAAGCTGGGTTTTCAAACTGACATCGCGCGGCAGAATACCTGAATACGCTGGGACTAAAAGGACGTCGTCAAACGTCAGTGCTTTTTGCAAAACTCGCATGATGGGGAGGCCTAGCGCACAAAAACAGCATTATACCGGTGTACTGTCCGCGCCCAAACCATGACGTTCAATTACCATTATTCCGATAGCAACCGACGCAGCAGCTTTCGATGAAGTTTTTCGGCCGCTTTAACTGATTTTTTTACGATTTCCACGCCATTGAGTACAGATCAAATGCATTCCAGGATTGTTTCCCCAACCGCGATTTGCCTGCTCGCGCTTGCATTGACCGCATGCGTGGCGCCGCCGAGCAAACCGACTGCCACCACCGCTGTCACGCCCACGATCAGCGAAGAAGCGCGCAAAGCATTGACTCAAGCTGAAGCCGATGTTGCACTTGCACGAGAAAAGTTTGCCCTATGGACCAGCGCCGAAAGCGCGCTTGAGATAGCTCGAGAAGCGGCAAAAATCGGTGACAGCGCAAGCGTTACAAGACAAGCCGGGTTAGCTGCCGACTTGGCAAATCTGGGCATCGCCCAACTTGAATACCCATCAACAGAAAGAAAATGAAACGCGGGAAGATTCAGGCTGCTTCAGCGTCACCGCCACCTTTCTTCATGACTTTGCCTTCGGCCGCGCGTTGACGCCGGACTTCTTTTGGATCGGCAATCAGCGGGCGATAAATCTCCACCCGATCCTTGTCGCGCACAACGGCATCCGGTTTGGCTAATTTGTTCCAGATGCCCAGTTTGTTTTTGGTCAGATCAATTTCCGGAAATTCAGCCAGCAAGCCAGAACGCTCAACCGCTTCGCGCACACTTGCACCCGACGGCAAAGCCACCACGACCGACTTCTGCCGATCATGCAGCGCATAGACCACTTCGACGTGAATCTGATCGCTCATCGTTCGCCGTAAACCTGTTCCGCACGGCGAACAAAAGCATCCACCATGCTGTTGGTCAACATACCAAAAACCGGCCCGAGCACTTTTTCCAACAGCCCGCTGGCGAACTCGTAATGCATCACGAAATCAATTTTGCAGGCGGTATCAGACAAACGCTTGAAGTGCCAGGAGCCTTCCAGTTTGCGGAATGGGCCGCTTTTTAGGCGAATAATCATTTCTTCCGGATGGCGTTTACTGTTCTGGGTGGTGAAGTGCTGCTTCACTTGCAGATAATGGATATGGATGGTGGCCTCGGTGGTCACATCGTCACGCAGATGCAATTCGGTGCCGCCGCACCAAGGCAAAAACTGGGGATAGCTCTCGACGCCATCGACCAGCACAAACATCTCTTCCGACGAGTAGGGTACGAGAACTGTTTTAACGACTTGAGCCATATTTAAGGTAGTTGGGATTGCAACGGAGAAGAGAGAATCGGCCTGCTAAAATAGCACGAAATCCAACTGTCTCCGTCCCATGAACATCGTCGATAACAAGAAGGCCTTCCATGAATATTTCATCGAGGAACGCTATGAAGCGGGCCTGATGCTGGAAGGCTGGGAAGTCAAAGCCATTCGCGCCGGCCGCTCTCAGCTCAAAGAAGCGTATGTCATTCTGAAAAAAGAGGAGGTCTGGTTGATCGGTTGCCATATCAGCCCGCTACCAACCGCCTCCACGCATATTAATCCCGATCCGGTCCGCAGCCGGAAGCTGTTGTTGCATGCGCACGAGATACGCAAACTCATCGGCAAAGTCCAACAAGCCGGCTACACCTTGATGCCACTTAACCTGCATTTCAGCAAAGGTCGCGTCAAATTGGAAATTGGTCTGGCCAAGGGCAAGAAACTGCACGACAAACGGGCCGTGCAAAAAGATCGTGATTGGCAACGCGAAAAATCACGTTTGATGCGTGACAAAAACGCATGACCTGCGCCGAAACAGCCCTGCAACAGCGGCGCAAAGAAGGCGTTGCAAAGGTGATAGAGATATTCGACTTCGATGAAATCATCGACGCGAGATCGCCCGGCGAATATCTCGATGACCATCTGCCGGGCGCAATCTCGCTACCCGTTTTGAACGACGCAGAGCGCGCCATGGTTGGCACGCTGCACAAGCAAAACTCGGCGTTTGAAGCCAAGAAGGTCGGCGCGGCTTTGGTCGCGCGTAATATCGCGAATCATCTTGAAGCCTATTTCAAAGACAAACCGCGAAATTATCGACCGTTGATCTACTGCTGGCGCGGCGGCAGTCGCAGCGGTGCGATGACCACCATTCTGCGCTCGGTCGGCTGGAGCGCGGCGCAACTCGAAGGCGGCCATAAAGCCTATCGAAAGCATGTCATTGAAGAATTGGCAAGTTTGCCGGCGCAACTTGATTTACGCGTAATCTGCGGTCCGACCGGTGTTGGCAAGAGTCAATTTCTACGCGCAATCAAAGCGTGCGATGCACAGGTTCTCGACCTCGAAGATCTCGCCGCCCACATGGGTTCGGTACTGGGCGCCTACCCTGCCCGCACGCAACCGGCGCAAAAGCTGTTCGAATCGCGGGTCTGGTTCACGCTGCGCAGTTTCGATCCGGCTCGCCCGATCTTCGTCGAATCCGAAAGCAAGAAAATCGGCAATCTGCACACGCCCGAGGAACTGCTTAAACGCATGCGCGCCGCGCCCTGCATCAACCTGAATGCCGACATCCCGGTGCGGGTCGAATTATTGAAGCGAGAATATGTGCATTTTTTAAGCAACACCGCGTTGCTGGGCGAGAAGCTTGATTGTCTAACCGCCATTCAGGGTAAAGAACGCATCGAAAGCTGGAAGACGCTGGCTGGCGAAAGTCGGTGGGATGAACTGGTCTCCGAATTGCTCATTCACCATTACGATCCGGCCTACACCCGATCACTTGATCGCAATTACGTCGGCGCACTAACGGCCGCTACCTTGACGTTGCCCGCATCCGATACAGGGACTTTTTCGCGTCTTGCTCGACAGCTTGTTGACGCAATTTCTTGACTATAAAGAATCGCCTGCTAGCCTGAAATTGTCTCATCTGAAGTCTTGATGATTCACTTGAGAGCACCGTAACAGATTGATCTTTCATTGTTTTTTATTTTGGAGGATTAGATGTCTACCACTTGGGTCATGGTTGCGAATGCTAGCCAAGCCAAGCTCTTCTCCCTTACCCGAGCACACGAGAGGTTGCAACTTGTCAAAGAGTTGGTGCATCCGGAAAGTCGCGAGAAAACTTCGAATCTGGTCAGTGATCGTTCCGGTTCTCGAAATGGCACTGGTCACGGCACATTAACGCAGGCAACCGACCCTAAACACCATGAGGCTGAGCTTTTTGCCCAGGAAGTGACCCGGGAACTGGACCAAGGTCTGGAGAAGAAAGCATACGACCAGCTCATTCTTGTGGCTTCGGCCCCCTTTGTGGGGCTACTCAACAACCACCTGCCGGGCCAGGTCAGGAGCGTGCTATCGGAAACCATCGACAAAGACTACACCCGTCTTTCGGCAACGGAATTGACGGCACACCTCAGAAGTCGCGTTGTTTCATAGCAGGGGCCAATGGCCGATCTGCTCATAGCGCGAGCCACTCGCGCTCAAGCTGGATTTAACCAGTACAAAATCCCGCACCGCCCAGACTATGGGTTCAGTTGCGGGATTTTCCATTTCCAGACCCGCTTTTTTGCATTCTGTTTTACGCAGCAAGGTGATGTGCGGGCTGAAAGCACGATGCTCGATATCGAAGCCGGCGGCGCGCACTCGCGATGCAAGTTCGGTTTGCAGCATGCTTAGTGCATTCGGAATCTGTCGCATGCCCAAGTAAGCGATGCGGTTGTGACGCCAACAGCCGAAGCTGTCGAAGTTGATTTCAAAAGCCGGGATTTGGATGCCCGCCGACAGTTCCAGCAAGCCGGGTAACCGATCGGATGCGACATCGCCAATAAAAACCAGCGTCGCATGCAACGTCTCTTCGCGCGTCAGGCGGCCACCCAATGTTTGATGCAATTGTTGCGAAAACGAATGCAAATGTGCGGCCGCTGCCGCATCCGGCCACAGTGCAAAAAATACGCGCGACTTGGCTTTTGCATCGCTGGCCTTCGCATCACCCGAATTCCGGCTCATTCCAGTTTGACGATCAAGCAGACCGCTTCAGCGGCAATGCCTTCTTCTCGGCCGGTAAAGCCGAGATGTTCGGTGGTGGTTGCCTTCACATTGACCTGATCGGCGGCAATACCGAGGTCTTCCGCGATGTGCTCGCGCATGGAGGGGATATGCGGCGCCATCTTCGGCGCCTGCGCTATAAGGGTGGCATCCACATTGCCGACTTTCCAGCCGCGTCCGGCCAGCAATGCCGCCACATGACGGAGCAATTTCCGGCTATCGATGCCTTTGAAACGTGCGTCCGAATCGGGAAAATGTTTGCCAATATCGCCCAACGCAGCTGCACCCAACAGCGCATCGCAAATGGCATGCAACAATACATCCGCGTCGGAATGCCCGAGCAAACCACGTGAATGAGGAATATCAACGCCGCCGATAATCAGCCGACGTCCCTCGGCAAAGGCATGCACGTCGAAACCGTGACCGATGCGAATATTCATGGCAAATCCTTCAAATTCAGATTCATGCTTCGATGCGGAATGCCCGCATCCTCGTATTCCGCGCCCTCGGCGATAAAGCCGCGTTGGGCATAAAACGAAATGGCGTGGGTCTGCGCCGAAAGATGCACCCGCGTCAAACCCTGTTCTCGCGCCGTATGCAATATCGCATCCAGCAAAGCGCCGCCAACGCCATGACGACGCCACGCGGGCATGACCGCCATGCGACCGATACGTCCCGCAGTGGTCAATCGAACAATGCCGATCACCTCAAGATCAGATGTCACGGCGACCAACCAGATGCATTGCGGATCGATCGGCTCCCATTCCAATGCTTCCGGTACGCCTTGCTCAGCGATGAAAACGGCACGCCTGACCGCAGCAATAGCAGTTTCATCAAGTTTCCAATTGGCGGCGCGAACGATAAAGGCGAAGGACATGGGAGGCAGGTAAAATGGCGCGGTTAACTTCTCAAGCGAGTTTGCCATGAAACTTTACGGCATCCCCAACTGCAGCACCGTCAAGAAGGCCCGCGCCTGGCTGGAAGAGCGCGATATTCCCTATGAATTCCACGATTTCAAGAAACAGGGGGTGCCAGCCGAATTGATGGAAACCCTGTGCAAACTGCTGGGCTGGGAATCCATCGTCAACCGCAACGGCCAGACCTGGCGCAAGCTCAGCGACGAACGCAAGGCATCAATCGACAACGTCAGCGCCGCGCTAGAATTGATGCAGGAAAACGCCAGCGTCATCAAACGTCCTATTCTGGATCGGGACGGCCAATATCAAGTCGGCTTCAGCGATGAGAACTACGCGGCGTTTTTCGGAGAATAAGTTTGAATAAATTGCTCTTGGCCATTGTTGCAATGGTTATTTGCCAGTCTTCAATAGCAGCCAACCCAGCCGTTTTTGAAAGATCCGCCAAGTTGCCACTCGACAAAGCGGTGAAAGCGGTCAGCACGAAACTGGATGAAGCCGGCTACGCTGTCGTCGACGAACTCCTCATCTCGGAAAATCTCAAGCGGATGGCGAAGAAGTGGGGTGAAGACTACAACCGCAATAAACTGGAAGGCATCACCTCACTGGTCTTCTGTAGCGGCTGGTACGTCAACCAGGTCAGCAATCTCGACCCGCAATTGCTTGGGCTCTGCCCGTTGCATATCAGCCTGACGCACAAAGCCGGCATCACCACCGCGCTGTTCAATCGGCCTACCGCGATTGCCCACGGCAGCCCGGCTGAACAGTCGTTGAAAGAAGTCGAAAACGAAGTAATCCAAGCCATCGAAGCCGCCCTGAATGACAAGTAAAGTCCTCGACTACACCCGCGAACTCATCGCCCGCCGCTCCCTCACGCCTGACGACGCCGGTTGCCAGGGCTGGCTGGCAGAGAAACTCGCCAAGCTGGGGTTCAGCATCGAAGCAATCAACAGCGGCGACGTTGTCAACCTCTGGGCGCGGCGCGGCAACTCCGCTCCCCTGCTCTGCTTCGCCGGCCATACCGACGTGGTGCCGACCGGCCCGCTGGAACAATGGACCAGCGACCCGTTTGTGCCGACCGAACGCGAGGGTCAACTCTACGGGCGCGGCGCGGCTGATATGAAAGGCTCCATCGCCGCCTTTCTCGCCGCAGTGGAAGACTATCTTGCCGCGCATCCCGACCATTCCGGTTCCATCGCCTGGCTGATCACCTCCGATGAAGAGGGCCCGGCGGTCGATGGCACCGTCAAGGTCGTCGAACATCTCGCCGCACGCAACGAACTGATCGACTGCTGCATCGTCGGCGAACCAACCTGCGTCTCGCAATTCGGCGACATGATGAAGAACGGCCGGCGCGGCTCACTGCATGGCCGCCTGCGGGTCAACGGCATCCAGGCGCATATCGCTTATCCGCTTCTGGGGAAGAATCCGATTCACCTTGTCGCGCCGGCCATCGCCGAACTCGCCGCCACGGGGTGGGATGAAGGTAACGAATACTTTCCGCCAACGACTTGGCAAATTTCCAACATGCACAGCGGCACCGGCGCGATGAACGTGATTCCCGGCCATGCCGACATTGCCTTCAACTTCCGTTTTTCCACCGCCAGCACCGTCAGCAGCCTGCAGCAGCGCGTTTGTGACATCCTCGACAAACATGGCCTCAATTACGACCTGGATTGGGAGCTCGGCGCGAAACCGTTCCTGACTCCGCGCGGCGGTCTGGTCGACGCGCTCTCCGCATCGATTCAGGAGGTTACTGGCATCAGTCCGCAACTCTCCACCACCGGCGGCACATCGGATGGACGTTTCATCGCTGACATCGCCCGCGAAGTGGTTGAATTTGGCCCAATCAACGCCAGCATTCACAAGATCGACGAGAACGTCGGCGTAGAAGAACTGCAACAACTCGCCCGGGTTTACCGGGGTGTACTGGCGCGAGTACTGGATTGATGCGCGGCTGGGTGCATGACGCAACCTGCCGCGCATAGCCAAACAGCGCCGGTTCAAACAAGAACTTGTGTTTGAACCGGCCTTAACGTTTATGAACCGAATGGCAAGCTCGCCACCGGGGAAATCAAGGTCATTTTTCCCGTCGAGTTTGCTTCACTAGCGCTCAAGTACCGCTCGCCTTGGAATCCCGTGGTTTGCAGTGGGTTGGGGGTTCGGGCGTGTCCAGCGAGACATTGACAGTCAACGGCTTGCCATCTCGCATCAGCTTGATTTCCAGCGCCTTGCCCGTTTCCGCCTGACGCACCAGCCAGCGCAGGCGTTCCGCCGATATCACCGGTTTTCCGGCGAACTCGACGATCAGATCGCCCGCCTGAATGCCCGCCGCAGCCGCCGCGCTCTCCGGTTGCACGCGGTTGACTTCAATGCCATAGCTGATACCGATGTCGTCGAGGTTTTCATTGGATAGATTGCTGATCATGACACCCAAAGTCTTGCCACCCATCGGGGCAAAACCGTGTGGCATCCCATGGGCAAATCCACGTGGAATGGCTGCCTCATCCCGCAGGAGAGGACAGCCTTGCATGCCGCCATACATGCCAGGATGTTGACCATGATTCCGATAATAACCAGGGCAATCGCAGTTGCCGGCAAACACCGGCGTTGCAATGGCCATCATCAAAGCAACGGCGGAAAACACCCGACCAAGAGAAAAATTGAAACGATCAGACATGGTTACGCTCCTCGATTATGTGACTTGGGCAGAATGCCCAAGCGAGCAGATTGGTCGAAATATTTTCAATCTAGTTCCATGCCAGCAGAACTCATTTGGACTGATTTTCAATCCCCATCGACGCTCGCAAGAGCAATGTCAGATCAATGCAGGGTAAGCCGACCTCCTCAGCGAATCAGCTTCAACCCCGGCGGCAGGGTATCGCCGAGCATGCGTTGTTCGTCGGCAGCGTCAAGTTCCGCGATCTGGTTGACCATGGCGATCCAGCCTGGCGGAGCTTGATGCGCATGCAGTTTTGCGCTCACCCGGGCACGCAATTCATCCGGCAGGTCGCGCGCGCGATCGCCGGTAAGGCGGGCAATCTGGGCAGCGGCAAAAGCGGCGGGAGCGATTTTCTTCCAATCCAGAGCGAGGATTGTGTCCAACCAAGGGGCGGCAATTTCGGCAGGAACGACGTTGTGGGTGCTGCCGAAAAACGGCGCGCGCGCGGCGATACGGCCTACCGCCCACCAGCTTTGCAAATTTTCCGCCGGCCGCGCCAAGCGTTCCAGCAGCCATTGCACCAGTTCGATCTTGCGCGCCGCAGGCACCCGTTCCAGCGCGGCGGCCAGACGCACCACGTCATCGAGGCCCGGTTTTTTCATCACCCCCGCAGTTTTCTTGGCATTGGAGGGGGGACGTAAATCGCCGGCAATGTCATCAAAGATGCGCAATTGAGCGGCTTCATCGAGCCCGCCGGCGACACGCCGCCACAGCGTCCACCATTCCGACCAGACCTGATTTTCCTTGGCGTATTGAATGCCTTGCGGATAAAGACTCCACAGCTGTTCGATACGCCAGTCATCGAGCGGATAACCAAAACCGGGGCGTAGACAATAGCCGCTCAGATTCAGCCACAGCCGTTCGTGGTCGGCACTGCGCCGGCGGCGGCGCGCGCCTTGCCATAGCGCGCCGAACAGTTCTCGCAGCAGCGGCGTTTCCCAGTTGTCGCGGACGCCCAGGATACGTTCCAGATCGGCACGCAACTGCTTCACCTCTTTCACGCCAACTTGACCTGAGCTGCCGCCAAAGACGCGTTCGATCCGCGTCGCCGCTTCCGCAAAACGCGGGTGAAGCGTGCCACTGGCGACGACTTGCGGCGCGCCGCCGCTATCGCGCAACTGAAATTCCAGCCGCCAACGCTGGTCAGGGTTATCGACACTGACGCAATGCATTTCCAGCGCCCCCACTTCAGTCAGCGCGGTCACCATTTGCACCGGTATTTCCCGCGCCGCGCTGCCCTGCGCCGGCACCACGGCGGCGATGGGCGGCAAGTGGATGAATTCTTCGCCGTCGATTTCAACCAACGCGCCGGGCGAATAGACGTTATCGGCACTGGAGGAAAGCAGATGAAAACGCACCGGCTGGCCCAGACGCAGCGCAAAGGTGCGATCGGTCAGACGTGTTTCTTCACCTTCTTCCGCGCCGCGCGGCAACACGCAAACGGCCTGACGCGCAGCGCCCTTTGCCGCGTCCAGAAGCAGAAAATAACTGCGTGCCGAACCGCCGCCGATGCGCGGGCTTGCGCCGCGCCGGGCCAGTGCGTAAGCCACCGCGCCGCGCGCCACGGCGACATCCGGATTGTCGTTGTGCAACACTCGCAACGGCGCGCCACGCCAGTCGGCGAGGGTTTGTTCCAGCCTTTGGGCCAGAATTTCACCCCTGAAAACGCCACCATTCAGCAGCAGGGTGTCAGGCAACGCGGACTGACTTTCCGCTTCGCTTTCCAACCCAAGCGCCCGCCGCGAAGCGGCCGCGTGTTGCGCCAAAAACGCGGCGATATGGCGCGTCACCGCAGCATCGGCAACATAAGGCAGGCCGAATTCGACGATCCCTCCGCGCAAACGCTGCGGCCGCGCATCCGCCGCCACCTGCGGGAAGAAGCCATCGACCAGCAGGTGGCGCACTTCTTCGCGGTGCAGGTCAAGTGAACGCGCGCCGCCAATCAGTTTTGCTCCCGCGCCGAGCAACGTCACCGCCATCTGTTCAGGCGCATCCAGCGCCAACAGGCATTCTTTGGCGGCACGACATTGCTGAATCAATTGCGACAATCGCGCCGCGGACAGCCGTGCAGCCGTACCCGCCAAGCGCGATTCCGCCAGATGCGCCAGAGCGAGATCCATGTTGTCGCCGCCCAGCATCAGATGATCGCCAACACCGATACGGGTCAAATGCGGTTCCCCGTCGCGCAGTTCGACCTGGATCAGCGTCAGGTCGGTGGTACCCCCGCCAACGTCGCAGACCAGCACCAGCCGGGTATGCGCCAGTTCCGCGCCAAGGCTGTTTCGATGTCGAAACAGCCAGTCGTAAAACACCGCCTGCGGCTCTTCCAGCAGGCGCGCGTTGCCCAGCCCGGCCAGGCGCGCAGCTTCGACGGTGAGCACCCGCGCGGCCTCATCGAAGGAGGCGGGCACGGTGAGCACCAGTTCCTGCCGATCGAGCCGGGCGTCAGGAAAACGCTGGTCCCAAGCGGCGCGCACATAGGCCAGATAACTGGCGCTGGCGGCCACCGGCGACACCTTGGCAACGTCGTCTGCCGCGCCCCAGGGCAAAATCGCCGCCGTACGGTCAACCGAAGGGTGTGACAACCAGCTTTTGGCGCTGGTGACGCCGCGCCCAGGCACTTGCGCCGCCAATTGGCGCGCCAACTGGCCGATAACCACCCGTTCGACCCTGGCAACATCGTCCTGTCGCCAGGGCAGACCGATATCGGCATCGTTCAACTCGCCCTCAGCTGGGTGATAGCGCGCCGAGGGCAGCAGCGGACGCGGCGCGAACTCGCCCAGACCGACCAGTTGGTCGATCTCGAACAGGCGAATTTCTCTGCCTGCAGCGTTTCCGTCCTGCTCGCTGTAGGCCACCACCGTGTTGGTGGTACCGAGGTCAATGCCAACGATGTAGGACTGCATCAATCTTCGCGAGCCATGATTTTTAACGCAGATATTTCACGAATTCACGCGAGGATCGCGCAGGGCATTGCGGACAAGGGGCAAGCGATGACGCGTGGGTATTGATGAATATCATGGTTAAT
The DNA here is from genome assembly GCA_020049415.1 of Betaproteobacteria bacterium. Taxonomy (GTDB): domain Bacteria; phylum Pseudomonadota; class Gammaproteobacteria; order Burkholderiales; family Thiobacillaceae; genus PFJX01. The sequence goes on from JAIFKV010000145.1 coordinate 13,997, forward strand.
GTTTGCCACGTACCTCGAACTCTATCTTCCAGTGCTCGCCGCCGCCACGCGGCAAGGCTTCCAGGCGCAGCGCGCCAGTTTCGGTGGCCATGGCACGCAATTTCACCGGCACGATATCGCCCGGCGAACGTCCTTCGGCGGGCAGATTGGCCTCGATCTCGCCCAGTTCCTGCAGTTCTTCACGTTGCCAGGCTTCGAGCATGACCCCGACTTGATCCTGTCTTCGCACAGTAGAGCCAAAGAAGCGAAAACGCACCGGCTCGCCCACCACCAAACCGAATTCCTGCGCCGGCAACTCTGCCTGGCTGCCCTCCTCCATCCCGAATGGGGCAATGCACAAGGCTTGCACCGGGGGCTCCATACCGGGCACGGCAGGCATCGCCGACTCGACGCCGACATAGTAGGCGCTGGCGGTGCCACCCCGGATGCGGACGCCGCCGCCACGGCGGACATAGCTGTAATAAGCCGCGCCGCGCGCCACCGCCAGATCCATGTCGGCGCCTTTGAGCAGACGCGCCGGGGCGGCGCCCTCGGCGGCCAGCCAGTCATTCAAGGTGGCCAGAGTGCGCTCGACCAACAATTCGGATTTGAATACGCCGCCGTTGAACAACACGGCGGTGGGATGCAGAAAACTGGCATTTTTTGCGGCTTGATCGGCAAAGCCTTCCAACTGCGCGGTGGCCGCCGTCTGGCGGCCAAGAAACGCAGCCAGATGCCGGGTAATGGCGGCATCCTGGGCATAGGGCAAACCGAGTTGGGTCAGCGCGCTACGCGCCCGGACAAGCGGCCGCGCGGTGCTGTCAACGCGCGGAAAGAAGCCTTCCACCAGGGTGCGGGTGACTTCGTCGCGCGTCAGCTCGGTGCGGATCGAACCGCCGATCAGCCGCGAACCGCGGCTGGGTACCACCACGGGTACGACGTCGACATCACGCTCGCCGAGCAATGTTTCTTTGCCGGCGCGGCAGGCATGGGTCAGCGCACGCAGTTGCCAAGCGTCAAGCTGGACGTTGGTTGCCGCCAGTTTGGCCGCCAAGCCATGCGCCAGCGCCAGATCCATATTGTCGCCGCCAAGTAAAATATGGTCGCCCACCGCAATGCGATGCGGTTCCAGATTGCCGTCACGCGCCACCGTGGCAATCAGCGAAAGGTCGGTGGTACCGCCACCGACATCGACCACCAGGATGATGTCACCCAATTCAAGCTGCTTGCGCCAATCGCCGTGACTACCTTGAATCCAGCTATACAACGCCGCTTGCGGTTCCTCCAGCAGCGTCAGGCGCGGGTAACCCGCAGCCGTCGCCGCTTCGGCGGTCAGCTCGCGCGCCGCCGGATCAAACGAGGCGGGAATGGTGACGGTGATCTCTTGTTGCTCGAACGGCGCATCCGGATACGAATGATTCCAGGCCGCGCGCAAGTGGTTCAGGTAGCGGATGGAGGCGTCCAGCGGCGAAATGCGAGCGACTTCCTCGGGCGCATCGGCGGGCAGAATCGGCGCGCGCCGATCCACCCCGGCGTGGCACAACCAGCTCTTGGCGCTGGATACCAAACGAATCGGCGTCTGTGCGCCACGACTGCGCGCCATCTCGCCGACGGCGTAGTCCTGGCTGGCCGTCCAGGGCAGGCTTAAATCGCCGGGCGCAAGCTCGCTGGCATGCGGCAGATAAATGAAAGACGGCAACAGGGCGAGTTCTTCGACCGCGCCGGGCGCGGTGATCTGTGGAATCGACAATACCTGCAGCGCTGCCAGTTCACCGTCGCTGGCGACGAGATCGATGTGAGACAACGCACAGTGGGTAGTGCCAAGGTCGATGCCAATGGCATAACGGGGTTCGCTCATAGCTCCACCTCCGCTGCGGCAACGATGCGGGCATCATGCTGTTCGGTCAGTTTCGGCAAACGCACTTCGGTCACCCGCCAGCCGCGATGGCTGAGACTGCCACGAAACGGCGCCTGGCCGACGACATTGCCGGTGAGACGCACGGCAGCGGCGTCGAAGCCCGCCTCCAGCGTGATGGCGCTACCCTCGGGTTCGCTGCGCACTGGCTGCAAAGTAAAATGCTCGCGCAGCACCTTGCGGCAACCGGCATGCACAACACGAACCGCCGCGCCGATTTCGGCATCGGAATACGCCGCCACATCTTCTTCGATGAAATCAATAAAACGGCCATCGCGCTGCAGCAGGCCCAGCAATTGCAGCGCGGCTTCCGGGCCGGATTGTTTAAGGACTACCGCCGCCGCCGGAGCCGTAGCGGGTGTTGGAGCGGGCGTAGCGGCAGTTACCGGTTCGCGCAAGCGCAGAATCCGGCCAGCATAGTCGGCGTTGAACAAGGTGCCAAAGAACGCACCGATCGCCAGGCCGATACGACTCGGTAAAGCAGGGTTTGGGTTCAAGTTTTGGTTTGTATCAGACATATGATTTCTCCTTGTAGCGTCTTGCGACGGTCTCTTACAGCCTGATCTGGCCGCCTCAATGGACCATTCAAAGCCGAGGTTATCACGCCTCTATTACCGCATACGTTGCCACCTTGATTGCGTGACAAGGCGCACAAAGCGGCAGAAATTGTTCCGGTCGAACGAAAAAGCGCATCCGCCATCGAATGCATCATGCGCGGCAACCTGACCAACAATATTTCGCTGATCATTGCCGCCCAGCAGCAAGACCAGATGGTGTAACTTTGCGCTACTTACATCTCGACACCACCACGCCATGAATACCCCCTTGCAAGAAGCCATCCAACGCCAACGCCTACTTCTCAAGGGCTGGCTCGCCTCCTCTTTATCCATCCTGGTCGAAAGCTGCAAGGAAGCCTGGCCGGATCGACCAAAGCTTGAAGCCATCCTGGTGCAGGGCATGGAAGAACTACCTTATTGCAAGTATCTCTATGTGCTGGATGCGCAAGCCAAGCAACTCACCGCCAACGTAACGCGGACAGGGTTGCTGGAATCGCAATTCGGCCGCGACCGCGGCGATCGCCCTTACTTGGCCGAAGCGCTCGCCGGTGTACCGTTTTCGCTGTCCGAGTCCTACATCAGCCGCAACGCCAAGCGTCCATCGCTGACCGCCGTGCGTCGTATCGAAGATGCCGACGGGAAATTGCTCGGCTATTTGGGCGCCGACTTCGACCTGCGCGAACTTCCAGCGACCCAAGCCCTGTTCCGGCAACCGGAGAAATGGATGCAGATGCGCGGCGATCCAGCGATCCGCGCCGGCCTGTTCCACCAGCAACGCGTCAACAGCCCGATGGACGAACGCATCGAAGAAGTGCTGGCTTTGCTGCATGAACTGATCACCGTGCATGGGGTGTTTCACGCCAAACTGCTTTTCTCCAGTTCCCGCGCAACGCTGTGGGTGATGAACGACCCGTATCGCTATCGCTTGCACGGCATCGACGAACTGTCCGATCCGAACTTGTGCATGGCCTACCCGCACCAGGCTTATCCCAAGGACGCCAGCCTGCCGGCGGATAAAGTCCGCGAGGTGCTGAACTGCTTCCGCGAACTCCGCTTCATGGATGAAACCCTCTATTTGCGTTCCGGTTCGCTGAATATTTTCAACGGCATGGTCAGCCTAACCTTCTCCTGTGACGGCTCCCACTACATGCCGTGGGATGAATTTCTCGACAAGAATCTCAATTTTTGGGTAGGTTCATCGGGTAGTTGATTACCGTACATTAAAGACATCCCCGTAAAAACCGATATTGCCGCCACAACAACAGCAACGATGGGTAGGTCATGTCACTTCCTTTGGATCGAGAAGAAATTCAACACCTGACAGAAGAGTTGGAAGTCATCATCGCGGCGCACCTAGCCTGGTTCAAACATATCAACCGAGCGCTGGTCTGCGCCAGCCCGGTCAACAAGGCCGATCTGGCCGACGACGCACATCTGCGTTCACCGTTCGGACTCTGGTACTACAGCCACGACCGGCATCCATTGAGCGAAAACCTGGATTTTCAAAATCTGGGGGAAATTCAACAAGCGATGCACGCGGCCACCCGTTTGGCGCTGCTGGAAGTGTTCGACAAGCGCCGCCCCGACGCAGAGATCTACGATCGTTGCATCGACCTCACCTTGCGCCTCAACACCATGTTGCGACGGGTGCAACTTGAAATCATCGGCGAACTCCTGACCACCGACAGCCTGACAGGCTGCGCCAGTCGACGCGGCATGCTGACGCGTCTGCGTGAAGAGCAGGAACGCGCCTTGCGTATTCAGCGCCCGTGTTGTCTTTGCCTGCTCGATTTCGACCGCTTCAAACGGGTCAATGACGAACACGGCCATCCAGCCGGCGACGCGGTGCTCCGTCAAGGTCTGAAATTCATCACCGGCGTGTTGCGTAAGTACGACTCCATCTATCGCTACGGCGGCGAGGAGTTCCTGATTTGCCTGCCCGGTACGCCAATCAAAGACGCCTTTCAAGTCATCGAACGCATCCGCAGCGGACTGGAGCGTTTACCGATTCGTCTGCCCAACGGTGAATCGCTCAGCATCACCGCCTCCTTCGGACTCATCGAAATGCACCCGCGACACCCGGTTGAAGAAGCCATCGCCAATGCCGACATGGCATTGATCCGCGCCAAGGAAAATGGCCGGAACCAGGTTGAAATGTGGGATGCCGAATAAATATTCGGTACAGACAAACGCCTCACAACAAATCAACTGTAACGATTGCTTGATACAGATTAATCAAATTTGTTTGATTTTTGATTGATCGTATTCTGCTGTTAGGGAGTGTTACAGGTTAAATGGAATCGCAAGCTGCAAGATTCCGAGGCCATTTGAATTTTTTGAAGGAAATTTTATGAAACGTATCTTTTTATTCCTCGCCACCAACTTGGCGATCGTGCTGGTGCTATCGATCACCATGCGCCTGCTCGGCGTCGAGCCTTATCTGAACGAAAGCGGACTCAACCTCGGCTCGTTGCTGATCTTCGCCGGCGTGATGGGCTTCGGTGGTTCGTTGATTTCTCTCGCGATGTCGAAATGGATGGCAAAAAAGTCGGTCGGCGCCGTGGTCATCACCGACCCGCGCACGCCGGAAGAACTCTGGCTGGTGCAGACCGTCGCGCGCCAAGCGCAGGCTGCCGGCATCAAGATGCCGGAAGTCGCCATCTGGGATTCGCCCGAAGTCAACGCCTTCGCCACCGGCATGAACAAGAATGCAGCCTTGGTTGCAGTCTCCACCGGCCTGCTGCGCGGCATGACCAAGCAGGAAGCCGAAGCGGTAATGGCGCATGAAATCTCCCACGTCGCCAACGGTGACATGGTGACGCTGGCGCTGATTCAGGGTGTGGTGAACACCTTCGTGATGTTCTTCTCGCGCGTCATCGGCCATCTGGTCGACAAGATCGTGTTCAAGACTGAACGCGGTCAGGGGCCGGCGTTTTACGTCACCATGATCGTCGCCGAACTGGTGCTCGGCGTGCTCGCCTCGATCATCGTCATGTGGTTCTCTCGTCAACGCGAATTCCGTGCCGATGCCGGCGCCGCCACTTTGGCTGGACGGCAAAACATGATCGCCGCGTTGCAGCGCCTGATGCAGGCGCACACGCCGCCGTTGCCGGAGAAGATGGCTGCATTCGGCATCAGCGGCGGTGGCGGCAGCGGCCTCAAGCGCCTGTTCATGACGCATCCGCCGCTGGAAGAACGCATCGCCGCGCTCAAGCAAGGCATGTAATCAGCGTGCGATGGGCTTGTAGCGGGCAGCCAATAAACAGGCCGACTTCGCGCAACACACCTACAAGAGCCGAGGAGTGTTGCCGGTCACCTTGCTGAACAGATGGTTCCAGCGCACGAATCGGCCAGCGGCGTCGAACATGTAGAACACGCCAGGCAAGGCATCCAGGGTGTCTTCGGAAAACTGTTTTTCAAGTTCCAGCGCCGGCTGGAGCAGCATCTCGGGATGGGTGCCCAGGGGGGTATCCGGCGCAACAACAAAGACTTCGCGGCTGATGATGTCAGCCAGGCGAAGTTCGGAAATGGGTTTCATGAGCGGGCAAACGGTACCGTTTCGATACGGGTTTCGAAGTCAAAATTCTAAGTGAGGATGGCCATGATCCTAGAAAGCTCAGTTGGAACCGATGTAGGTGCGAATTTATTCGCATAATCAATGCGTTATGTGCGAATAAATTCGCACCTACAG
>JAIFKV010000222.1:0-5557 GCA_020049415.1 Betaproteobacteria bacterium
GAATTGGAAGGTTATCCTTATTACCAGATGCTTCGGTATGGGCAAGCGCCAGAAGGAGAATCAGCGCTGATGCATACTTTCACTGGCCCGGCAATTTATACTGATGCGGCAAAATTTCAAAAAGTAACGTTCGAAGATATCGCAAAGGGCAAGACAGAATATGTAAAGGAATCCAAAGATGGCTGGATCGGATTGATTCAACATCACTTTGTTTCGGCTTGGATGACGCTCGATCCTGCCGATGCAAGCCAGCGTGAGTTCTATACAAGAAAGATAGGTGAAGATGAATACAGCGCCGGCATGATATTGCCAGTGGTCAAGCTTGCTCCTGGCGAGGAGAAAGATATTTCCATGCGCCTGTATGCAGGTCCTCAAGAGTTGGAAAAAATCAAATCATTGGCACCAGGATTTGATCTGGTCGTCGATTATGGCTGGCTGACCGTGCTTGCTTATCCCATTTTCGTGTTACTCAACTGGATCAACAAGTTGGTGATCAACTGGGGTGTATCCATCATTTTATTGACAGTACTGATCAAGCTGGTTTTTTACCCGTTGTCCGCAGCTGGCTATAAATCCATGGCGAAGATGCGCAAGTTGGCGCCACGTTTGCAGACTTTGAAAGAACGTCATGGCGATGATCGGCAGAAACTGCATGAAGGCATGATGAAGATTTACCAGGAGGAAAAGATCAATCCAATGGGCGGTTGCTTGCCTATCCTGGTGCAAATCCCGGTTTTCATCGCCTTGTACTGGGTGCTACTGGGAGCGGTCGAGTTGCGGCAGGCGCCCTTTGCGCTATGGATACAAGATCTTTCCAAGCCCGATCCTTATTATATTTTGCCGGTAGTCATGGCGATTACTTCTTTTATTCAGGTCAAACTATCACCGTCTTCTCCAGACCCGGTGCAGCAGAAAATAATGATGGCGATGCCAATTGTTTTCTCCGTCATGTTTCTGTTTTTCCCGGCGGGTTTGGTGCTGTACTGGTTGGTTAACAACGTGCTGTCGATTTTGCAACAATGGCGCATCAACAAGGTTATTGAAGCCAGTGGCAAGGCGGCGAACGATAGCAAGCACTGAGAATTTTCAAGTGCGGTTTGCCTTTGAGAATTTGAGGAAATGATCGCCAGCGACACAATCGCCGCTATTGCAACTGCTCCCGGTAGAGGAGGGATCGGTGTAGTCCGTATATCGGGGTCGAACATAGAAGACCATTTACATGGATTGACTGGTCAAGAACTACAAGCAAGGCGTGCTACTCACGTTCGATTTTTGGGCGCGGATGGAGAAGCGCTCGACGATGGCATAGCACTTTATTTTCCCTTGCCTCATTCTTTTACCGGCGAGCATGTGCTCGAGTTGCAAGGCCATGGCGGACCACAGGTTTTGCAATTGGTGCTGGAACGCTGTCTACAACTTGGAGCGCGTTTAGCGCAGCCAGGTGAATTCAGTCGACGTGCATTTCTGAACGGAAAATTGGACTTGGCGCAAGCCGAGGCAATAGCTGATCTTATTGATGCCGGCAGCCGAGCTGCGGCTCGATCCGCATTACGTACGCTGGAGGGAGAGTTCTCACGCAAAATTAATGTGTTGCGCGATGGCTTGATCAAATTACGCATGTTGGTCGAGGCGACACTGGATTTTCCCGAGGAAGACATTGACTTCCTTGAACAGGCTGATGCTTGGGGAAAGTTAACTGCGCTTCACCACCATCTTGACGAGGTTATGGCGCAAGCTCGGCAAGGTGCGCTATTGCGTGAGGGGTTGAATGTTGTCCTGATCGGGCAGCCAAATGTCGGCAAATCCAGCTTGATGAATCAATTGGCGGGATATGACGCAGCTATCGTGACGGAATATGCCGGTACCACGCGCGATACCTTGCGTGAGGCGATTCAGATTGAAGGGGTTCCAATTCATCTTATCGATACCGCGGGTTTACGTGAAACAGAAGATCCGGTAGAGCGTCTGGGTATAGCTCGCACTTGGGCGGCGCTTGAAAAGGCGGATATTGCAGTTCTTTTAATCGATGCAGCGCATGGGATTGGTGTTCAAGAGCAGGCAATTTTGTCGCATTTACCTGAAATTCCGCGACTGACTGTACATAACAAAATAGATATTGCCGGCGAATTGCCGAGGCTTCAGCCAGACGGTAACGAAATATGGTTATCTGCCAAGTCTGGTGCTGGTGTTGATTTATTGCGCCAGCGAATCCTACAAATTGCGGGTTGGAGAACTGCTGAAGAGGGCATTTTTATCGCTCGCGCTCGTCATCTTGATGCATTGCGTCGGGCTGGTGGGTGCCTGCAACGTGCGCGAGATGCGGGTCGACAATTGGAGTTTTTTGCCGAGGAATTACGTCTGGCCCTGGAAGCTGTTTCAGAAATAACAGGTGAATTTGGTTCGGACGATTTACTCGGTGTTATTTTCAGTCAATTTTGTATTGGAAAATAAGATTGTTTCACGTGCAACGTCACGACCAGACAGATTTTTTACACAGTGACAATATATTTTTAGGCCAAAGTATTCGAACCGAGACTGAATAGCAGGCCGCGATTACCTAATAAAATAAATACATCCGGCTTTGGCTACTCGATGAGTAGTACGCAGAGGCAATGCAGTTAGCAATACAGGACTGCAATGACAACCAATTCGACGTTTACCTAAAATAATTCTTTTTTAATCACCGCATTCAACTATCGTATCACTGTTGATTGCATTGTTGATTTCATGAGCATCACGATTCAAGTTGAAGGGATTAAATCTTTATTTGGATAACCACCTTTTAATTCGATCATGTTATTAATCTGCCATCCATTGCTTTTGAGAATTACGTGGTGCAGGGTTGGGTTTTAATAAAATGCGTTTTTATACTTGAAAAAAACTTCATGCTTGACTGATGCAGTTACCCGTTGGATTCATGAACAGGCATGAATAAATCATGACAACCGAGCAGGCTTTAGCAACTTCAATTTCTTGGCGAACTATCTTCACTGAGGTTCGCCATCACCGTCCTGCTTTGCTACGCGGAAACTTGATTGCCTTTATGGCAGTAGTTTGCGCGGTCCCGGTTCCCCTTTTTCTACCCATATTGGTTGATGAGGTGCTACTGAACAAACCGGCTGGATTTATAGCTTTTGTTGCGCCTTGGTTTCCCGCTTCATGGCATGGACCGGTGCTATTTATTCTGGTTGCACTTGGACTGACCATAGGTTTGCGTTTGGCGTCTATTTTGCTCAATGTATGGCAGTCGCGTACTTTCTCGTTGATATCGAAAGAAGTGGTTTACCGGGTTCGACTGCGCATGTTGGATCGATTATCAATGATCGCTTTATCGGAGTATGAAACACTAGGTTCCGGCCGGGTTAGTTCGCACTTTGTCACCGACTTGAATGCGGTGGACAGCTTTTTGGGAAATTCAATTTCCAGTTTCATCGTGGCATTGCTTTCGCTGGTTGGTGTTGCTGGCGTACTGCTGTGGATGAATTGGCAACTGGCTTTATTCATCCTCTTGTTGAATCCGGTCGTGATCGGTTTTTCAACTCGCTTCGGCAAAAAAGTGAAGGAATTAAAGAAGCGTGAAAACGCCGCTTTTGAAGCTTTTCAAGAAGCTTTGGGCGAAACCCTGGATGCACTCAATCAGATTCGAGCGATGAATAGGGAATCGTATTACTTGGCAAGAGTCGCGGGAATGGCGGCAAACATTCGTCAGCATGCCGCAGCTTTTGCTTGGAAGTCCGATGCGATGAACCGGATATCATTTTTTATTTTTCTGGCTGGTTTTGATGCCTTCCGTGCCTTGGCGATGGTGATGGTTTTCTATGCTGACCTTAGTATTGGTGAAATGCTGGCGGTATTCGGTTATCTCTGGTTCATGATGTCGCCAGTACAGGAAATCATAAATATTCAATATTCCTGGTATGCGGCAAATGCGGCGCTTGGTCGGATCAATGCAATGTTGATGCTGAAGCCGGCACAGACCGGTAAGGAGCATTTGAACCCATTTGCTGAATCCAATTCGATTAGTTTGCAACTGGAGAATGTCAGTTTTTCCTATGCCGATGGCGAGGCTGTATTGGATGGAGTGAATCTAATAATTGCTCCGGGTGAGAAGGTTGCTCTGGTGGGCGCTTCAGGCGGCGGAAAATCAACCCTGGTTCAAGCCTTGTTGGGTCTATATCCCTTGCGCGGCGGATCGATACGTTTCGGTGGGGTGGATGTATCAGAAATCGGCTGGGCTAAAGTCAGGGATCATGTAGGCGTAGTTTTACAGCATCCGGTTTTATTCAATGCCAGCGTACGTGAGAACTTGAGCATGGGCCGCGATTATACGGAAGCTGATTTATGGCATGCCTTGAAGGTTGCTCAATTGGAGTCTTTCATCGCCAATCTGGACGGCGGTTTGGACAGTATCATTGGAAAAAATGGTGTTCGCTTATCTGGCGGACAGCGTCAACGTCTTGCCGTAGCGCGTGTGGTGCTTGGTCGGCCACAGGTGGTGATTCTTGATGAGGCGACATCCGCTTTGGATACCGCTACTGAATACAATCTGCATCAGGCGATGGCAGAATTTTTGCAGAATCGCACTACCTTGATCATCGCGCATCGGCTTTCGGCAGTGCGACAGGCTGACCGCATTCTGGTATTTGAAAATGGCCATATAGTCGAGGAAGGCGTGCATGAAAGTTTGATACGGAGCGGCGGTCTGTATCATCAGCTTTATGCGCAAGCCTGATTTCAAGATTTTTTAACAGGTTTGTTGAAACAAAGAAATCATGTTTCACGTGAAACAACCTCCTCATTCAAATATTTGCATGGCGTAGAATGCGCCGCCTGTAAGTCCGCTGGAAGCGCAAGGAAGAGCATGATTTTCCCGGAAAGTTTTGATGTCATAGTTGTTGGCGGTGGTCATGCGGGATGCGAAGCCGCGCTCGCCGCTGCACGCAGCGGAGCCAAAACCCTGTTGCTTAGCCACAATATCGAAACCCTTGGGGCGATGTCGTGCAACCCTTCCATCGGTGGAATTGGCAAAGGCCATCTGGTCAAGGAAGTTGACGCCTTGGGCGGAGCGATGGCTATCGCTACCGATGAGGCGGGCATCCAGTTTCGTATTCTAAATTCATCGAAGGGTCCAGCGGTACGTGCCACGCGCGCTCAGGCTGATCGGCTGTTGTACAAACAGGCTATTCGCGGCCGGTTGGAAAATCAGGCTCACCTTAGCTTGTTCCAGCAGGCGGTTGACGATCTATTGTTGGAAGGCGACCGTGTAACCGGGGTGCAGACTCAACTCGGAATTGTTTTCAAAGCGCGGGCGGTGGTATTGACCACCGGAACGTTTCTGGCGGGTCTGGTACATGTCGGGCTGGAAAACTTCCAGGCTGGTCGAATGGGCGACCCTCCCGCTGTTTCCTTGGCGGCACGTTTGCGTGAGCTGGGTATGCCAGTTGGAAGACTGAAGACTGGAACCCCTCCGCGGATAGATGGACGCAGTATCAATTTTGCGCTGATGCAGGAGCAGCCCGGCGACAACCCGGCGCCGGTTTTCTCATTCATCGGTCAG
>JAIFKV010000222.1:5580-8686 GCA_020049415.1 Betaproteobacteria bacterium
ATTATTCGCCGTGGCCTGGATCGTTCGCCGATGTATACCGGCGTGATTGAAGGTGTTGGCCCGCGTTATTGCCCTTCGATCGAGGACAAGATTTCGCGTTTCGCCGATAAATTGGGACATAACGTTTTTCTCGAACCGGAAGGTTTGACCACCCATGAGTTTTATCCGAATGGAATCTCAACCAGCCTGCCATTCGACGTTCAATGGAATTTGGTCCGCTCCATTCGCGGCCTGGAGAATGCGCATCTGCTGCGTCCGGGTTATGCCATTGAATATGATTATTACGATCCACGCGGACTTAAACCCAGTCTTGAGACAAAGACGATAAGCGGACTTTTCTTCGCCGGCCAGATCAATGGCACCACCGGGTATGAGGAAGCTGCGGCACAGGGATTGCTGGCCGGATTGAATGCTGCCCGACTGGCCAAGGATGAAGAATCCTGGTGGCCTCTCCGAAACGAGGCTTATCTTGGCGTCATGGTTGATGATCTGACGACGCGCGGCGTGCAGGAGCCATATCGTATGTTCACCAGTCGAGCCGAGTATCGACTTTCCCTGCGCGAGGACAATGCCGATCAACGTTTGACGGATATTGGACGGCGTCTAGGTCTGGTAGAAGACGTCCAATGGAGGCGCTTCGAGTTGAAGCGAGAAGCGATGGCGCGCGAGAGCGAACGCCTCAAATCGACCTGGGTCAATCCGAATAATTTGCTGGAGATTGACGCCAGGCGGGTATTGGGTAAAACCATAGAACGTGAATACAGCTTGTTCGATTTGCTCCGACGCCCCGAGGTGACCTACGCCAGCCTGATTAGCCTGCCAGGGGCGGGGCCAGGTCTGTTAGATGAGGAAACTGCCGAGCAAGTGGAGATTGAGGCCAAATACGCTGGCTATGTGGCGCGACAACATGAAGAAATCGAACGTCAACGCGGCCAGGAGCATCAAGTGCTACCGCTGGACTTTGACTACATGAGCCTTGCCAGCCTGTCGATCGAGGTGCGCCAGAAGTTGAATCAGGCACGACCAGCGACGTTGGGTCAAGCTTCGCGCGTTGCAGGTGTTACTCCGGCGGCGATTTCGGTATTGATGGTCTATCTGAAACGCGGCGATCTAGGTGATCGGACGGAATGGTCGAAGACAAACACATGATTAACTCAGACTCGCTCGAAGCCGGATCGTTGGCATTGAAACTCAATCTGAGTGAGCTACAAAAATCCGCCTTGCTCACTTATCTGGATCTGCTTGGCAAGTGGAACAAGACCTACAACCTGACTGCGATACTTGAACCGGAGCGCATGCTGACACACCATATTCTGGATAGTCTTGCCGTTTCGCCATATTTACTCGATGGTTCTTTGCTTGATGTCGGAAGCGGTGCAGGATTTCCAGGTCTTCCTCTGGCTATCGTGCGACCTGATATCAAAGTGACCGTGATGGATGCGAGCCAGAAGAAATGCGGTTTCATGCAGCAGGTGGTGATTGAATTGGGGCTTGCCAATGTCAGTGTGCAGCATGCGCGCGTCGAGAATTTTCAAGTGAAAAAAAAGTATGAACAGATCGTTTCTCGCGCATTTTCCGATCTTTCCGAATTTGTTCGGCTCAGCTCACATTTACTGGCTCCCGGTGGTCATTGGCTGGCAATGAAAGGGGTGCATCCAGAAGAGGAAATCACCCGATTAAAAGAGGTGCGCGTCATCAATTCGACACCGCTTCATGTACCCGGTCTGAACGCCGAACGCTGTTTGATTGTTATGGAACCGATTTGATGGCCCGCATACTTGCTATTACCAATCAAAAAGGCGGCGTCGGAAAAACCACCACCGCAGTCAATCTTGCCGCCAGCCTTGCCAGCCTCGGCAAGCGGGTGATGCTGGTAGATCTAGATCCACAAGGCAATGCCACCACCGGAAGTGGTGCAGAGAAGCAGGGGTTGAGCAAAACTGTGTACCACCTCCTCTTGGGTGCAGATACCTACCCGGCTGTTCGATTACGTGCAGAGGCGGGTGGGTTCGATTTGTTGCCGGCAAATCGGGATCTGGCCGGGGCTGAGGTCGAACTGGTGGTGGAGAAGCAGCGAGAGTATCGGTTAAAGATCGCACTTGATAAGGCGGTTGTGGAATACGACTTCATTTTGATAGATTGTCCGCCTGCCCTTAATTTGCTCACCGTCAACGCTTTGACCTGTGCGCATGCAGTTTTGATTCCGATGCAATGCGAGTATTTCGCCATCGAAGGGCTTGCTGATCTGGTCAATACAATCAAGAAAATCAAGGCCAGGCTGAATCCAGAACTGGTAATTGACGGTGTCGTGCGGGTCATGTTCGACAATCGCAACACGCTTGCGCAGCATGTCTCTGATCAACTCAAGGCGCATTTCGGTGGCAAGGTTTTTGATACGGTGGTGCCGCGAAATGTCCGCCTGGCGGAAGCGCCAAGTCACGGTATGGCGGTATTGCAATATGACCGGGCTTCGAAAGGCGCGCAGGCGTACTTGCAGATGGCGCGGGAATTGATTGACAAGCAGGATGCGCGGATTGGTAAAGAGGGGGCTAGACGTGGCTAGATTGAAAGGATTGGGGCGCGGTCTGGATGCCTTGCTCGGCGAGGGCGACACCAACGATGGTGAGCGTTTGTTGACGTTACCGGTCGAGAGTCTGGTACCTGGAAAATATCAACCGCGTACGCGGATGGATGCGGATGCGCTGGCTGAATTGGCAGCCTCGATTGAATCGCAAGGTTTGATGCAGCCAATATTAGCCCGTGCGATACCGGGGGGACAGTTCGAAATCATCGCCGGAGAACGCCGTTGGCGTGCCAGTCAAATGGCTGGTTTGAAGGAAGTGCCGGTTCTGGTAAGGGTAGTTGAAGATTCCGAAGCCTTGAAAATGGCTTTGATCGAGAACATCCAACGTGAAAATCTGAACCCGCTGGAAGAGGCGCAGGGGATACATCGTTTGATCCGTGAATTCACCATGACGCATCAAACAGCTGCAGAATCCGTTGGTAGATCCCGCGTCGCTGTTTCCAATTTGTTGCGTTTGCTCAATCTCGCCAAGCCCGTGCAAAGCATGTTGATGAATGGCGAACTTGACATGGGACATGCGCG
>JAIFKV010000029.1 GCA_020049415.1 Betaproteobacteria bacterium
GCCGCCAGAATCAGCGCCAGGCCTGCAACCAGCCCGGCGGGCACGCGCCATTTGGCGGGGTTGGCCTGATTGACCGCCCATACGCCGGTCGGCGCAACGCTGTTTGCGCCCTGCCGATCAAGGTCTTTCAACACCTGATTAATAACGCTCATGTCGCCCTCAACAGGTATTGCCACCAGGCCAGATGCGCGCCTGGCGTATCGCGCGCGGCCAGTCGAACATGGCGGGGTTCGGCTTGCGCGCGGCCTTCGCCGTAAGCCAGCAACAACGTTTTGTGCGCCAGGATGTTGAGCAGGCGCGGCATACCCCGGCTGAGACGATGCAACTGCTTCGCTGCGGCGGGGTTGAACAGCGGACCCGCTGCGCCCGCCTGGGTAACGCGATGCGTCAGATAGACCGGAGTTTCGTGCGCAACCAGTGGCGTGATGCATTCATGAAAAACAATGCGGCTTCTGATCTGCCGCACCGAAGGGTCGGCCAGACGCGTATCCAGCTCCGGCTGGCCGAACAGCACGATTTGCAGCAGCTTGCGTTTTTCGGTTTCCAGATTGGTGATCAGACGCAGCGCTTCCAGGCTTTCAAGTGGCATCGCCTGCGCTTCATCGATCAGCGCCACCGCCGGCGTGCCGGACTGCGCCAATTCCAGCAGGCGCATTTCCAGCGCTTTGGTGAAACCATAGGAAACGCTTCGTTTGATGTCGCCACTGAATTCGGACAACAAGGCTTGATTCAACGCCGCCGGGGTCAGGTGCGGATTAGGAATGTAGGCGGCGGCCCAACCCTGTTTTTCCAGTTGATTCAGCAGATAGCGGCAGAGCAAGGTCTTGCCGGAACCCACCTCGCCGACGATCTTGATCAAGCCCTCGCCTGAATCGAGCGCCACCAGCAGCGTATTCAGCGCCGCCTGGGCGCCGATGCCGGGGAAAAAATAGCTGGTATCCGGCGTCAGACCGAAAGGGAATTCATGCAGACCAAAATGAGCGAGGTACACGAAGAAGGTATCAATGCTGCGCCGATGACGGCGTAAAACCCTGCAAGCGCTCGCTGGCATCGCGCACGCCTTCCATCCAGTCCGACTGCTGCTTGATCAACGTCGGCTTGAGCAGAATCACCAGTTCCTGCTTCTGCCGCGATTTGTTGGTGTTCTTGAACATTGCGCCTAACAACGGAATATCCCCCAGACCGGGCACCCCGCTGCCGGAATCGCGCGATTCACGCTTCATCAAGCCGCCGATAGCGGCGATTTCACCGTCACGCAAGCGCACCACGCTGTCGGTTTCAGAAATGCTGCTTTTTGCCAGCGGCAATTTGTAAATTCCCTGCTGGCTGCCCAGGTCGATGACTTTTTCATCGGTAACGACTTGGCTGACCGAGGGATGCACATGCAGGATGATGTTATCGGCGTCATCGATCTGCGGTGTCACATCGAGCGCAATGCCGGAAAAGAATGGCTGGGTGGTGACGCTGGTCGAGGTCGTTGCCCCTGTGCCGCCGCTGGTCGAAGGCGTGCTGGTGATTTCGGTGATGAAAAATTCATCAACTCCCACCTTGAGTACCGCTTTCTGATTATTGATGGCGGCGATACGCGGGCTGGACAGCACTTGCACCTGGCCCTGGGTTTCCAGAAAACGCACCAATGCGGCAAAGCTGTCGGTCTGAAATGCCAGCCCGATCAGCGTGCTGTTGGCGGCCTGATTCAGAACGCCGTAATCGGCGGTCGAGTTGAGGAACGGAAATTCACCGGAAGAAAAAGTCGCCTGGCCATAATTGCTGCTCACACCAAAGGGATTCCCTTTGCCGGTGCCAATAGCAGACCAGTTGACGCCGGTCTGTGCGCCTTCATTCAGCGTCACCTCGATAATCTTCGCCTCGATCATTACCTGCCGCTCAACCTGCAGCCGCGCGGCTTTCAGATACTCGATCACCTGCCGCTGTTCTACCGGCAGCGCGCGCACCATCAACATGCCGGTATGCGGACTGACGCCGACGCTGCGCCCGCTCGGACAATTTGTCGCCGCCGCCGTCGGCCCGGCGGTTTGACTGGCGGCCACCGCACAGCCGATCAACATGCCCACCGAGGCCTGCATTTCACCCCAGAAATCGCTCGCCACCGAAGTCACCACCCGGCTGCTGTCGACTTGCTTTCCGCTAGAGGAACTGGAACTTGGCGATGAACTGGCGGCATTTCCCGAACTGCCCGAGGCTCCCCCGGAATCGGCAATAGAGCCGGAAATCACACGCAATTCCGATTTTCCCTGGCGCAGCGAAGCCGGGTAAGCAATCGAATAAAAACGGGTTTGCATGCTCAACGGCTGCACATAGATACGATTGCCATCGATGCGGTAGTCGTAGCCGTACAACTCACGCATTGCATCCATCGCCTCCGGCACGGTGACATCTTTCAGATTGACGGTGATTGCTCCGGCGACTTCCGGATGCAGCAGCATGCTGTAACGCGTGCCGGAGGCGATACCGAGAAAGACTTGCTGCGCCGAGGCGGCATCGACCGCCAGATCGAAGCGCGCCTCGACGGCTTGACTGATCGCTTTCGGTAATTCAAGCCGGGTCTGCGGCGCCAACGCCGCTGCGACGGCGGCGGGCAAAGGGACCGGTTTAGCGGCAGCGGAATCAATCATTTTGACCAGCTCATCCTGGATCAACGGCAACACCGGATCACTTCTGACCTGGGCGCAACCGGTGAAGCTCAGGCCGATGCACAAACTGGCGGCAAGACTCAATGCAAAACTCAATTCATGCGAATTGCTTGATTTCATTATTTACTCTCCATGCGCGAGTCCAGCGGCTTACTGGCGGGCGTTTTGGCGACATTCGGCAGCCATTTAAGGAGCCGTAAACCGCTGCGGGTCTTGCCTGCACCGGGCGTACGAATCCAGACACCGGTCGCATCGATCTTCGCCACGTTGCCATCGGCCAGCGGATCACCTGGTCGAACGATGACGCCGTCAACCAGGGCATAGGGCTTGTCGCCAAGCAAAAACAAGCTGCTGACCAGCAAAGGCGGCGCTGGCGGCTCCACAACCACCTGGTCTGAAGCCTGCTCGCTGAAACCTGCGGGCGGTCGAGTCGGATCAGGCAGATCAGCGCCAACAGCGGGGACCGCCGACGCCAGCAAACCAGCGCAACAACAGACGGCGAACATCATACGGTCAGCCATGTTCGCTCCTGGCTCAAGGTATACAAAATCAGGGTCAGACTGATCTCTGGATGCGCGCTGGCATCGAGTTCGGCGCGCGCCCAGTAAAACCCCACCGGCAGATGTTCCAGCCTTTCCATGTAACGGGTCAGCGCGGCATAACCGCCAACCAGCGTAATCTTGACGCCATGCTTGTAAAGCGCGGAGGTCTCGGGTTCAGCGATTTTAGCGGGTTGATTGGTTTGACTTTTTGCCGGCGGGGACGCGCCTATCGGTTCCGCCGGCAAGGTTTCCAGACCCGCCAGACGCAGACCGGGCTGCGCCGCCATCAAACCCTGCAATACCTCGACGCGATCCTTCGGCGCCACCATCCGCGCCTGCAAGAGACCCGCGGTTTGCATGCGGTCATCAAGATTCTTGCGCACATGTTCCAGTCGCAGTCGGGCGGCGAGATCAGGGTCGGGTTGATTGGCGATCAGCATCAAGGTCTGTTCGGCTTCGCTCATCTGCGCGCGCGCCGCAGCCAATTTCTGTTCTTGCTGCTTACGAGCATTTTCTTTCGGCGTCAGCAACAACACATCCATCGCCGCCCAGATACCCGCCAGCAACAACACAAACAAAATGACCCGCTCACGCACCGACAGCGCGTCAATTTTCTGCAAAGCCTGATCCAGCGCCTTCATGGTCCGCTCCTTGGTAATGGAGCGGCCGAAACCGCGACGGCTTCAGGCAGACGCGCATTCAAAGAGAAAACCAGAAAACGCGGCGCGGCATTTGTCTGTTCAGCCGGCTTGTTCGGCGTCCGCGCGGAGGCGGCAGGCGACTCGGGCGGGCGGACTTCCAGGCCGGCAAACGACAAGCCGACGAACAGCGCTTGCTGGCGCAAATTGGCGATCAGGCGCGCCGCGTCGGCGCTGGTCAAGGCCCGGCCCTGCAACGTCAGGCCCCGGCCCGCATCCAGAATCGTCACCCCAGTCAGCCAGGCGCCGGGCGCGGTAGTGCGGGCCAGCGCGCGAAACTGCGCCGAAAAACCGGTTTCAGAACCCAGTTCGCCATTCGCGATGGCATCCTGCGCCAGTTGCAGCGCCCGCACGCGTGTCTCCAGTGTTTGCGCTTCCTGCACCAGATTCAGATTCGGCGTTCGCGCCCCCGGTTGGCTCGCCGCGACCTGGCGGGTCATGGCATCGGCGCGCTTGACGACCGCATCGACCTGAGTCTGGACTTGTTTCAATTGCCAACTTTGCCAGCCATAAAGCGCCAGCAAGCCCGCCCAAAAAACCACGCCGCTCAACACTAACGCACGCGCCGGCAAAACCACTTTGGGCGGACGAAACGCGGCTTGATAAAGATTGATCTGCTTCATCGCGCTCAACCCGCCTTTTCGGACGGCCGCAAACTTGCACCAAGCAGATGGAAGACCGCGTTTTGTGTTCGGGCATCGGCTAATTGCGTCTGCGCACTGAAATCGAACACCCGCGTCAGATCCAGACTTTCCGCGCCGATCGGCAGGTATTCACCCAAACGCCGCAACAACGCCTGCGCTTGCGCCGTCGGCGCCAAAAAAAGCTTGGCCAGCGGCAACCAGGAATATTGGCGTTCAAAGTAATCCACCGAACGCTGAGTTTCCATCGCCACCTTGTCGAGCAACGATTCGCCCGCCGCGCCGCGCCCTTCAATTCGCCGCGACATGATCAGGTTGACGCCGAAACTGAAGGTGAGCAAGCCGTTTTCGCCATCGAAATGCAACACCGCCACAGCGTAATCTGGCGGCGCAATGCGCATCGCCAGATTGTGCTGAGCGGTCTCGCGGATATCGATCACTTCAAGATGCAAACCGGCGTCGTGATAAGGCTGCACCAGCGCGCGCAACGCAGGCGCTTGCGCCGCCACCACAAAGATACTGGCCGGGCGATTGCCCCCCCCGGGCACCGGCAGATGATCGAGAATCGCGTCGTCGATATGAAAGCTGAGCAAATCCTTCACTTTCCAGCGTATTGCGCTCTGAATTTCTTCATCCGTCACGCTCGGCGCTTCCACCATCAAGGTCTGGTAGTGCTCCTGATCGAGCAAGGCAATCAACGGCACGTCCTTGATACCCGCTTCCGCCGCCACCCGATTCAACAAATCGGCGCTCAATGCCTCGCCCTGCCCCTGCGCAAAGGCCAGCACGCGCGCCTTCTCCCCCTCGTCACGCACCAACACCGCCGCCACGCCGCTTTGATAGGGCGTCAACACGGCATGGCCGCGACTACGAGAGCGGGTTTTGAACCACTTCATGCGATTGAAAGGGGGATGTTCATACGATTGAGTTCATGTGCCGGGCGAGATTACTTCGACAACCCATTGTCGTGTCAATAAATTTCCCGACGAATGATGACTTTATC
>JAIFKV010000217.1 GCA_020049415.1 Betaproteobacteria bacterium
CAAGTGTTTCATTCATGCCCGGTGGGCATTGTCGGAAGTGCGAGTGCTTTTGTGTAAGTCGACGAAAATTTTATCCGGTTCAGCCGTCACCACTAGTTGCATGAATAGGGCGATATCGTGCTTGGTAGCACGATGGTTCTCGGTGTGACGTCGCTGGTCAGGAAGACAAGCGGCAACTTGGTCAAGTTTCAGCCACCAACTTTTCGCGCTGGTGGCCGCCTGCGCTGATCATGATGCTACTTCCGGCAAGACGGTGCGAAAATCTTTGCAACTGATGTTTCAGAAGCAGTTGCACCGTAAAAAATGATGTTGGATTATGCGATAAAGCAGTTAACTTACGTGCGCCGTTGCAAGGCGCTTTCTTTTAGTGATTTTTTGGGTTTAAATTTCAATAACATTCTGCGTCCGAAGAATCAAACAATGGGCATTACACCATCAGGCTTGGCGGTACTGCGCAGCGCGCTGCTTAAATCCGTGTTTTGCAGGATGCTGGCGTGTTTTGGCTTCTTCGCCTCGTGCATTGCTTCGGCCGCTGAAGACGCAACACTGGACGAGTCTCCGCACATTGCTTTGCACGGGTTTGGTACGCTCGGCATGACACGCACAGACAACAATAACAATGCTCAGTTTGTGCGCGATCTAACCCAGCCCAATGGCGCAACTAAATCGTGGACTGCCAAGGTAGACTCGATACTCGGTCTTCAGGCAAATATTAAATTCTGCCCCCAGACTGAAGGTGTCGTGCAAGTGGTGAGCCGATATCACTATGACGACTCGTATGACCCGGAACTCAGTTGGGCTTTCCTGCGGCACGATTTTTCTCCTGATTTCTCCTTGCGCGCCGGCCGTCTCGGTACCGAGTTTTACATGCTGGGTGACTCCCGCTTGGTCGGATATTCCAATGTCAGTATTCGGCCCCCCCTCGATTTCTATGGCTCGCTGGTTTTTTCCAATATCGATGGTTTGGACATCAGCGCTACGTTTCCTGTTGGAAATGGCTTGCTGAATGGCAAGTTGTATGCGGGCTATTCGCCCGAGAAAGTCCCTTTCTTGCCGGGTTTGACTTGGAGTCTGAAAGGTTCCGCCTTGCTGGGCGGATATCTCGATTATCTGAATGGCCCTTGGCAACTGCGCTTAAGCCACGCCCGGTCGCGTTTCGAAAACGAATTGCCCACTGATGATTATGTCGGTTTTCCCTACTTGTCGATGGTTCCGGAAATGGCCATGGCCAATCAATCGGCACGCTTTAATTCGGTCGGTCTGGTCTATGACCAAGGGCCGCTGAACGTACAAATGATGTTGAATCATATCAAGCAAGAGAGCGTTGCCTATCAAGACTCGAAGGCTGGCTATGTTCTCGCCGCTTATCGTTTCGGCCGCGTTATGCCCTACCTCGGGTTTTCCAGGAGTGTGACCCGCTCGGAACCGCTTCCGCTGAAAGGAATTCCCGTTCTGGATTTCACGACGGCATCACTGATTCAGCAGACCCAAGTTGATCAGCACACTTTTATTTTGGGCAGTCGCTGGGATTTACAGAAGAATCTGGCGTTGAAAGCGCAAATCGATGTGATAAAGGGCGATCCGTCTTCGACCTTTTTATTCAAGTTCGCGACCATGGATAAAACTTGGGACGGTGATATGACTGTCTACAGCCTGGCGCTGGATTTCGTTTTCTAGATGATCATGCGCAAGCTACTTCTGCCCCTGTTCATCTCCTTGCTGATCATCGGCACGCCGGTCAATGCGGAACCTGTTGTTATTGTCAACGCACGTAGCGAAGTTGATCGACTGAGTCAGGACGAAGTCATCAATATTTTTCTGGGGCGTTACCGCCGGTTGCCTAATGGCGATGTCGCGATTCCTGTTGATCAACCCGATAGCAGCGCTTTGAAAAACCAGTTTTATCGCAAACTGGTCAACAAGAATTTGAATGAAATCAATGCTTACTGGTCACGTTTGATTTTTTCCGGGAAGACCTCGCCACCCAAACAAGCTGTCAATGCAGCGGAAGTTGCAGCATTAATGAGCGGGAATTCTGGTGGGGTTTCTTATATCGAGCGTGCTCAAGTCGATAACCGTTTCCGTATCGTTTACGAATTTCCAAGATGAGTGACCCGGCGGCGTCTTCCAACAGTCTGTTTCAACTGCGCGGGCTGTTGTTGCGCTCTGCCTTGGTCGTCATCGTTGCTTCTGTTCTAGCGGGGTTAGTGGCCGTTTCATACACCGCCTATGTGACCAATCAACGTGCGCATGAAGCCTCTCGGACGCGGATGAATGAACTTCTGGATACGATTGAGAGCACGCTGAAAGTTGCCTGTTTCGCCAAGGATGAAACCTTGGCGAGTGATTTGGCTGAGGGGTTGCTGAGCAATTCAGATGTTCTGGCGGTCACTATCTCGACCGAACATAGCGTACTTGCCCATAAAAAGCGTGTTCAGTCTGTCAACGCTGCTAACGCGGAACCTGACATGCTGATGCGACGCACTATTTTCTCTCCCTTCGATGGCTTGAAATCGGTCGGTAATATTGTGCTGGCGCCGAACCCGAAAGTCATTGATGCCAGAATTGCGGAAGAAGTGCGGTTTGCCGCTATTCAGCTCAGCTGGCAATTGGCCATGGTGGTCTTTGCTGTGGTTGCGATCATGCTGGTGTTCATTGTGCGACCGATCAAGGCCATGTCGGACCGCTTGCATTTTCTCGACCCAACCACCGGTGAACGTCTGCCAATTCCGAACAGTCATGCCCACACGGAAATTGGCCAGCTGGCAAGAGACATCAATTCGCTTGCCGAGTACCTGGTCAGCACCTTGTCGGAGGAGCGCAAGTTGCGCATACAGCGTGAGATCGACGAGAAAAAGTATCACGCCATTTTTGATAACGCGGATTCCGGCATATTCATTGTCGACAAGAATGCTGTCCTGACCTCATGGAATCCGGCTTTCTCGCGCTTGTTTGAAATCGCTCCACCTTCTGGCGATGCGGCATATTCCTGGTTGCATATGGGGCTATTGCCTTGGGACATGCCAGGCCGGATGACGCAACTTATTCTTGGTGCGCTGCAGCAGAACGTCTCGGTGTCCGACGATCTTTTGATTAGCCTGCGGGATGACAAGCGACGTTGGCTGAACATCGTGCTGAGCCCGATTGGTGGAGATTTGCTGCAAGGTGTGGTGCATGACATCACCCTGCTGAAAGAGGCGGAGGCATCCGCTATGCGGATGGTGGTTACCGACAACCTGACCGGACTTGCCAACCGCTCCGGACTGGAAGCGCATCTGCATGACCACGTGCGCGAGTTTGCCTACGCGCAGACAGGCGGATTTGCGTTGTTGATCCTCAATCTGGATGGGTTCAAACGAATCAACGAAGGCATGGGATTGCCCGCCGGGGACGAGATTCTGAAAACCACCACCACGCGTCTTTCAAGTTGCGTTAAAGGCGGTGATACGGTGGCGCGCCTTTCGGCCGACACTTTTGGCATTATTCTGAACAATGTTACGCACGGTGAAGCCGCCGAAAAGATATCGCGACGCATCATGGAATCGATTCGACAGACCTATTTTGTCGATGGCTCGCCGATCAATCTTCATGCCAGCATCGGCATCACCTTGTTTCCGCTGGACGGAATGGATGTTCCCGCCTTGCTGCGCCAAGCTGAACTTGCGATGGACAGCGCCAAGGCCGAGGGCGGCGATGTCTGGGTCTTTTTCGATCCTGTTCTGGCCGATGCTGCCGAACAGCGTCGGCATCTGGAAACGGACCTTCGCGCCGCCCTGCGCAACAATGAATTCGTTTTGTTTTATCAGCCTATTGTCGACTTGCGCGCCAATCGTCTTAGCGGAGCCGAGGCGCTGCTTCGCTGGCGGCATCCCAAGCGCGGATTGGTGATGCCGGACAGCTTTATTCCGATAGCGGAGAAAACGGGACTGATTGTCGATATTGGAGTGATTGTGCTGGAGGCCGCGTGTCTGCAGTTGCTTGAATGGGAGCGAGAAGGACTCGACTACACCCTCTCGTTGAATGTCTCCGGTCGGCAAATTCCTGATGGACTGTCACCTGAAAGGCTACTTGAGGTGGTGACTCTTCATGGCGTTTCGCCCGCCAAGCTGGCGCTGGAGATTACAGAGGGTGTGATGTTGCGCGACATCGAAAAATCGTTGCAATGGCTCAATGCCGTACATGGCATGGGTTTCCGTGTTTATCTGGATGATTTCGGTACCGGATATTCCTCTTTGTCATATCTCAAGCTCTTCCCGGTCGATACGCTCAAGGTTGATAAATCGTTTGTGCGGGACATGCAAGATGACGGCAACGAGCACACCTTGGTCGGCGCCATCATCGCCATGGGAAAGAGCCTGGGGCTGGACATCGTCGCCGAGGGCGTCGAATCAATCTCTCATTTGCGCGGGCTGCGAGGAATGGGCTGCCATTACGCGCAGGGTTACTATTTCTCGCGCCCGATTCCGGCTGAAAACTTCAATGCGGTGGCGGCGCGGGTGGCGGAGTTGCTTGCTGAACATGTTGAAGCGGCCAGGGGTTAGCCGCCGGTCCGGCTTTGTTCGTTGGTACACGGTTGTGGCGATGCGGCTGGCATCCGCGCTGCTCCGCGATAGGCGGGCTAGAATCTCCGTCCTTTTCATCGCAGTTCGCAACCATGAGCAGACCTAAGCTCCCTCATATGTATGACCCCGGCGGTGGCCATGAAGCGCTGCTCTCCGCGCGCGAGTCATGGCGCATGTTTGAAATCATGGCAGAGTTTGTCGAGGCAACTGAACGACTGGCACCGATTCGGCCGGCGGTAAGTATTTTCGGCAGCGCCCGCATTGCGCCTGGCTCCGCTTATTACCTGCTCACGGAAAGCATCGCCCGAAAACTTTCTGATGCAGGTTTCGCCGTCATTTCAGGAGGTGGCCCAGGTGTGATGGAAGCGGCCAACAAAGGTGCATTCTTTGGTAAATCGCCCAGTGTCGGCCTCAATATTCAATTGCCGCACGAACAACACACCAACCCCTTTCAGGATGTTAGCCAGACCTTTCGGCATTTCTTCGCCCGTAAGGTCATGTTCGTCAAATTTGCCAGTGCTTATGTCGTTATGCCAGGCGGATTTGGCACGCTGGATGAATTGATGGAAGCGCTGACCCTGATCCAGACCGGCAAAACCCCGCGCATTCCCATTATTTTGGTGCAATCCAGTTTCTGGTCAGGCTTGATCGATTGGTTCCGCGCGCTGCTTGTAAGTGAGGGCATGATCAATCCGGAGGATGTCGATTTGATTCAGGTCATCGACGAACCCGACGATGTCGTTGCCGCAATCTTCCAGCATTATGAATCGCGTGGCTTTGAACCCTCTGCGCGTGAACGCGAGATTTTGTTGAATCTTTGAGCGGATCTTTACAACGAAAGTGACGCAGATTCATGTCATGCACGCCTTTTCGGTTTGTTGGTGACAACTGCGCGGTGAGATGTGACGGAGGAGATTACGCAGGAATTCCAAAGAGACCAAAAAGAAGCGGGAAGCCGTGGTATTGGCTCAATTATTCAACGCCACTTCCCTTTTACGCTAATCCGAGGAGGGCGTTGAAGACGCCGGCGGGTGGGTCATAGACCTGGATAATTTGAGCCTGACTACTAAATTGACTCACATCTTTTTTCGTCTCTAAAAATGCATGATCAGAAGTGATGAAAAATCGTAACTACTCGCTCAACCCCCTGTAGCTTAAAAAACCACGGGACACACGAACATTTTTT
>JAIFKV010000108.1 GCA_020049415.1 Betaproteobacteria bacterium
ATGGGTCAGGCACGCCGTGGCCTGGCGGACCAGGGGATAGACGAAGACCCGTTTGGGTTGTGTTGCTTCGGCGCTGTAGCCGTCGCGGGTGAATGGTGAAATGCGACCGGACCATCTTCGCAGCCGGCATCCTGAGCCCCCAGGCCATTGGCCGCGCCGATGATGCGGATGGGGCGTTTCATGGTTTCTTTCGCTGAGTCCATGAATGCCTGTATTGTTTTAGTAAGCTGACGACCGTTTGTCACACATCGCCGACACAACCTCGGCCGGAACGGACAGTCACGGTCGCCACATTGCGGCCGTTCGCCAATGTCTGCTCCTTCCCGCGTTTGCCAACAAAGCCGATGTCCACCCTTAATCAATCAAAATCCCAGAACTCGCCACAGTCTTCCTGCTCCAGCACGATAATCCTAATCCCTTTCCAGAGGCTTCGTATGGGGAGCAAGTAACCCAGCAGCCTATTCCAGAAACCGTAGCGGCCAGTGCGCATTAACATCGCCAACTTGGCTTCAGATACAAGATGCCCGGCTTTTGCAGCACGGGAAAAATATTGATAGGCCAGCGCCTCATTCTTGGGAATGCACTCGCTGCCCCAGTAATAGGCAAACGCCAACGAGTAGGAGGCGATAAAGCCCGGGGCATCCTCCAGCGCGACGTAATACGCGCGTGCCTTCTCGCAGTCCAATGGAACCAACTTGCCCAATTCATACAATACGGCCAATTGGGAGATGGCGTACGTATCATTAAGCGCAGCCGCGCGCTCATACCAGGCAATGCCCTTGCCAATGTCCTGGGAAGACCCCTTGCCGTACAGGAAATACCAGCCGACATAGCGCATGTCGTTCGCATCCCCATTTCCGGATTCGAGCAAGGCCAGTCGATTATAAAAATCTGTAGGCATTTCGGCTGAGTCAGGCGTTTCCATGATCGGCTACCCCAGGCGAAATTTTTTTGAATTCCCAAAAACGATCTCTGGTTTCAGGAGTTGGGTCTGGTGTATTGAAGAACTCATGCTCTTCAGGTGCCAGCATTTCCTTGTAGCAATGATGCTCCACCTTGCCAGTCTGCCCCGGAACAACAGCGGACACGTTAAGCCATGCGCCGCCAACTAGCTTGGTCCCGCCTTTCCCTTGCACCCCAATGGAGAGATACGGCAGAACCATAGGGGAATTATTCGAAACTTCAAAAATTGATGTTCCGTTTTCCGTGAACCCGAGGTGTCGCCACTGGAACAGCCTTCTGGCTTCAACGATGGCTTGTTCTCTTTTCGAGAATGGTCTTGCTGGCTTTTTCGGCGTCTTTGACGATGAGCACTCGCAGCCAATCATTTGACCGCCACACGATGGGCAGCGCTCTATATCGCAGCCGGGTACATGGTATTCGCCTTTTACTACCGCGCAGTCTCCGCAAGGATGATCGTTTGCGCCCCAGTCATCTTCCTCATAGCCATATCTGATGCGCTCAAACTCGACGCCATTCTTCCAGCAAGTGGTTTTTCGCTGTGCGGCTGCAATACGGGCAGGCCACCCTTTCTTTGTCATTGTGAGCTCCTGAGTATTACTTCCTTAGTGTTTGACCTGAGGGGTATAGGCTTTTCTGCATAGCTAGCTTGGCGGAGGTTTGGCGGCTTGCCACGTTCGGCACTGTCATGGGAGATCGGCAAAAAATTGCGCAATATCGAAATTTGAAATATCTCTCGCGAGTCCTACCGGTGAAACGCCATAGTTGTTCTCTTTTAATGGGTCAGCACCGGCTTTGCGGAGGGCTGCGATTAGCGAGCCATCACCGACACAAGCAAAAACAGCTGTTGATAATGGGGTGTTTCCATTTGAATCCAGTGGGTCAATCTCAGCACCACTAGCCAAAAGCATTTCTGAGATTTGCAACGCATTTGCCTGAGCGGCAAAGTGCAAAGGAGTCCATCCTGAATCGTCCTTGGCGTTTGGATCAACACCATCCTTGAGAAGTTGAGCCACGTCTTTATCGCGTCCTTCGTTGGCCGCGTAGTGGAGCAAAGTTCGACCCATCCGGTCTACGCCAGGACGGTCTGTTTTCTTCGGGGTTTTTTTCGTCATAAACGTGAGCACCTAGCGTTGGAGTTCGGGGGCAAGCCGTTTGTAGCGAGCTACCTCTGGAACCAAGGGTTAGCCATCAACGGAATGTATAGCACTGACCCAAGGGTTGCCAGAATGAATCAGACCCAATGGGGGCTCCCCAATATTCTGCATATTTCAGAACCATGGCCCGGGTCAAGCGCTCCCTGACCAGCCTCCTGCGATATGCCGCGACATCTTCGAACTCCAGCGGCGCACCTTGCTCGAAGAACTGCCAGCGAGGTTCTTCTCGCATCGCTCTGACGAATCTACGTAGGGTCTTGCCTTCGTAGCACGCAAACGCGTTGATGGCGTTTGCATTGGCATGATCGGTGCTGAGCAGCTCAATGTGCGAGAACCCAAAGGCAGTGAGGTACGAGCCAACAAAATTGGCTCCCGAACCGACATGGGGCATGAAGGCAGTAAGTCCTGGGTTTATGGAGGGCGACCACAGTATCAATGGGTGATTCGGATCACCAGGATAGTTCTGCTGCGGGAAAGCAGCAGGCGTTAGCGAACTTTTGACTCGCATTGGCGGATATGAATCAAAAGCGCCAAGAACCTGCATGAGAGGCGCTTTAATAACGGAGAAGTTGAAGAAGTCCCGAGTGAGAACCATCGTGATGGCTAACGTTGGACGTACCCGGCACCGGAGCGCAGAGGAGGGAGCCTACATGCTTCATATTTTGGTGTCTGGTAAAAGGACTTTTTAGGGCTAAACCTCATTGATTTCGCCTTCCTGATCTCGCTGCCAGCCACTTTCAAAAATGCCTGTTTCTAGGTTGAAATGGCTCTCGAACTCTTGTTCAAGAATGCCATCTTCATTGAACAAAAAGCCATGAACTGTTTTCAGCTCAAGTGCTTTGATTTGCTCGTGGTCATCCCATGGGTGCTCGCCGTCATAGTACTGATGGATGGTCATGAAGTCGGTGTATACGGACTGACCACGGGCGCCAAAGCCGACTAGAAGTACCCTGTCTTTAAGTTTTTTCGAGAAAATAGATCGGTGAGACATTGGAAGCCCTGACGGAGAAGTGAGCAACCTGCGCGGCTTTTCGCGAAGGTCTGGTGGAATGATGGGTTAGCCCTGATGCATGACATGCTCTGCAATCTCCTGCGCACGATTAATGGAAATGCCGTTAGCAAAATCGACAGAGAGCGGATGGTCTGTCGGTTCAAGTGTTAGATACGGCCGAATACCGCCAACCCGCGGGCGTACCAGCGTTTTCCCTATCGGTTTATCAGTACTCATAGTGCACATTCGGTTTCGATGAATTCTCATGATTATTGTCGTGGAAGTGAGGTCATTCATCTGGTTTATGCGCCGGATCTGGCTGGGTGCAACTTGCTTTCAACCTCTTCCATCTATCCAGCACTTGCTACTAATCGCGCCGTTATGCACCAGAGCCCCATTTCAAACCCGCTTTCTTAGCCTGTAGAGCCGAACGAACCTGCGCTTCAGTGTGGCTGAAATGTTTTTTTGAGGTAAAAACTGCGTGTTCTAGACTGGGATGGCGAAGCAATGGGGTTATGTCACCATCCAGCACATTGGTGTCCATAAAATTCAACCATTTCAGATTTGGCATGCATTCAATAAAGCGAACGGATACAAGTGAATGGGTATTCATTAGCTCAATTTTTTCTAAAGCAATAAGGCTTTTCAAGTACTCAGAAAAATCCCCAACACACTTCGCCCCTCCTTCAATACAAAGTCGTTTCAGACTCAATAAATGCAAATCCGTCTTTTCCAAACCTTGCAATTCTCTTGGACGCCCAAAACTAAGACTTTGCAGAATTTGTGGCAACCTCACGTCTTTTGTCAAGCGAATAGCAGAGCGCCAAAAAGACAAATCCACTAGTTTTGGCACAAGAAAAGGCACCAAATTATCACATTCTTCATTAGAAAACCCTACGAAACCAAGCCTAGTCAGTTTCGGATATTTGAAATTGACTCAAGGGAGGTAAACCCCCTCAAATCGACTAAATCATTCAATTCGTCGTTACAAAAATAATGTTTAAGCTCATTTGAGTGCCTCGCCACCGGAGAAAGATCCACTTGCTTATCCAACATAACATGCAGCGAAGTTACACGATCAAAAGCATCAAGGCAGTCTAAATTATTGAGGCCCGGATTCTCAACGCACGATATTCCGATTTGGGTATAGCATCCCGAATTCCATAGTTCCGCACACTCCGCAGATTTACTTGCATCAATATATAGCGTCCTATTTATTAAGCTTCCAGAAACAACGGTTTCAGTAACTCGAGCACGCCCTGGCAATCCGACTGCGATAGAAACCATTATCTGCGCCCCCATAGCGTCCCCTCGACTGTAGGGTCAACCGTTCTACGCGTACTGGAATGCATGGTGACTATAGCTTTCAATGCCTGCAGCCTCCTGCATGGCTGTTAGTTCGGCATTCTTTCTTTCGCTACCAAAGCCGACAAGCATGCGTTTCAATATCCCCGTCGCCAATAGCTCCTTAAACTGTTGGGGATCTCGTCCTTGAGCGGAAATGTAGAGAAACTCTTCAAGTGCTGGCGCAGTTACCAAAGACGTAAGATCAATCAGCCCTTTCATATTTTCCAGGATAATTCTTCGCAACGCAGTTAGTCGCGAAAGATCAGGCAAACGTTCGACATTGCGAAGAGCTTGTAGGAATAGAAATTGAAGGCCATACATTTCGGAGATTGGTGAAAGGTCATTGAGACCTTTGATTTGCCATAACTCAAGGTATTTGACACCTTTAATGGACGCCAAGTCGCTGAGATTGGTAGTGCCACCCAGTTTTATGTCCAATGACCATAGCTTTGGTAAATTATTGAGGAATCCTAGCGAAGGAACTGTAATCGACCGAAGGGTTAAGTCTTGTATTAGCTTGAGCTCCCCAATTACGTCGACATCTCTGTTTTGCCCTTCAACGTAAAGCTGTTGAACTGACGAAAAGCGCTCAAGCACGTTGAGACGCGGCTTTTTTGAGAAGGTCGCACCCAAACTTAGATGAGTGAGTCGCTCAGGGTTCACTTTTTTCAAGAAATCAAAGCTTTCCAGGCGGTAGATGCCAACGGAGAGCCGTTCAATATTCGTAAGGCTCTCGATGAATTCGACACCGGTTGCCTCTATAAGGCAGTCTGCAGCGAACCTTCTCAAATTCGGCAATTGGGCAACAAATGACAAATCGCACGAAGCGCCATAGTGACCGTAGACCCTTAGTTCGACATCTGTTCTTACGCTGAACAATCTAGAGTTCAGCAGATTCCATGTATTGGAATCTGATGGCTTTGACGTCTGAAGAATTTTTAATTTTTTATTGGCTACAAGGGAATCAATTTCGCTCGGCGCCAGTGAGCCCTCAAAGTCGAGTCGTTCAGCAGGCGTTTGAATATCTATCAGTGGCATACGCGTTGAGTGTGGAACAGCTTAAGTGGAGGTGGTTCTATTCATTCAACAATCTCAGCACCCCAACCGTCATAACTTGATTCGTACTTCTCAGCCAGCGCTTCGAACTGCACTGAGAGCTGATTGAGAACCTGAAGATCTAGCACCATGACCCGCTTTGCTATGACTTGGTACTCCGGATTCTCTTCGTCGGGTTCGTGGAGCTGGACGCATAGCCAAGTTCGCACAGTTCTTTGGCTATGGCTTCTGCACTTGCATGCTTCGACACTTCAACGCGAAATCAGGTTCGTGCGGCTTTCGTAGATCGGCGCCGACTTTAGCCATCTGGAGCAAGACCATTGCATCCGGATCTGCGTTTCCCTGCAATGCGATTAGTAGTTCGGGCGGTGTTGGCATGATGAGCGCTGTTAAGTGGAAGTGAGTGGGCTGCGTGGTGTTTTGCTCAAATCCGCTAGACTTAAAGGTCAGTCATCTGATGCGACTTCCTGCGATCACGCTTAACTGTCCATCGATATGCCAAACACCTCGCCGGAATCTTTAAACTCAATGGCAAGAACGTAGTCAGTAGCGTCTTCATCAATTGTGTAGTCGAAGACCGCGACATAGTCATCGGAATTTGGATAAAGGCCGATTCTTTTCAGATGTATGGCATTGAGTAATTGGTCGACCCCGAGACTTTCGGCATCTGTTGAACCAAAATATTTCTCTCTCTCCTCGTCACTAAACTCATCGGCGTGGTGACTCAGGTAGAGGCGGCTTGACCCCTCTGGATCATCAGTGAATTCAGTTCTTATTGCGGCTCTGGCGGTTGAGTCAAAGCGAACTGCATCAACAATGAAGGATTTGACCTTATCCAACATGGACTCTGACATCTCTCCATCTTCGACGTTGAAGTCGAATCCTACAGAATGACCGGCCATCTCAAGCTCGAACTCCCAATAGCCATCCGTGGCGGGGGGAAAATCAAGTGTGCCAACAACGGGAAGTGTGATCTGGGCCATTCAGTGTGTTCCCCTATAAGTGGTTAGTGAAAAGGAAAGGTGCTTAACGACGCTGTAGAAAAATCCACTCTTGGGCTACAGAAATCAATTTTGCGGAGTAGCTTACCCCTTCCCCGACCAGAGATCGTTGAATCCGGGCGATTTCGAATGGTCGAATATTGGCCATTTCAGGCCGGGAATTGGGAAAGTAGTTTTTTCTACAGCCTCGGATTAGCGGAGAGCGGCCAGCGCGGCTTTTCGCGAAGGTCGCCTCGAACGTAGGGTTGGGCGAATGGTGTTTAACTGCCATGTCTTACTAAAAACTCAATGTTTTCTCGGAACGATTTTGAACGTCTCTTGTAAGGGGGCATTGAGAGCCAGAATGCCTCAGAATTTAACGCTGGGAGAGGCAGACCGAAGCTTCGTACCTTTTCTATTGCTTTGTGGCACAAGCTGATGTCAGAGCAAGAGACACCACCTACGTAGGAAAACCCTGCGCCCAAGAGTTCGAGTACTGAACTCTGGCGACCGGTTGATGATTTTGATGCGTAAGCCTGAAAATCAAAAGCTTCCACGTAGTAGGTGCCAACTCCCTGCCACTTGTCGTACAGGACTTCAAAGCCCTTCGGATCACCAACAGCAACGTTCAATTTGGCAAGGTTATCAAGCATAACGGCCCGTCGTGGAATCCACGCCAAAACCGACTCGACAACGACGTGACTTGTTCGATCAAACAGGCCTCGGAACTCATCGCGCTCATTGGCTGGAAGATGCCAGGATGCGCAGATCGCTAGATCCCTGAGATACATATCTATATTCCCAATGTGAATCGCCGATATATTTCGGTATAAATTTGTCGGCGCAATTGTCTAACCGGATAATGTAAAAAAAACTTACAGTCACACGATAACCTATTGATTCATTGCGTTTAAATGGTCAGGCGACACCGATCATGACCATAAATACTATTTCTCCCAATTCTTCTTCTCGTCCCCAAAAATTGCTGGATCAGTGCAGGGGACGTATCCGCTTGAAGCATTACAGCTTGCGGACTGAGCGAGCGTATGAGCAATGGGTAAAACGATAGCTCTTTTTTCACTGCATGCGCCACCGTGCCGAAATGGGTAGGACGGAAATCCGAGGCGTTTTTGACTGCGCTGGCTGGATGTATGAGCTGGTTCTGGTCGTATTACCGATCGCCACATAGCGGTCGTTCTCGCAAAAATCCATGGGGCTAGTGAGCCTCGCTTATGGCCGGGGAGAACTCAGTGGGCTGACTCCCCGAACGACTGGTGTACTCGGATACCTGCCGTTGAACTCCTGACGGTTCGACCGGCAGCAACGGGTCGCTATGGAGAGATTTACATAGCGACCCAGAGTTGCCACTGGCAGAAATATGAAGCGGTCATTCGCCGTGAACGCCATGAGCGGTGAAGAAACCATTCGACGTTTGAATTGGGTGTCACTGGCACGACAGAAAAGTAAGCACGTCCTTAACAGTTGCATGGTCTCAGCTGACGATTCACCACAACCATTTTTGCGTTGATAAGCCGCTTTGGCGCATCACTTTCAGCCCGTCAGCACTTATGGGAAAGTAATTTTCGGCTGTGTGTGTTGTCGCACGGAATGACATTCAATCTGAAGGCTAGGCTTGTGAAGAGCTTCACTCTCTTTCTGGGAATACCCAATGAACACCGAGCACAGCACGCTTTCCGATCAGGATCTTGCCGTTGAATTCTTGGCACGAGAAACCCACTTGCCGGTTGGCGATGTGGAACCACTCTACGTGAAAGAAATGGCCAGGTTGGCGATTGGCGCACGCGTCAAAGACTTTCTCTCGATTTTCGCCATCCGCAATGTTCGCAAGTTGCTGCTTGAGCGGGGTGTCGCCAAGCTGGTACCGGTCTAGCCGGGCGGCAACCTGGAGACTGGGCATCCGGCCCGGCTCAGGGATATTATTTTGATATTCGGCCAGGCATGGCTGATTAAAGCCATCACGGTGGGTGTCACATGAAAAAATCGCAAGCAGTTGCATCTCTCGGCCAGCACAGATTGATGTTGCCCGCCTGGGTCAAGGCGGCCCTATCCGCCAACGACCGTCTCAAGGTTTACCTTACTGTCCTGCAAACAGCTACCGCCCATGCGGCTCACCCCAAGCGCGACCTGCCCGATCTACACAAGGAAATTGGCGCGGCCGGCCTGAGTGCCGCCTGGCTTCACGATGTGCTTGTCGCGAGCACGCAAATCGATGAAGCGTTTCTGATTCCTGATCTGGCACGACTGGTCAAGGGCCTGGCTGATGACCTGGCGACGATGGCGCGACCGGTGCTGGAAACGACGCCGGCCGGGGCTGAGTCGCATACTCGCGTCGAGCACTGGCTGGCCTGGCTCGCCGCCTTGCCGGCGGATCGCCTGAATGAGCAGCAGATCGAAGGGCTGACCCATGGCCGCCGGGGCGGTCCGGACAGCCTGCATCTGCTGGTCATGGACCTGCACAAGCAAATCAATCACCTGTCGAGGGAACTGGCGAGTGAAGTGATCGATGGGGCCAATGTGTGGGATCTGCTGCCCGAGGATCGGCCGCGGGTCGTCGCCTTCATGCGCGGCCTGAATCGGACGGCGCCGCTCAAGTTCGACCATCCCGGGCTGGAAACCGCGGCGACGCGGGATGGTGACAAGCTGCTGCTGCAAAACGACATCGGCACCAACGACGCCCATGTCCTGGTGCTGCAGGTCAGCACGCCGGCCAAATCCCTGACCATATCCCTGACCTATTCCGATCTGCATCGCGTTCGCCTCGAATTCTTCCAGTCCCTGCTGGTGCCGTTCGGCGCCCAATGGTCGGCGCTGGAATCGCGGACCAGCGCCGATCTAAACCAGGGCGCCGCCTATTCGGTGGCGACGGCGCAGTTCGATTGCCCGGATGAGGCGGCGTTGCAGGCCGCGCTGGAAGGCATCGGTTCGCGCATCGTCTTTCTGATCGACTGGAACCACGCCCGCAAACGTTTGCAGGCCTTTGTCGAAAAGG
>JAIFKV010000031.1 GCA_020049415.1 Betaproteobacteria bacterium
CCGCGATGAAGAGCATTGCCGGCAAGATCGGCATCATCGACGACATCGCCTACCAGACCAACCTGCTGGCGCTCAACGCGGCGATCGAAGCCGCTCGCGCCGGCGAGCACGGCAAGGGCTTCGCGGTGGTGGCGGCGGAAGTGCGCAAGCTGGCCGAGCGCAGCCAGGTGGCGGCGCGTGAAATCGGTGAGTTGGCGAGCGGATCGGTGGAAATGGCCGAACGCGCCGGCAAGTTGCTGGACGAAATTGTGCCCTCCATCAAGAAGACCTCCGACCTGGTGCAGGAAATCGCCGCCTCCAGCCAAGAGCAGGCCAGCGGCATCGGGCAGTTGAACTCCGCGATGGGGCAGCTCAACCAGACCACGCAACAAAGCGCCAGCGCGTCGGAAGAACTCGCCGCCACCTCGGAAGAACTCAATGGCCAGGCAATGCAGATGCAGCAAGTCATGAGCTTCTTCAAGGTGGGCGCCGAATCCGGTGGGCATGACATGAGCGCGCGTAAATCGGCCGCGCCGGTTAAACGGGCGGCGAAGGTCAGCATGCCGTCCGCCGGACAAGATTTCGTGCGTTTCTGAGACACACGCCATGACCGCACTTGTCAAAGTCGAGACCCGGGTGGCGGCGCCAGCCGTCGTCCAGGAACCGCAGCAATATCTGACCTTTATGCTCGCTGCCGAGCTGTTCGCCATCGGCATCCTGCGGATCAAGGAAATCATCGAATACGGCCAGCTCACCAGAGTGCCGATGATGCCCAGATTCATTCGCGGAGTGATCAACATGCGTGGCTCGGTGGTGCCGGTGGTCGACCTGTCGGTGCGTTTCGGTCGCACTCCGGTGGCGGTGACCCGGCGAACCTGCATTGTGGTTCTGGAGATGAACGATGGCGATTTTCAACAGGACATCGGCATCGTCGTCGACAGCGTTTCGGAAGTGCTGGAAATACCCGCCAACATGGTAGAACCGGCGCCCACCTTCGGAGCGAAGATACGCACCGACTTCATTCAGGGCATGGGCAAGGTCAATGACCGTTTTGTCATCATCCTGAACGTGCTGAATGTGTTGTCGATAGAAGAAATGTCGGAGCTCACCCGCGTTGCACAACTCGGGGAACAGACGATGGGCGCCAGTGATACCTAGTTTTTAGCGCCAGCTTTTTGAGCAGAATCATCGATTTTTTTCCCTCCATCAATGTTGAACTTGCCGCCATCGCAGCCGGTTGGATTGCTCCCCCTGTCCGACCAAGGAAATCAGAATGAAACTGACTGACCAGGAATTCGACTTCTTGCGCAAGCTGCTTTACGACGTTTCGGGCATCAGTCTGTCGACGGAGAAAAAACCGCTGGTCATCGGCCGGTTGACGCGACGTATCGAAAGCCTCGGCTTGACCAGTTATGGCGAATATTTCCGCCTGATCGCCAGCAAGGCCGATCCAGACGAGCGGCAGTGGGCGATGGATGCGTTGACCACCAATGAAACCTACTTTTTCCGTGAACCGCAGCATTTCGCCTTTCTCAGCGAAACGATCTTGCCCCGGGTGGCGGCGGGCGAAACCTTCCGCGTCTGGAGCGCGGCCAGTTCTTCCGGCGAAGAGGCCTACAGCATTGCCATGTTGCTGGCCGAACGGCTGGGCAAACGGCCGTGGGAGATCGTCGGCTCCGACCTCAGCACCAAGGTACTGGCCAAGGCGCGGCGCGGTCAGTACCCGATAGAGCGAGCCGAGAAAATTCCACCATCCTATTTGCGTTCTTTCTGCCTGAAGGGTACCGGCGATCAGGAGGGTACTTTCATGATTGAAGCCTGGTTGCGCCAACGGGTCCGCTTCGAGCAGGCGAATTTGATGGAAGCGCTGCCTAAATTGGGGCTGTTCGACGTGATTTTTCTGCGCAACGTATTGATTTATTTCGATCCACCGACCAAGCGCAAAGTGGTCAACAGCCTGTTGCCATTCATGAAACCGAATGGCTATTTCTTTTCCGGCCATTCGGAAAGCCTGACTGGTTTGGTCGAAGGTTTGACCCAGATCAAACCCGCAATTTATCGGAAGCCAACATGAAGCCCAACGTTTCACCACCCATCGATTCCGATGCCGCCCAGGCAACTGCACCCGCCAAAGTGCGCAAATCGCCTCGGCGCGGCAAATCGCCCGAATCGACGCGCTTTGCCGGCTATGTCGTCGGTATTGGCGCTTCCGCCGGTGGCCTGGATGCGCTGGAGCGTTTTTTTCATGCCACACCGGCGGATTCCGGCGCCGCCTTCGTGGTGATTCAGCATCTGTCGCCGGATCATAAAAGCATGATGGTCAATCTGCTGTCGCGTCATACCAAGATGCCGGTGGTGACCGTGGAAGACGCGATGAGCATCGAGCCCAATCGCGTGCATCTGATTCCGCCCGGCAGTCTGATGACCATTGCAGTGGGGCAACTGCGTTTATCGCCCAAAAATCCGCGTGGCTTGTCTCTGCCGATCGACCTGTTCTTCAACTCACTGGCTTCCGAATACGGCAATCATGCGGTCGGCGTCATTCTTTCCGGTACCGGTTCAGACGGCACCCGTGGCGCGGTAGCGATCAACGCGGCGGGCGGCCTGTTGCTGGCGCAAGATCCGGAGACCTGTAAATTCGACGGTATGCCGCGCAGCGCCATCGTCACCGGCCTGGTCGATGAAGTGTTGGCGCCGGAAGCTTTGGCGCCGCGCATCCTCGAACATATGCAGCATGTTTCAAAGTACCCGCCGCTGAAGTCGGAACAGCCCGATCTGCCGGTAGAGCGGGGGTCGCCAATGGAAGAAATTCTGCATCTGCTGCACCAGCAGGGCGGCATCAACTTCCGCGACTACAAGCCCGCCACCGTGGTGCGGCGGATCGAGCGGCGGATGCAGGTTCGGCACGTGCCGGATCTGGAAAACTACCTCAAGTTGCTGGAGGGTGACCGCTCTGAAACGCTGACCTTGCGGCGCGAAATTCTCATCCCGGTGACCAATTTCTTTCGCGACACCGAGTCGTTTGAAGTGCTCGGCAAGTCGATCATCGATCTGGTGCGCGAGCGCGATGACGGTCAGCCGTTGCGAGTCTGGGTAGCCGGTACATCGACTGGCGAAGAGGCTTATTCCATCGCCATTCTGTTCGCCGAGGCGTTTGAGGTGAACAAGCGCTGGCCCAGCCTGAAAATCTTCGCCACCGACGTCGAGCAACAGAATATCGAGGCCGCCGGCGCGGGCGTATTTTCCGAAGCCATCGTCGCCGAGGTTTCGCCGGAACGGCTGGAGCGGTGGTTCTTCAAGCGCGGCAATCACTTTGTTGTGAAGTCTGAAATCCGTCAGAACATCGTCTTCGCCCGACATAACTTGCTGGAAGACCCGCCGTTCACGCGGATGGATCTGGTGACTTGCCGCAACGTGCTGATTTATTTTCAGTCTGTTGCGCAAGAGCGCGTGCTGCGGCGTTTGCAATATGCCTTGGCGTCGGGCGGCACGCTGTTTCTGGGTTCCAGCGAATCGCTTTCCAACTTGCAGCAAGATTTTTCGCCGGTCAGCAGCAAGCACAAGATTTTCCGCATCCTGCGGCATGTTTCGTTGCCGCTCGAAACCAGCGGCAATACACTTTCTCGCTTGCCCGGGGGCGCTCGGCGACGTCCCGCCGGATTCCTCCGTCCTGGCCCGACCGCCGATTCCCTTGCCATCGACGCCGGGCAAAATTTGTTGCTGCGCAATTATTCGCCGCCCAGTCTGTTGGTCAGTCCGAAGCATGAATTGATCCACCTGTTCGGCGATGCCCAGCGCTATTTGCGCTTCCCGCAAGGCAGCATCAGCCTCGAACTGACCCGCTTGCTGCCGGATCGACTGGCGCCGATCGCGGTGGCGCTGCTGCACAAGGCGGCGAAAGATCACGACGCCATCCGTTCCGATCAGATTCCACTGGAACTCGCGCCGGGCGACAGGGAACGCATCCGGATGGTGGCGCGGCCGGTTGGCGGCCCGGAAATGGGCGAACCGACGCTGCTGCTGAGTTTCGAGAGCGAACCGGCGCCGATGCCGTCCGGACTGGCGCCGGCGGAGATGGCGACGATCAATGTCGGCGCTGAAACCGCCGAACGCATGGCTGTGCTGGAACGGGAACTGGCCGCCACGCGTGACAGTTTGCAAGCCACCATTGAAGAACTGGAAACCGCCAATGAAGAATTGCAGGCCACCAACGAAGAGCTGATGGCCAGCAACGAAGAATTGCAGAGCAGTAACGAAGAACTGCAATCGGTCAACGAAGAGTTGTACACCGTCAATGCGGAGAACCAGGAAAAAATCGAAATTCTCAACCGGCTCAACGCCGATCTCGACAGCATGGCCAAGGCCGCCACCATTGCCACCTTGTTTGTCGATGAACAAATGCGTTTGACCCGCTTCACCGCCGAGGCGACGCAGCTGTTCAAGATCCGCGAAGGCGATATCGGCCGCTCACTGGAAGACTTCAGCCATAACCTGGAGCACATCGATTTCATCGGCGAACTGCGCCGCACCCTGAAGAGCGGCATTCAATTCGAACAGGAACTCTCCGCGCGCAACGGCAAGTGCTACCTGACCCGCATCCTGCCCTACACCCTGCCTTCCGGGCAGACGCGCAGCGCGGTGGTCAGCTTTATCGATGTCACCGCGTTGAGCGATATCAATCGACTGCAATCCATCCTCGATTCGCTGCCTGAGCATGTCGCCGTGCTCGACCCGGATGGCCAGATTACCCTGGTCAATGCCGCCTGGCGCAGGTTCGCCCAGGAAAACGGCGATCCTGGTCTGCTGCATAGCGGCATCGGTTCCAACTATCTGCAAGCCTGCCAGGAAGAAGGCATGGACGATGCGGAGGATGCCGGCTCGGCGCGGCAGGGTCTGCAAAAAGTGCTGGATGGAGAGTTGCCCGATTTCAGACTTGAATATCCCTGCGACTCCGCAACCGAAAAACGCTGGTACGTCATGCATGCCGCGCCGATCAGCGGTAGAGGCGGCGGGGTGGTGGTCAGCCATGTCAATATCAGTTCCTGGAGAAACGAAAAGTCATGAGCAAGCCCAAGCCCGCGAATACGTCAACTTTATCGTCAGAGCAGGACGATATCCGTCGCCGTGCCAGCGAGGCCTTGCGTCATGGCGATTTCGATCTGGCCGACCAGCTGTTGGCCAGCGGCGATGTGGAACTTTCCAAACTGATCGAGAACCTGCGCATTTATCAGGCTGAACTGGAAATCCAGAATAACGAATTGCGCGAGGCGCAGACGCGCTCGCGGCAGATGTTGGATCGATTCAGCAGCCTGTTTTCGTTTATTCCGCTGGCCGAACTGGTGATTGATCGCAACGGCCTGATTCTTGAGGCGAACCTGGAAGCCGAGCGTTTGTTCTTTCTCGACAACGCCCACTTGCGCCAACATTATCTGCGTCGGCTGCTGCATGCCAGCGCCGAGCGCAAG
>JAIFKV010000094.1 GCA_020049415.1 Betaproteobacteria bacterium
TCAGTCAGGCTGCTGCCGATCACCTTAAACGCGGCTTGATACTGCGCCAGGTTCTCCGAAGAAAGCACAGTGCTGCCCAGATACAGCTTAGCCGGCGCGCCGTGGCTGATGATCTGAATCGAATCCAGCCCGCTGTAGTCAGCCAGCTTCGATTGCATCTGTGCAATGCCATCCTGCTCGGCATCCAGCACAAACCACGCGCTATCCGCCGGCAGCCCGCCGATCAAGGTTTCGTAATCTGCAACGCGGGCATCGATGAAGAAGATATGACGGGTCTGGCTGGACATGGAAACTCCGGTATCCGTTGGTTTGGTGGCTATGTGGATGAGAAATCATGGGGGGAAGTCAAACTTGGCGACGCCGATTCGCCGTTTATTGCAAGAGAACCTCTAGTTGTTTTGGTTAGAAGAACAATATCTAGACCTCTTCATCCTGTTTGTATATATGCCGAAAGTTATAGAAAATGGCGGACTTTTTTACTTGGTTATGTCGACATCTTCGCCGATTAGGTTGCTAAATTCTTCGATTGAGCTATCTAAAAGTGCGCAAAATTATGTCGAATTGGGGTGACCACCGAACTGGAATAAATTTGAACAAGGCAATGGGGTCAGACACGATATTAGCCTTATGCCGCCCACTTTTCCGCATATGGAAAGCCCCGATGGCACGTCTCCCCCGCTACGTCATTCCGAACAATTGGGCGAACAATTGGCGACAGACCACGTTTTGTACTGACAAACTCCCCCACTGTCATGGCGAGTCTTCGATTTTTGCTGCCTGACGTACTGTGGGCAGTTGCTTCAGCAAACCCGGCAGCGCCATTTGTACGGTGTCCCACACGACGTCGAGGTTGATGTCGAAGTAGCCGTGGGCAATGCGGTTGCGCATGCCTCGCATGCTGCGCCAAGGCACTTCGGAACGCGCCTGCGCGAAGCTTGCGTAGCTGTCCATCGCCTTGGTGGCCGCTTCGCCAAGGATGATGATGCTCATGATGACCGCTTGCTGGGTGCGTTTGTCCGCAATGAACTCGTCCTTGGTCAAGCCGTCCACGAAGCTGCACGCATCCGTCGCAGCCAGTTGCATGTGTTCGAGATAATCGGAAAGTCGATTCACCTTCATACCGGCTGCGCTTCCGCAAGCACCTTGGAACGAAATTTCGGGGGCAGGTCTGTCGGGGTCAGCAAATCGACCTGGACGCCGAGCAGCGTTTCCAACTCGTCCTGCAAACCGCCCAGGTCGAACAACGTCGCCCCTGGCAAGGCATCAACCAGCAGGTCGAGGTCACTTCCGTCATGGTCGGTGCCATGCAGGGCCGAACCGAACACGCGCGGGTTCGCCGTGTGGAAGCGGCTGGCGGCTTCACGTACTGCATTTCGCTTCATGTCGAGAGCAACGGACGGACGCATGGACATCCTTTCTGTGAATAAGGGCAACAAATAACAAACCACGGCTTTTTCCATTCTGGCCACCGTGTTCTACAAGCTCAATCCCGGGTGAACTTTAGCGTAGCGCCCGGATTCCCGCTTGAGCGGGCTAACAAGAGATTTGAACAATTGGGGGCAGACCAGAATGGCACTAATTTAAGCGCAAAACGACTGAAACTACCGCACTCGTCATTCCCGCGAAGGCGGGAATCCATTGCTTCTTACCCCGCCTGGATTCCCGCCTTCGCGGGAATGACGGAGGTCTTTGGCTTATGTAAGCACCATTCGTGTCCCATACGATATCGAGGTTGATGTCGAAGTTGGGTAGGATGGGTAGAGCGGAAGCGAAACCCATCATGGTGGCAGTCCGATAGGGCTGGTGAAGGATTGATAGAGTCGAGGTTGATGGGTTTCGCGGAGCTCAACCCATCCTACGCGGGCTATACGGATCAATCCTTGCCGGAACAGCCCGACACCACGCGGATGTAATCCTCCAGCAGGCCGCCGCCTTGGAATCTGGTTGCCAGCAGGTCGAGCGCGGTCATGCGATCCAACCGGAAGCTGCGGTACTCCGCGCGCAGTTCGCACCAGGCGCCCAGCGTCCAGGTCTCGCCCCAGAAAAAAAGGCCCAGCGGCCACACCGTGCGCCGGCTGGGCGAACCGTCGGCGCGGGTGTAATCGAAAGCGAGCTTGCGCGATTCGCCGATAGCGCGGCGCAACAGGCCCAGCGGCGCGACCATGGCGGGCGGGACGTGGAAATCCGGCACCAGCAATGCCTGTGCGTCCATCCGCTGCTTCAGCGCCGGTGGCAGCACGGCTTCGATCTTGAGTAGCGCGCGTTCGGCGGCGCGGCCGAGTTCCGGGTCGGACCAGCCTTGCACCATGCGGCTGCCCAAGGCAAGGGCGGCTAGTTCGTCGGAATCGAACATCAGCGGCGGCAACTGGTAGCCGCTGCGCATCAGGTAGCCGACGCCGGCCTCACCGGCCACCGGCACGCCGGACAGGGATAAATCGGCGATATCGCGGTAAATGGTGCGTTCCGAAACCTGCAAGGCATCGGCCAACTCGCGCGCGGTCACGGCACGACGGCGGCCAAGCAAAAGCACGATCTGGAACAGGCGGTCGGCACGGCGCATGAATCAACTCCTGACAGGACGCCGTCAGCATAGCAGTGCGCTGCTGACACCAGGCTGTCAGGAGGGCGGTCGCAGAATAGCGGCTCCATTCAATTGCTCAAGGAGACTTGCATGAACACCCTCATCAGCTGGTTCGAGATCCCCACCGCCGACCTGGAACGTGGCATCCGCTTTTACGAAACCGTGATGGACGTGAAGCTGAAACGCGAAACCATGGGACCGATGCAGATGGCCGTGTTTCCCTACGAGGAAGGCGCTTCGGTCGGGGGCGCGCTGACCTTCATGCCGGACGGACAACAGCCGGGTGGCAGCGGCAGCATCGTCTACCTCTACGCTGGAGACGA
Organism: Betaproteobacteria bacterium; assembly: GCA_020049415.1. Classification (GTDB taxonomy): domain Bacteria; phylum Pseudomonadota; class Gammaproteobacteria; order Burkholderiales; family Thiobacillaceae; genus PFJX01. The sequence goes on from JAIFKV010000094.1 coordinate 2,905, forward strand.
TTTGAGCATTGCGCTGGCGCGGGTCGAGCCGGCCGGGGGCAGCGTCATCGTTGCGAAAACCCTGATCAGTCCGGAGATGGGCTATTTCGCAGTCTTCTGTGACAGTGAAGGCAATCACGTCGGCCTCTATTCGATGCATTGAGGCGCTTTTCATGTCGCGTTACTGGATCGGCGTGGCTTCCCGCGAGCACGTTCAACTGGGGGTTGCGGGTGGTTTCTGCCAGCTTTGCCATGGCAAGTCCGGGCCGCTCAAACGCATGACGCAGGGCGACTGGATCGTGTATTACTCGCCGACAGAACGTTTTGGCGAGGCCGAACCGTGTCAAAGCTTCACCGCCATTGGCGAAGTGGCAGGAAACACGGTCTACCCATTCGAGATGGCGCCCGGCTTTGTGCCTTGCCGGCGGGATGTCCGCTTTTTCGCGGCGGCTGCGATTCCGATTCGTCCCTTGCTTGACCGCCTGAGCTTCATCAAGGACAAACGCAAATGGGGCTACGTGTTCCGCTTCGGGCACCTGGAAATCCCGCTATCCGATTTTCAAATCATTGCGACCGAAATGCTGGGAACACTTCCAGCCCATCAGGAGACGATTCATGAACGACAACTCGCGTTGCCCCTGGTGCGGTAGCGAGCCGTATTACGTCGCCTACCACGACACCGAATGGGGCGTGCCGCTGCACGACGAGCGTGCGCTGTTCGAATTCCTGATTCTGGAAGGTGCTCAGGCCGGGTTGTCGTGGTCGACCATCCTGAAGAAGCGCGAAGGTTACCGGCGCGCGTTCGACAACTTTGATGCCGAACGCATCGCGCGCTATGACGAGACGGATGTGGCGCGTTTGCTGGCTGATCCGGGCATTGTGCGCAATCGACTGAAAGTGGCGTCGACCATCACCAACGCCCGCGCGACGTTGCAGATCAGGGAAACATTCGGCGGTCTGGATGCGTATTTCTGGCGCTTCGTCGATGGCCGTCCGATCCAGAACGCCTGGACTGACCTGAACCTGATTCCCCCCCGCACAGCGTTGTCCGACACGATCAGCCGCGACCTGAAACAGCGCGGCTTCAAGTTCGTCGGTTCCACCATCGTCTATGCCCACATGCAAGCCACCGGCATGGTCAACGATCATCTGGTGAGTTGTTTCCGGCATCGAGTGCTGGCGAAAACCGGCGCAACGTGTGTATGACCTACTCCAGCGCCAGCCGATAGCCCACCCCGGATACCGTAAGCAGATGTTTCGGCCGCGCCGGTTCGGCTTCCAGCTTGCGGCGCAGGCCAGCCATGAACACACGCAGGTAATGGGTGCGGTCGACGTGCGACGGCCCCCAGACTTCCTTTAGTAATTGCCGATGCGTCAGCACCCGGCCAGCGTGGGTCAGCAACACGGTCAGCATGCGGTATTCGGTCGGTGTCAGATGCACGACCTCGCCAGCGCGGCTGACCGTACGATGCGCCAGGTCGATGCGCAGATCGCCGAATTCGATCAGGGCTTTACCACCGTCTTCGAGATGAACCACACGACGCAGCAGCGCGCGTAGCCGGGCGATCAGTTCCGGCACACCAAACGGTTTGGTCAGGTAGTCGTCGGCGCCGGCATCGAGGGCGGCTACTTTCTGCGCCTCTGCGCCGCGCGCGGACAGGATCAGGATGGGCATCGCGGTCCAGGCGCGCAGGTCGCGGATGACATCGAGTCCGTCCCGGTCGGGCAGGCCGAGGTCGAGGATGATCAGTTCCGGCTGCCGGGTGGCGGCCTCGATCAGGCCGCGCTCGGCATTTTCCGCCGGCCAGACCTGAAAGCCGGAAGCACCGAGTGCGCTTTGCACGAAGCGGCGGATTTCCTTGTCGTCCTCGATCAGTACGAGCTTGGTGGAGACTTCGCTCATGGTTCTTCCTTGATCGCCGGCGGATTACCGATCGGCAGCGTGAACACGAAGCAGGCACCGCCTTGCATCTGATTATGGGCGCGGATATTGCCACCGTGCGCAACGACGATTGCGCGCGCGATGGCCAACCCGAGGCCGACGCCGACCACCGTGCTTTCCTCCTCGCCGCGCGTGAACTTCTCAAAGATAGCTTGCTCGCGGCCGGGCGGCAGACCCGGCCCGTTGTCGCATACCGAGACCTCGACATCGGCCCCGGCGACACGGGCGGAGATTTCGATGACGCTGCCCGGTGGCGTGTATTTCGCGGCGTTTTCCAGCAGGTTGTTGAACACCCGTTCCATCAGCACCGCATCCAGTTCCAGCACCGGCAGATCACCCGGCAGGTCAATGTGTACGCTATGCCCGCCGAGCACCGCCGCACGCGCCTGCAATGCCGCGCCGACGGCATCTTCCAGCGGCTGCCATTCTCGCTTGAGGGTGACCTTGCCGGCTTGCAGGCGCGCCATGTCGAGCAGGTTGTTGACCTGTGCATTGGTGCGCATGGCCTGCTCGCGGATTGCCCCGGCGAACTCCTGATGCTGCGCTTCCAGCTTCGGTTCGAGCAGCATCATCGCGTCGATCAGCCCGACCAGC
>JAIFKV010000137.1 GCA_020049415.1 Betaproteobacteria bacterium
GCGGCGAATGCAGCCTTGTTTGGTGCGCGTGAAGAGCGCGATCTCGATTTTGCCGAAATGCGCCTCCTTACCCGGCGTTTTCTCGAAGTTTATGCGGCGGCCGCCAGCCGGCCATTTCCGCAAACACCCGAAGCGCAGTTGAGTGGCGCGATCGAGGCTGTGTTTGATTCCTGGCAATCGGACAAGGCGCGCGAGTATCGCCGCCTGAATCGTCTCGCAGACACAATTGGCACGGCGGTCACGGTGCAGCAGATGGTCTTCGGCAATGCTGGCGGGCAGTCCGGCGCCGGCGTCGGATTCACGCGCGACCCGGCCTCCGGCGAGCCTGTGCTTTGGGTGGATTTCCTGTTCAATTCGCAAGGCGAGGACGTCGTCTCTGGGCGGCGCGATGCCCACGGACACGACGAACTGTCCAGCGTGCTGCCGGCGGTCTGGCAGTCCTTGCAGGCGGCGGCCAGTCAGCTTGAGCAGACTTTCGGCGACATGCAGGATTTTGAATTTACCGTCCAGGACGGGCGGCTGTACCTGCTGCAAACCCGGGCCGGCAAGCGCACGCCCTATGCTGCCGCCCGCATTGCGCTCGACCTGCTCGACGCCGGGCTGATCGACGCCGAAATCGCGCGCACCCGAACCACCGGGCTGGATCGTGCAGCCCTGGCGCAGACCCGTATCGTCGCTGCGGATGGCGTCGCGCTGGTCGCGCTGGCACATGCGGCGACGGCAAGCAGTGGGGTCGCCAGCGGCGAAATCGCGCTCGACGAAGCCCAAACCGTCGCTCGCCACGGTGCCGGCGCGCCGGTCGTGCTGGTCCGCCGCGACGCCGAAACCAGCGACATCACGGCGCTGGAATCGGCGACCGGTCTGCTTACCCAGCACGGCGCCCGTACCTCCCATGCTGCGGTCGTGGCCCGCCAACTGGGCAAAGTCTGTCTGATCGGTTGTACCGAGCTGCAAATCGACGCGGCGGCCGGCTGCATCCAGATCGGCAACCGGACATTGCAGGTCGGCGATTTGCTGACCCTCGACGGCAATCAGGGAGCCGTCTATGCCGGCGCGGCCCAGACCGAAGTTGAATATCCCGAGGCAATCCTGGCGCGTCTGGAATTGCTCAGGGAGATTGGCTCCTAGAGCCGTGCTTGCTCGCAGGAACAACATGTGGTTAGGGGACTTTATGTGTCGCATCGCACAGACGACTCCTGCACATGTCGCCGAGGCTGAAGTGCCATGGACATTCCATTCACTCTCGAACAGTTCTACGGTGTATTTCGCGACTACAACGAGTCGGTGTGGCCTGCTCAGTTGTTTCTCGTCGCAATCGCGCTGGCTGCGATCACGCTGGCGTTGCGACCGCGCAGCTGGTCCGGCCTTGCTGTATCCGCGATCCTCGGGTTTCTTTGGACGTGGATCGCCGTCGCCTACCACTTCAGCTTCTTCACGCGCATCAATCCCGCCGCCTATGTATTTGCTGGCGTCTCCATGGCGGGTGCCGCTGTCTTCATCTGGCAGGGTGTGATTCGGCGCCGACTTCAGTTCAAGTGGCTGCCAGGCATGCGGGCCTATGCGGGCGTCGCACTGATGGTTTTCGCGCTGGTGGTATACCCCATCTGGTCGGCCTATGCCGGCCACGGTTATCCGGACACACCCACTTTCGGCCTGCCGTGCCCGACGACAATCTTCACGATCGGCCTGTTGGCCTTCGCCGTGCCGCCGATCCCGCGTAGTCCGCTGGTCGTGCCGGTGCTGTGGTGCTTGGTAGGCGCCCAGGCTGCATTTTTCCTTGGCATGCAGCCTGATATGGGACTTGTTGCAGCGGCGGTAGTAGGCATTTTCGTGTTGGTCACCGCCAGCCAAGGGCAGAAGGCATGACGATCATGATCACACGCAGACAATTCATCGCGACGGCACCGGGTCTCCTGGGCAGCGCATTGGTGATTTCCGGTTGTTCGAAGGAATCGGAATCGGATAGCTATGAGGCAGTGGCTGGCCGAACCTGGCGGCTGGGTGCCTTGAGCGGCGAGGGTGGGGAAATCGGCAAAAGCGGCACGGCGCTCAGTCGGGAACTGGTTCGCTATGCCACGCTGGCCCCCTCCAGCCACAACACCCAATGCTGGAAGTTCGCGCTGGGCGGCGACGGCCATGCCATCACGATCCTGCCCGATTTGTCTCGGCGGTGTCCGGCAGTGGATCCGGACGACCACCATGTGTTCGTTTCGCTGGGATGTGCCGCCGAGAATCTGGTCCAGGCGGCCCTGGCGCACGGACTCAAGGCCGAGGTCAGCTTCGATGCCACGCGAGATGCCGTCCATGTGGCGCTGGCACCCGTTCCTGCCCAGGCCACGCCCTTGTTCAACGCCATTGCATCGCGTCAGAGCACCCGCGGCGATTACGACGGTAAGCCGCTGTCCAGCGCGGAGCTAACCCTGCTCGAAAGGGCGGGCAACTCCAACGGCGTGCACATGATGGTGATCACCGAGCGCACGGCCATGGAGCGCGTGCTTGAGCAGGTGGTTCAAGCCAACAGCGCGCAAATGGCCGACCCGGCCTTCGTCAAGGAGCTCAAGACCTGGATCCGTTTCAACGGAACAGAAGCGGTGCGAACCGGGGACGGCCTGTTCAGCGCGACCACCGGCAACCCAGCCATCCCGACCTGGCTGGGTGAACTCGCCTTCGGCTGGCTGTTTAGAACAAAGAGTGAGAACGACAAAGTCGCCCGGCAGATTCGCAGTTCTGGCGGTATCGCGGTGTTCATCAGCCAGGCAGCGGACAAGGCGCACTGGGTCGAGGTAGGTCGCTGCTTTGAGCGCTTCGCGCTCCAAGCCACGGCACTCGGCATCCGCGACGCGTTGGTCAATCAACCCGTCGAGGTGGCTGCCGTGCGGCCGCATTTCGCCTCGCTGCTTGGGCTTGGAGACCAACGTCCGGATCTGGTCGTTCGCTTTGGCCGCGGGCCAGCGATGCCGCGATCACTGCGCCGGCCCGTTGATGCCGTGTTGGTCTGAACCCGTTAGCTCGACGAAGGAGGCTCCGCGATGACCGGAATCACATGGATGGCACTTGTTCTCGGCGGGTTCGTGGCCGCGTTGCTTGTCTTGGCCACCTACGGGCGCTTCCGCTGGGCAGAAACGACGCAGGCGTTGCTGGGCCAGCTTGAGGCGGCCCGCCGGCCCGCACCCCCTTCGCCTTACAACGCCGGAGAGATCGAAAGCTTGCCGGCCCCCGTGCAACGTTATTTCCGCGCCGTCCTCAGGGATGGCCAGCCCATTGTCACAGGCGTCACCGTGCGGCATACGGGCACCTTCAACGTGACCGCTCTCGGTAGCCGCGAAACTTGGATGCCCTTCACGTCGGAGCAACGCGTTCTGACGCGCCGGCCAGGCTTCGTGTGGAACGCGCGTATGGCGCTCGTCCCCGGCATTGCTATCTTTGTGCACGACGCCTATGTGGCTGGTGTCGGCACTTTGCATCCAGCGGTTTTCGGACTCTTCTCGCTCACCCATCAGCACGGCGCCGGTGACATCGCCCGCGGCGAGTTGATGCGCTACATGATGGAAGCGGCCTGGTATCCGACCGCCCTGTTGCCCAGCCAGGGAGCGCAGTGGGTTGCTGTCGATGCGGTGTCGGCAGACGCCACCATGGGGGATGGCGACATCAGCATGACCATGCGCTTCACCTTCGATGCCGCCGGCCTGATCGAGAAGGTGGATGCCGCAGCCCGCGGCGCCCTGGTTGGCGGCAAGGTGGTCATGATGCCCTGGCAAGGCCGCCTGTCGAACTACCAGGAACGCGATGGGATGCGCGTGCCCTTGACCGGTGAGGCCGCGTGGCTGGCGCCTGGCGGGCGTAAACCCTACTGGCGCGGAACCATCACGTCGCTGGCCTACGAGTTCTCGTCGTGACCAGGCTGTACCTTGCTCAGTTGCTGCTGCCACTGATCCTCATCGGCTGGATGCTTTGGCGCCCGGCGCGCAGCCGGCTGGGCTTCGCCGTGCAGTGCGTCGGCAGTTTCGCAGCACTCGCGGTCATGGCATTGCGCGGGATCTGGCTGTGGCCACCCTGGTGGACCCCTTACGTGTTTGGCGCTGCGCTTGTCGCGGCGGCTTTGGTGGGGCTGCGTCGCAGCCGGCCCTTCAGATCAGCGATGCCCGGAACATGGGGCACGTGGCTCGTCGCGGCATCCTTCGTCGCCCTGGGCGCCGTGTCGTTGCTGGGCACCGCCGTCGCCCTCCACAGCCGCACCCCACCGGCGCTGACGGTGGTCAACCTGGCATTGCCGTTGGCGCCGGGCCGCTATCTCGTCGTCAATGGCGGCAGCGACTTCAGCACCAACGCCCACCTTGAAACGCTGGATGCCAGCGAGCTGCGGTTCCGCGATTGGCGCGGGCAATCCTATGGTGTCGATATCGTGCAACTGAATGGCTTCGGGCTGCGCGCGAAGGGGCTGCAGCCGGCCAACCCGCGTGCCTATTTCATCTATGGCACCCGCGTGCTCGCCCCGTGCTCCGGTCGGGTGATGCTCGCGGTGGACGGTCTGCCCGACATGCGGGTTCCAGAGATGGACCGCGAGCACATGGCGGGTAACCACGTCATGCTGCGATGCGATAAGGCTGATGTACTGCTCGGCCACTTGAGCCCCGGAAGCGTCCAGGTCCGCGCGGGGGACGCAGTTGCCACGGGTGACTGGCTGGGTTTGGTGGGGAACTCGGGCAATACAGGTGAGCCGCATCTTCATGTCCACGCGCAGCGACCGGGTCGCGTCGGCGCGCCGCTGAGTGGCGATCCCTTGCCGATCCTGTTCGACGGCCGCTTTCCCGTGCGCGGCGACCGCATCGGTCGCCATGAAGCTGAACATGCGATGAACCATGCTCGTCCAGTGTGTGAGGAGCACGAACCCTTCGCCACCAGCGATATCTTACGGAGCGGGTGATCTGAATCGTTCCGACTGAACATTTCTTCGTCACAAAAGATTCATCCTGGCTACGACTCAGGTATCTATAAATATGCCTTGGAAATCCATGCCACCCAGTCATGTCGGCGCGCCGTTCCGGTCTCCCCTTCTTCGCCTTTCTCGCCCTGTTGCTGATGCTTTGGCTACCGGCCTGGGCAAGTGCCGAGTCGTTCCGCATCGACGGTTCCAGCACCGTCTACCCCCTCACTGAAAGCCTTGTGGATGCCTTCGGCCGCGGCCGCAACGGCGACCCCGCATCCTCCTGGGCATCTCCGGCACCACCGGCGGCTTCCGCCTGTTCTGCAAGGGGCACATCGACATCGCAGATGCCTCCCGCCCCATCAATCAGGCGGAAATCGAGGCCTGCCGCGCCGCCGGCATTCGCTATCTGGAACTGCCGGTGGCCTTCGATGCCATCACGGTGGTGATCAACCCGC
>JAIFKV010000030.1 GCA_020049415.1 Betaproteobacteria bacterium
TCATGCCCCTAGTCACTTTTTCCAGCCCCTTGCACAAGGACAAAACCGTCTACGCCGTCGCCGGCAGCCATACCAAGACGCTGCTCGAACTCGCCAAGGAAAACCATATCCCGATCGATTTCAGTTGTCAGGAAGGCGATTGCAGCACCTGTTTGATCAAGGTCACCAACCTGTCGCGCAAAGGCCCGATGGGTGGTCCGTTGACCGACCGTGAAATCACCCAACTGAAGGAACTCGGCAAGATCACCAAGGCCGAGATCGAAGCCATGAAAGTCGACGACGTGCCGCATACCGCCTGGCGTCTGGCCTGCCAGATGATCGTCCGCGACGAAGACATCCTGGTCGAATATCCGAGCAAGTAGCCTGGAGACGCCGCATGCAACCCTTACCCGCATCTCGAACCGCCGAAAATGGCGATCCCCAGCGCAAAGGTTTGGGTTTGTACGCGCTGCTGATGGCCCGCTCGGCGGGCCTGCCGAATGACGACCTGTTCGCCCGCATGCTGGTCAGCCAGGCCGGCGCGCAATCCGCGTTGCCGCCTGGGCTGGGTCTGGATTCGAGCGCTTTCCGTACACTGATGACGCGTCATTTCCCTGAATTCGGCTTGCCCGCGCAACTTGCCCGAGCGCCCGACCTGGGTGAACGCGGCATCGAGTGGGACGACTTGCTCGCCCTGCTGATGCAATACCGGGCTGGCCAAGACCCCTCGGAAACCTGGCTGGCATTGATTGTCGCCACCGCCTGCATGGGCGGCGACCACCTTTGGCAAGACCTCGGTCTATGGCAACGCGACGACCTGACGCAACTGATGGCGCGTAATTTCCCCGGCCTTACCGCGCTCAATACCCAAGACATGAAATGGAAAAAGTTCTTCTACAAACAACTCTGTAACCGTGCCGGGGTGTATGCCTGCCGGGCGCCATCCTGCGAGGTATGCATCGATTACGCGAAGTGTTTCGGGCGTGAATGACGATTTCCTCCCCTCCTCCTCTGGGAGAGGGGCCGGGAGCGAGGGCCTGCAGTCCCGCGCTATCGCCGCCTACCTCGGTATGGCGATTGGCGACGCGCTGGGGTCGACGGTCGAATTCATGACTCCGCGCGAGATCGCGGCTGAATATGGCGTGCACAAGAGCCTGGTGGGCGGTGGTTGGCTCAACCTCAAGCCCGGCCAGGTTACCGATGACACCACCATGGCGCTGGCGCTGGGTGAATCCATTCTGCGCGCCGGCAAGGTCGATGCGCATGCCGTCGCGCACGCGTTTGATCAATGGATGCGCGCCAAACCGGTCGACATCGGCAACACCGTGCGGCGCGGCCTGCTCGCCTTTCGCAAAACCGGCGACCCTAAAATGCCGCCCAGCGAGCACGATGCCGGCAACGGCGCCGCCATGCGCGTGCTGCCGGTGGCGCTGGCAACACATGCACAAACCGAAGCAGCGCTGCGCGAAGGCTGCCGCGCGCAAGCTCACGTCACCCATAACAATCCGCTCTCCGACGCCGCCACTGAAACGCTGGCGCTGATGCTGCGGGATGCAATGCAGGGTGTCGATAAAGCTGGATTGCTGCATCGTTGGGCACAGCCGCTGGTCGTAAAACACCCGGAATTCGCCTTTCGCGCCAGCCGCCAGCGTCTGAATCCAAGCGGCTACATCGTCGAAACGATACAAGCAGTATTTCAGGCATTTTTTGATACCGACAGCTTTGAAGAATGTCTGATCGACGTGGTCAACCGTGGCGGCGATGCCGACACCACCGGCGCCATCGCCGGCATGTTGGCCGGCGCGCTCTATGGCGCCGCGGGCATCCCCTGGCGCTGGCTACATGGCCTGGATGGCGGAGTTCAACATGCTTGCAAACAGCAGGCGATCGCGCTGACCCGTTTATGAAGCAAAGCTTACAAACGGTGCATCGCAATCATGATTGCATCCGTACAAGGCATCACAAAGCGCTCTTATTTATTCTTTTGATGTTTTAAATCAACCTTTTGCAAATGGTTTGCCGAGGGCATGGTTCTTGCATGCATGAAGGTGAATTTCTGAAAGGTCATCAACATGCCGCTTTACAAGAATGTTCAGATCGACGCCGCGTTGCATGGCGTGATTCGTCATATGGCCAGCGTCGAGGAATACCGCGAGACGCTGCAAGCGCTGCAAGGGGTTTGGGATAACTTGTCGCTGCTGGGCCAGCTTTCCGGCACCGGCACCGATATGAGCGGAACTCGCGAGGCGTTTCAGAAACTGACCGGCAGCCTGCTCAATAATCTCAGCCAGGAGACCTTGAAAAAGGCGGTGCTGGAGATGAAGTCGAAGGCTCAGGTGGCGATCGACATCATGATCCGCAACCTCTACGAACGCACTGCGGACATCGGCTTCCTGGCTACCGATGAAGATATTCGGGCTTATCTGGTTGGTATTGGCGGCGCTGACGAAGACGCCGACCTGGCGGCGGCGCGGACGCGACTTGAAGCTCGTTTCAAAGAATACGTGCGCAAGTATTCGGTCTATTCCGACATCATTCTGTTGCAGCCCAATGGCCGGGTTGTCGCCAAACTGGACGCCAACAACCCGGTCACGCAGTCGTACGATCCGCTCATCGCGGAGTCGCTGCGGACCTCGCAAGCCTATGTCGAAACCGCCCGAGCCAGCGACTTGCAGGCCAATGAAAGCGCGCCGCTGATCTACTCGTATCGGGTCTCTGGACGCGATGGTTTGCCGCTTGGCGTGCTCTGTCTGTGCTTCCGATTCATGGACGAAACAAAGGGAATTTTCGCCAATCTGGTCGGTTCGGATGACTGGGCGGTGATCACCTTGCTCGGCCCGGAAGGTCAGGTCATGGCCAGCAGCGATGTCTGGCATGTGCCGGTTGGCGCTCGCGTCGAGCGGGTATTGCAGGCAGATTCCGCCGTGGTGCGCTTCGCTGGTCGTGAATATCTGGCGACCACGCGACCGACTCAGGGTTACCAAGGCTACTTTGGTCCCGGCTGGTATGGACATGTGATGGTGCCGTTGGAGCATGCGTTTGATCAAACTTCGAGCGGCAGTCTGGACAAGATCGACCCTGCCGTGCTCGCCGGGGTGATGACCAACTCGGCTTTGTTCGCCACGGAACTGCAAGCCATTCCCGCTCAGGCGGAGCAGATTCAGCGGGTGCTCAACCGTTCGGTCTGGAATGGCAACGTGCGGCACAGGATCGACGACAAGGCGCTGAACCCGGCTTTTTCCAAGGTGTTGCTGTGGGAGATCAGCAATACCGGTCTGAAAACCAAGGATGTGTTCGAACGTTCAATCGGCAACCTGCATGAAACCGTGGTTTCCACGTTACTGGAAAACAATCGCTTTCTCGCCTCGTTGGCGATCGACATCATGGATCGCAATTTGTATGAGCGGGCTAACGATTGCCGCTGGTGGGCGCTGACTTCCGCATTCAGGGATTGTCTGGCGGTTGGGGCTGAAAGAAAAAATGCCGAATCAGCCGGTCAAAAGATGGCTGAACTGATTGCGCCGATTCTGACTTGTATCAACGGCCTCTACACCGTTTACGACAACCTGTTGGTGTTTGATCGATACGCTAATGTGATCGCCGTTTCCAACCCGGAGTACATGGATCTGGTTGGCCAATCGCTGACGGAAAACTGGGTCAAGCAGACCCTGATGCAGCGCGACACGCAGAGTTACAGCGTCTCCAGCTTCACGCCAACGCCGCTGTATCGCAATCGCGCCTCCTATATATATTCAGCCGCGATTCGCGCTCCGGATGGCAAACAGGTGGTCGGCGGCATCGGCATTGTGTTCGATGCCGAACCGCAATTTGACGCGATGCTGCGCGATGCATTGCCGCACGACGCGCAGGGCAAGATTGTGCTCGGCAGCTTTGGCGTCTTCGCTTGCGTCAATCGAACGGTCATCGCCTCCACTCGGGCTGATCTGAAGCCGGGCGCCGTGCTTGATATTCCACAAGATTACTTTCGCACTGACGAAGGCCAGATTGGTATCGTTGTCTTCCAGGGCCATTACTACGCGGTGGGTTCTTCGCCGTCGAAAGGCTATCGGGAATTCAAAGGCGAGACCGACATTTACCAGAATGAAGTCAGCGCACTCATTTTTGCCCCATTGGGCAAGGCCGATGTCCGGCAGATGTTGCCGACGCCACAAATCGCGCGCATGCGCATCGCCCGAAACCGACGCGATGATGCCGGTGAGGTCGCCGAGATTGCTACCTTCCACGTCGCCGGCCAGTGGCTGGGGGTCTACTCGAATAGCGTCATCGAAGCGATCGAAGCGCATGATCTGACCAGTGTTCCGGGCACCCGGCGCAACCTGTTTGGCTATGTCATGTTCAGAGGCCAAGTCCTGCCGGTGATCAACCTGTCAGTTTTGCTCGGTGTGGAAGCGTCGGTTTCGGCGCCTGGTAAACAGATTGTTGTCCTCAAGGACGTCAACGAGCACAACTATATTGGCCTGCTGGTGGATTACCTGGGCGAGATTCCGGAAGTTCCGGTGGCGAAAATAGAAAAGCTGTGCACGATGATGGGGGGTGCCGATCAGTTGGCCGACAGCATGGTCAAGCAGAGCGATGGCGAGCCCGGCGGTCAGATGCTGGTGCTGCTTTCAGTCGAACGCATCCGCGCCCGCTTGCAAACCTTGCATGCGCTGGCGGAAGCCAACGAGGCGGCGCATTTGGGGTGAAGCGAAGCCGGCATCAAACAGGGAAAACAAACCTTCGGCCCGCAAGCGGAGCCTCCTGGCGTTGTTTCACGCTGACCTACGAATCGCTATGTGGCAATTTGCAGTTGTTTCAGCCAGGCCTGCTGGCAGATGCGTTTGCGGCGTTGTTCCAGCATTTCGCGGATCGGCGTGCGGGCTTGATTCAGGCTGAGGATGCGCTCTGGCGTGATGGCTTCGCACAGCAGCAGGTGATAGCCCAGCGGTGACTCCAGCACGCCGCTGAGTTGGCCGGCCTGCAGGCTGAACAGCGCGGCGTCGAGTTCAGGATAGAGCTGGCCCTGTGGTACGTCGCCGAGCACGCCGCCCTGCATGGCGGTGGGGCATTCCGAATGCTTCAGCGCTTGTTCGTCGAACCGCTTCAGGCTCTTGTTCAAACGCGCGGCGACGGCTTCGATGCGGGCGCGCGCGGCTTCGGCGGTGTTGTCCGGCATGGCCGGGTTGATGGTGACCAGGATGTGGCGGGCGCGGCGGGTTTCCGGTCGGCGGAACTGGTCCGGGTGATAGTGGTAATACAGGTCGATGTCGATTTCGGCGACTTGCGTCGCGCGCGCGCCGACTTTTTCCAGGATCGCTTCAACCCGCAGTTCGCGTTCCAGCGCGGCCATGAAGCTGTCATGGTCGAG
>JAIFKV010000025.1 GCA_020049415.1 Betaproteobacteria bacterium
TCCATTCGAATCTATTTATACGAACTGAACAGCATGGTAATTCGAATTTATCTTGTTAACGAACAACCGTAGGATGCGCTTGTACGCAACTTGAATGAGGAAACAACCGTGCAGATGGATATTCAAAGCCAGGGCTTCAGCCTTACCGATGGAATCCGCGACTACGTCATGAAGCGGCTGGCGTATGCACTCGCCCATGGCGATGCGGCCATTACCCGGATCATCGTGCGGCTGTCCGATATCAACGGACCGCGCGGCGGGGACGACAAGCGATGCCTGATCGAAGTTCGTCTCAAAGCTGCAACGGCGGTGGTGATCGAAGATACCGAGACGGATCTTTATGTCGCGATCGACCGTGCCGCCGAACGGGCCGGGCGCACGCTGGCGCGACGTTTGGCACGGCAGCGCGAATTCGCGCCGAGCATGCCGGAGGCGCCTGCAAAGCCGGAAGCTACGCTGCCATGCCCAACAAACTGATCGCTTTGGCGGCAGAGCGACTGCGCGCCGGCGGTGTGGTGGCATTTCCGACCGAGACGGTCTACGGACTTGGCGCAGATGCCCGCAACGAGGATGCGGTTCGGCGCGTATTCGCCATCAAAGGGCGTCCGGCCGAGCATCCTTTAATCGTCCATCTGGCCGAGATAGATCAAGCCGGCGCGTGGGCCGCCGAGATTACGCAACCCGCGCGGCAATTGATGGCGCGCTTCTGGCCCGGGCCGCTCACCCTGGTGCTGCCGGCGCGCGACGACGTCCCACGCGTGGTGACTGGCGGCCAGGACAGCGTGGCGCTGCGTGCGCCCAATCACCCGATGGCCTTGGCCCTGTTACGCAAGTTCAGCGGGGGCCTTGCCGCGCCATCGGCAAATAGATTCGGCGCGGTGAGCCCCACCGAAGCCTGGCATGTGCGCACCGCCTTCGGAATGCAAGTCGATCAGCTTCTGGATGGCGGTCCCTGCCGCTACGGCCTGGAATCCACTATCGTCTCCCTGCTCGATGAGCGTCCGCGCGTGTTGCGCCCTGGCGCGCTGCCGCTGTCCGCCCTGCGCGAGGTGCTGGGTGAAGACGGCATCGAGTTCGGTGAACAGCCAAATCTGGCGTCACCCTCGGTGTCATCCTCGCTACCGCGTGTGCCCGGCTCATTGGCAGCCCATTACGCGCCCGCCACCCCATTGGAGATTCACCCCATCGAGGCTCTGCCCGCCCGCGCCGCAGCACTGTTGAACCAAGGCCTGCGTATCGCGCTGCTGCGCCGCAATCAAAGCCTGCGTGGCAAGCCGTCGCTGCCTTCGTTGCCCCAGTTTTTGCTGCCAGCTCGGGCGGAAACCTATGCGCGCAGCCTGTATGCCCGCCTGCGCGAACTCGATCGTTTCGCCTTCGATTGCGTGCTGGTAGAAGCGCCGCCAGACGACGAAACCTGGTGGGCTGTCAACGACCGCCTGTCGCGCGCGGCGGCGAGCAGATGACCTTGAAGGTCACGCCATTGCTTAAGGAATATTTCTGTTTCCACTTACACTTTCCACTGACACGCGCGCTGCTGCATTGACGAGCCCTTGCAGGGAATGACAGCCGACAGCCGAAACTCGATATGGACACCAAGAATGCAATTACCCATTGATGAACCCTCGATGTAGAGCGCCTTCATCACCTGCGTACTGGTCATGCTGGCGCTCTATTATCTGGCGACAACATCACACTATCAGGGCAGAAACTGACTGATGATGCACTCAAACACTCAACTCTCGGAGCACAAGCATGAACACAGAGCAGCAACGCGCCATTCTCACCATCGCCCTGTATGCGGCCTTCGCCGACGGCGCCAAGGACGATCGCGAGCGCGAAGAGATCCGTCGTATCGCGGAGTCGTTGGCTGGGGAGTCGGCGCAGCCCGATCTGGCACGGCTATACCAGGACGTGCTGCTCAAGCGCGTCACGCTGCAAACCGCCGCAGATGCACTACAAGAAGCCGGCGAACGCCAACTGGCGTATGAAATGGCGGTCTGCGTGTGCAATGCCGATGGCCGCAGCAGCGAGGCTGAGCGCAGTTTTCTGACCGAGCTGAAAGTCATGCTCAAGCTCGACGCGATGCAAGCGAATGTCATCGAGGGCGACGCCGAAGCCATCGTCGAACTCTCCGAAGCCGCCGCGCCCGCCACAGCGGTGCCAGCGGCCACTGCCGGCCCGGTGGTGGCGGCGCAACCGAAGGTGTCAGAAGTCGAACTGGACAAGTCCATTCTCAACTACAGCCTGCTCAACGGCGCGCTGGAACTCTTGCCGCAATCCTGGGCCTCGATGGCCATCATTCCGTTGCAGATCAAGATGGTGTACGGCATCGGCAAAGCCCACGGCGTGACGCTCGACCAGGGCCACATCAAGGAATTCATCGCCGCCGCCGGCGTCGGGCTGACCTCGCAATACCTCGAACAAATCGGCCGCAAGCTCTTGGGCGGGCTGCTCGGAAAAATGGCCGGCAAGACCTTGGGCAAGGTCGGCGGCGCGGCCACCGGCATAGCGTTTTCCTTCGCCACCACCTATGCCTTGGGGCAACTCGCCAAGCGCTATTACGCGGGCGGGCGGCGGATGGACACGGCGATGCTGAAAGACAGTTTCCAGAATCTGCTGGGCCCGGCCAAACAGATGCAGACGCAATATCTGCCACAAATCCGGCAGCAAGCCGAAACGCTCGACATGGCGCGGGTAATGGCCATGGTGCGCGGCGGTTGATCACATCGCCATGGGTGTGTGGCAGGCAAGCAAACAGTCCGCCACCACACCGGGGTTGCAATGCCATTACATCTTTGCTTGCCAGCGTGATTTAGAATCGCGCGGTTTTCATCCTGAAGGCGTGTTCCCCCTGTTATTTGGAATGTCATCGATGTTGCCTGGCCCCGGACGCTTTGAAATTCCCCGCCAGCGGGGAGACGTTTCGCTTCGGCGATTTCCGCTTCGATATCGTCCAGACATCAAACCGTCGCATCGAACTGGTCCGCATCTCCCTGGCTTTGGATATACGTGAACAGGAATAGAGGACGCGGTCCAACCGAGCTTTTTAACCAAGCCATGCGACTACTAACCGCCGAAAGACATCCGCTATCGCAAGTGCTGCACGTCCTTGCCGACGACCTGATCCGCGATCCCCAATGTGCGCCCCGCTCCGCCCGGAACATCGGCAGTGCGGCGGCTGGGTACTCACGATGACCTCCGGTAATTACATGTACTTCTCTCGTCGCTGGCAAGGCCAAGTTCCGGTGGCAATACTGTTCTGGCGAGACATGCTGGCTATTGGCAGCTTGATCAACCTGACGGCAACTTCGCTGGCACTGGCCGTTATCATCAATGAACTGCATGCCGGATTTGCGGTTGCGCTGCATCTCGCACCGTTGCCCTTCAATATCTTTCTGTTAGCCGCGCTGAACCGTGCGCCAGATCGAAACACATTGCACATGGCCATCGCAGTGGCATGGTTTGTCGTGATGACATTGGTTTGAGTGAACAACCTCGGGCGCATATTTCCAACCGATCAGATCATCTCCACGACTTCCCCCGCAGGCATCGCGCGCGCAACCAGCACCTTGTCGACCCGGTTCTTGTCCATGTCCATGATTTCGAATCGCAGGCTGTTCCACTCGAAGTGATCGGTCACGGCCGGGATGCGCCCCAGCATCTGCATGACAAACCCGCCCAGGGTATTGAAGGCATTGTCTTCCTCACCCGGCAAGTCCTCGTCTATTGCCAGCGCCGACTTCAGCCGCTCGATGGTGACGCTGCCGTCCACCAGCCAGGAACCATCCTCGCGTTCGACCACGTCCTGATCATCCGGCGAGTCGAAGGAGGGCAAGTCGCCGACGATGGAAGTCAAGACATCAGTCAGCGTGACCAAACCTTCCAGATCGCCGTATTCATCGACGATCAGCGCAAATTGCATGCGCGCCTTGCGGAAGCTTTCCAGCAACTGGGTCGTGCTCACACTGTCCGGCACATAGAGCGGTTCGCGCAACGAAGACTCGATATTCAGCGACGCGCCAGCCAGCGCGGCCTTGAGCAGGTCTGACGTACGCAGGATACCGGCGATGTGGTCGAGTCCGTCACGGCAGACGACGATGCGCTCGTAAGGACTTTCGGCAATCAGACGTCGAATCTCGTCTTCCGGATCGTCGAGGTCGACCAGATAGATGTCGGTGCGGTGAGTCATGATCGCACCGAGGCGTTGTTCGTCCAGGCGCAGCACGTTGGAGACGATCTCCTGTTCGCTTTCATGGAACACACCGGCCTCGGCGCCCTGCCCCATCAGCACATTGATTTCGTCGTCGGTGACCGGGGGCTCTTCCTTGCGGCGCGCGCCCATCAAACGCAACAGAAAGCTGGAGGATGAAGACAACAGCCAGACTACTGGGCGCGCAAAGCGCGACAACAGATTCATCGGCCGCGCAATCAACGAGGCAATGCCTTCCGGCGCCAGCAACCCGAGTCGCTTCGGCACCAGTTCGCCCACCACGACGGAAAAATAGGTCAGACCCAACACCACCACGGTCAGCGCGACACCTTTGGCGTAGGGCTCGGCCAGATCAAGACCACTTAGCCAGGCGGCGAGCGGATCGGCCAATGCGGCCTCGCCGATGGCGCCGCTAAGAATGCCGATGGAGGTGATGCCAACCTGGATGGTGGATAAGAAATTCGATGGCTCTCCATGCAGCACAAGGGCCGAGTGGGCCCCTGGGCTGCCATCGTCGGCCAGGCGCTGCAGCCGCGCCTTGCGGGATGAAACCACAGCGATTTCCGACATCGCGAAAACACCGTTGAGCAGGATCAAAAACAGCAGTAAAGCTATATCCATAAAAAAGCCGCCCAACGCCATTCGGCATGCGGCTCAGGAGTTGAGATGGCCGCATTTTAGCTGTTAAGCCGGCGCAGCATAGATTAGGCGTGACTGTTCTGCATTACCCGCATGACCAGCTACAGGCGGCATTCACCCCATGCATGAACTGCCAGCCCCCTCAACCGCTGACTTCAGGCCAGAAGGACGAACTGATCAGTCAGTTATTTCTCCTGCTGGCGAAGGTACGACGACCCGCTCAGCGACTCAGCGGGAGGCAGAGTAGGAAGCGTGACTAGCGAAGAACAGCCGCAACTTCAGAAAATCACCGTCGTCGGACGGGTTGATGAAGAACACGCAATCCCTGCGTCAGCCCTCGGGCAAAAAGGCTGGCGGGCATGCAGGACATCCAGGCCAGACACTCGAACGCGTGAGCGAACCCAACAAGATTATCCAAAAAAACGCTGTTGACCGGACTGTAGGTGCGAATAAATTCGCACCTT
>JAIFKV010000180.1 GCA_020049415.1 Betaproteobacteria bacterium
CCTGAATCTGGATGACGGCGTGAAGGTCAATTACCTGAAACGCGGCGCGGTGCTGAAGAAGATCCCGGGGTTGGATGCAAAGGAAGAGGAGTGATATGGCTAAATACGGCTACTTTTATGGTTATGGGTGTTCGCCGTGCTGACCGTCCAGGACTCCAGTCCACCCGATCTGGACTTCGGGCAACTGGTTGGTGCGATCCGTCTTGTGCATGACGAACTGGCGGCGCAGGCCAGCCGTGCTGTCAACACCAGCCTGACCCTGCGCAACTGGATGATTGGCTTCCACGTCGAGGAATATGAGCGCCGGGGCGTGGATCGTGCCGAGTACGGCGACAAGTTGATGGACGCCTTGGCCGACAGCCTTACCCGACATGGCGTATCGCGTTGTGATCGGCCGGCCGTTGATAAGCCAGGCACTTCTGGCGGGCACTTCTGCCGCAGACAGTGCTGCTGTGCAGGCAATTGTGGAGCCGACTCCACAATTCAGGATCGACGGCAAGACGCTGATTTCCCGGCTTTCGTTCACCCATATTGTGGAACTGCTCCAACTGGATGATGCCACTAAGCGTACTTTTTATGAGGTGGAGTGCATCCAGGGCAACTGGTCGGTACGTGAGCTGAAGCGTCAGATTCACAGCCTTTACTTTGAGCGCAGCGGCCTTTCGATTGACAAGAGAAAACTCTCGGAACTCGCGCAGCAAGGCGCGGAAAAGGCGTCGCCAGCCCTGGCCGTGCGCGACCCGTATGTGTTTGAGTTCCTGGGCCTGTTGCCTCGGGAGGTGATGAGCGAATCCCACCTGGAAGATGAGTTGATTGGCAAGATCGAGGAATTCTTGCTGGAATTGGGACACGGGTTCTGCTTTGAAGCCCGGCAAAAACGCATCCTGATCGGCGACGAGCACTATTTCATCGACCTGGTTTTCTACCATCGCATCCTGAAATGTCATGTGCTGGTGGAGCTGAAGCTGGCCGAGTTCAGTCACGAAAACATCGGCCAGCTCAATACCTATGTGAGCTGGTACAAGAAACACATAATGCGGGAAAGTGATAACCCGCCCATCGGTATCCTGCTGTGCACCCACAAAAAGCATTCGCTGGCTGAGTTCGCGCTGGCGGGCATGGATAACCAGTTGTTCGTGTCCAAGTACCAGCTCGAACTACCCAAGCGTGAGGAGATCGAGCGCTTTCTTGCGGAAAAACTACGAGAAGCGGGAGCCGGCGATGAGTGAAGGCAAAATCGCCCAGGCCCTGAGCAAGCTGTTCGAGAAGCACCGCATCGTCTTCTGGTACGACAACTTGCATGAGCTTCGCGCCGACTATGAGGCGCTGGAACTGCCCGGCATCGAGAAGATCGAGCTGACCAACAACGAGTTTGGCGTCAAGCACCGCATTCTGCGCGAGCAACCAGAACAGAAATTCCTGCTCTATCGTGATGGTCCGCAGCCGCCTGATCTGGAGAACTGGCTGCTGGACGTGCAACTGGCGCACGATGAATTCCGCACCGGCCAGGTGGCGCTGTGGCTGGCCGAACTGGATCTGGGGCCGTCGTTTACCGAGGTCGTGCAATCCCATGCGGCCTTCTTCGAGGCTGGCAAGCGCAAGGAAGCGCTGAAGAAACTATTGAAGAGCGACGATTCTTCAGGTGGCTTGCGTTTGAAGATGCTGGCAGTTTGCGCCAACGCGGAGCCGCGCCTGGATGTGATTCTGGAAGCCTTGTTGGCGGAGCTGGCGGAGGAACGCGATGACCGCATCAAGTTGATTACCCGCTGCGGGCTGGATGTCGTTTTGTGGCAGCAAATGCAGCGCATCTATGGCTATGAGTCGAATGGCTATGACTCGAACCCCCCGGGCCTGCGCGACTTTGCCATCACCTTGTTCAAGTCCTGTTTTGCCATGGCAACCGAGGTGATGGCAACCGAGGTGAGTGTGGCTAACAAAAATGGCAAGTTATCCGCCGAGGCGCTGGTGTTCCTCAAGCGCTGGAAGGACAGCCGCCAGTATGAATCCAGCTTTGAAACGCTTTCCGAGCAATGCGCGGATGTGCTGGGCATGGAGCAGGAACTGCACCGCTGCGATGCCCGCGACTTGCTTGAAGTGGATTACTTCGAGCTGATTGACCTCAAAATTCTCAGCGATATGGTGCAAGGCATCACCCGTCGCACGCTTGCCGCCGCCGATGTGGCGCAGTGGGTGCGTCAACGCCGCCAGGGGCATTGGTATGGGAAGTACGCCGATCTCTATAGCGCGGTGGATGTGGCTGCCGAATTCATCCATACCCTGGCGGGGGCACGGTTGGAAATGGCGTCGCTGGCCGATGGCGTGCAGAACTATGCGCGTAGCTGGTTCCGGCTGGATCAGTTGTATCGGAAGTTCATTTATCACGCGCGCAAGTCCGGCCAAGCGTCTTTGCTGGCGGATTTGAATACGCAGGTGGAGAACCTTTACAGCAACAGCTATCTGCTGAAGCTGAACAACAACTGGCAGACCTTTGTGGATGCGGCCCCGCTTTGGGATGCCGCGCCCATCGTGCTGCAACGCCGCTTTTTCAGTCATTGGGTGCAACCTTTCCTGGAGCGCAAGGCCAAGGTGTGTGTGCTGATTTCCGATGCCTTCCGCTATGAGATTGGCGATGAACTGCATAGCCTGATTCGCCAGGAGGACCGCTTCGAAGCCGAACTGGCGCCGGCACTCTCCATGTTGCCAAGCTATACGCAGTTGGGCATGGCAGCGCTGCTGCCAAACACGACTTTGACCCTGGTGGACAATGACTCGGGTCTGGCGCTGGTGGATGGGCAAAGCGCTCAAGGCACAGTCAACCGGGGCAAGATTCTGGCGGCTGCCGTGCCGGCATCCCAAGCCATTCTGGCTAAAGAGCTGCTACAGATGGGGCGCGATGAATCGCGTGCGCTGGTGCGCGACCACGATGTGATCTACGTCTATCACGACCTGATCGACAAGACCGGCGACACACGCGATACCGAGGAACGGGTTTTCGTCGCAGCCGAGGAAACCTTGCAGGATCTGATCCGCATCATCAAGAAACTGACCAATGCCAATGCGAACAATGTGCTGGTCACTGCCGACCACGGCTTTCTTTACCAGAACAGGGTGTTGGAAGAGAGCGACTTCATGCTGAGCGAGCCGCAGGGCGATGTGCGCTACCGGGATCGCCGTTTTGTGCTGGGCGCCGGCCTGCGGTCCAGTTCCAGCTTCAAGTCCTTCATGCCGGCGCAATTGGGGTTGGAGGGGACGATGGAAGTGCAGATTCCCAAATCGATCAGCCGGTTGCGCTTGAAAGGGTCGGGCAGCCGCTTTGTGCACGGCGGCGCCACCTTGCAGGAAGTGGTGATTCCGGTGCTGCGCATCAACAAGAAACGCCAGAGCGATGTTTCACGGGTGGAGGTGGAAATCATCGGCGCGGGCAACAAGACGATCACCTCCGGGCAAGTGGCGGTGGTGCTGTACCAGAGCCAGGCGGTGACGGACAAATTGCAAGGCCGCAGCTTGCGCGCCGGCATTTACACCCTGGCGGGTGAACTGGTTTCGGATCGCCATGAACTGAAGTTCGACCTGGTTTCCGACAACCCGCGCGACCGCGAAATGCCGGTGCGATTTATGTTGAGCCGCAAGGCGGATGAGGCCAATGGCCAGCAGGTGGTGTTGCGCCTGGAAGAGCCGCTGGAAGGCACGTCGCATTGCAGCGAGTACAAGACATTGCGCTACACAATTCGTCGGTCGTTCACCAGCGACTTTGAGTTCTGAGGGAGGCTACATGCCGTTGGATCACAAGATCAATCAACACTTTGCCGGATTGGTGGTGCGCAAGGATCTGGTCAAGGCGGTGAAGGGCAACGCCATCGTTCCGACCTATGTACTGGAGTACCTGCTGGGCCAGTATTGCGCGACCAATGATGAGGCGACCATCCAGACCGGCATCGAGACGGTGAAGGACATCCTGCGATTGCATTACGTGCATCGCAACGAGGCCGGGCTGGTGCGTTCGACCATCAAGGAAAAGGGGCATCACAAGGTCATCGACCGCATCAGCGTGTCGCTGAATGACAAGGCCGACGTCTATGAGGCCGAATTTGCTAATCTGGGCATCAAACAGGTGTTGATCGACCCCAGCACCATCAAGGCGCATCCCAAACTGCTGGTCGGCGGGGTGTGGTGCATCGCCGATGTGGAGTACGAATTCAGCGATGACAAAGGCGTATCGCCCTGGCTTTTGGCCTCGTTGAAGCCGATTCAGCTGTCTCAGTTCGACTTTGACGGCTATCTGGCGGCGCGCAGACAGTTCACGACCGATGAGTGGATCGATCTATTGATTCAAAGCATCGGCTTCAATCCGCAGCTATTTGGCCGCCGCAACAAGATGTGCCAGTTGGTGCGCTTGATTCCGTTCTGTGAGCGCAACTACAACTTGATCGAGCTGGGGCCGAAGGGCACCGGCAAGTCGCACATTTACTCCGAGTTTTCGCCGCACGGCATGCTGATTTCCGGCGGTGAAGTCAGCGTGCCCAAGCTGTTCGTCAATAACTCGTCCGGCAAGCTGGGGTTGGTGGGCTATTGGGATGTGGTGGCTTTCGACGAGTTCGCCGGCAAGCAGAAGCGCGTCGACAAGGCGCTGGTGGACATCATGAAGAACTACATGGCCAACAAGTCGTTTTCCCGTGGCGTGGAAACGCTGGGGGCCGAGGCTTCGATGGTGTTCGTCGGCAACACGGAACACACCGTGCCGTACATGCTGAAGCATTCCGACCTGTTCGACCCGTTGCCGGACAAATTCCATGACTCGGCATTTCTCGACCGGATTCACTACTACATCCCCGGCTGGGAAGTGGACATCATCCGGGGCGAGATGTTTTCCAGCGGCTACGGCTTTGTCGTGGACTACCTGGCGGAGATCCTCCGTTCGCTGCGCAGCCACGATTTCCATGATCGCTATCAGGCGCATTTCACGCTGTCTTCCGACATTTCCACGCGTGACCGCGACGGCATCCACAAGACATTTTCCGGCTTGATGAAAATCGTCTTCCCGCATGGCGAGGCGACATCAGCCGAGATCGAGGAGATGCTGAAGTTCGCCATCGAAGGCCGCAAGCGGGTGAAGGATCAACTGCTGCGCATCGACTCAACTTACGCCAAGGTGCGTTTTGCATACCAGGACTTGGCTGGCAAGCAGCAGGGTGTGAGCACCCTGGAAGAGGATGAATACCCCGGTTCATACCACCGGGTTGTGGTGCCTGAAACGACCACGGAAGCTGGGGATGCCGCTATTGATTTGCAGGCCCCGCCGGCTCCAGAACCGGCGCTTCGTGAGCAACATCTGACCTGGCAGGAAAATCAGCGTGGCCTGACTTTCGACAATCTCTTCGGCCCTTACCTGAAAGACGCCCGGCAGATCACGATCACCGACCCCTACATTCGCATGTTCCACCAGCTACGCAACTTGATGGAGCTGATGGAAACGCTGGCGAAGATCAAACCCGTAGAAGACGAGGTTGCCGTGCATCTGATAACGGGTGAGGACGATTTCAAGGGC
>JAIFKV010000122.1 GCA_020049415.1 Betaproteobacteria bacterium
GTTTTTGTCCGGCGCGAACGGGTGCGCGGCGATCTTGCGCTGGATGTTTTCCCAGTTGAATTCGGAACGCGGGATCGGCCCGATGATGCCGAAGTTGTTGCGCGTCGGCATCAGGAACACCGGGATCGCGCCAGTCATGATGATCGCGTGCAGGATGGATTTATGGCAGTTGCGATCGACCACCACGATGTCGTTTGGCGCCACGGTGGAGTGCCAGACGATCTTGTTCGAGGTGGAGGTGCCGTTGGTGACGAAGAACAGGTGGTCGCACTTGAAGATGCGCCCGGCGTTGCGCTCCGACGCCGCCACCGGGCCGGTGTGGTCGAGCAGTTGGCCCAATTCCTCGACCGCATTGCAGACGTCGGCGCGCAGCATGTTTTCGCCGAAAAACTGGTGGAACATCTGGCCAATGGGTGACTTCAGGAAGGCAACGCCGCCGGAATGGCCCGGGCAATGCCAGGAATAGGAGCCGTCCGCCGCGTAATGGGTGAGGGCGCGGAAGAACGGCGGCGGCAACGAATCCAGATACGACTTGGTTTCGCGCATGATCAGGCGGGCGACGAACTCCGGTGTGTCTTCGAACATGTGGATGAAACCGTGCAGCTCGCGCAGAACGTCGTTCGGGATATGCCGGCTGGTGCGCGTCTCGCCGTAAAGAAAGATCGGAATATCGGTGTTGCGGTGGCGGATTTCCTGCACGAAGGCGCGCAACTCGGCGATGGTTTCCTCGGTTTCGCCGGAGGAGAAGTCATCGTCATCCACCGACAGGATGAAACCGGAAGCGCGACTCTGCTGCTGCGCGAAGGACGATAGATCGCCATAACTGGTGACCCCGAGAATTTCCATGCCTTCTTCTTCCAACGCCTTGGCCAGGGCGCGAATGCCTAGTCCGGAAGCGTTTTCGGAACGGAAATCTTCGTCGATGATGACGACGGGGAAGCGGAAGCGCATGGCTTTTCCTTGAGCGGTAAAGTGTAAAAGGAAGGGGTTTGTAAAACGACGGCGCAGATTATAGGGAGGCCAATCCAGTGCAATGTTAAATCTTGGCGGACCAGTCGCCTTTCTCTCACGCCCGGCCGCAGCAACTGCACATCTTCCGGTTGGTTCGTTTGACCAGGCAACGCTTGGGCGCCTTGTCCGATCTGGTCAAATCCATCGTAGGCGTCGGGTTCACGGAGGCAAAAGGTTTCGGTCAAGCCGTCCGCTCGCATCGCGTCAGCGTCCACCTGGGCGACCGCACTGCCGCCGCGATTGACAGCACCATTTCTGTTTCACGTACCGGTGCGGGTCTGGCACGCAGCATCGGAAACGCTTTGGTGGAAAAACCAATGGACAACGCGCCCAAGGTTTGCGAACACAGCCATCAATTAATTCCCCGTGGCTGGCAGGAAATAGAACTCGCCGATGGACTGGTCATAAAGCGCCGGCACCTGCTCGTGATTGACGTGTCGGGTCATCTTCACTACCTGATCGCGCACATTGCGCAACACTCTGTCGACGGACACGCCAGGTCGGTTCATTTCTTTCAGCAGGACACGCGTGAACACGCCGTTGGGATCACGGTCGCCATCGTCCAGGCGATCCAACGCCTGCTGCCCGGCCCCGGCTGAATACAGCACCATTTGGCCAGTGGCCGGGTTGACAGGAATGAGTCCTCGCCCGCCCAAAGCTCTGCCCTGGTTGCGGAATGGGTTGTTGCGACAGGCATCAACGATGACCAGCGAAAACCGCGCCTTTTGTTCCTGCATGTCATCCAGCACGCGCTGCAATGACAGCGCATCATCCTGAATCTGCTCCTGGCTTTCTCCAGTGATGTCTACCGGCAGCAGATAATTTGCCGAGCCGAACTGAACGCCGTGACCGGAGAAATAGAACACTGCCTCGTCACCACCGGAAATGCGTGCCTTGAAGTTGCGCATGGCTTCCTTGAGTGCCTTGTCACCAAGATCGTATTCTACGGTGACATCAAAGCCCGCCTTCTTGAGCGCCACCGATACTGCTCGCGCATCTGCTCGAGCATTGCGGAGTGTGCTGACGTGCCGGTAATTATCGCCGCCAACAACCAATGCGAGGCGCTTGCCGCTGCCCCGAGGAATGGTGCGTTCTTCAAAACGCTGGGTTGCATGTTCCTGACGTGGCGCAGCCGTTGGCGGCGAGGCTGCCATAACAGGAGCCATAGAGGGCGTGGGGGGTATCGGGCTGGGAAAGGCAGTGTCGATAGGCGCAGTTCGGGCATCCAGCGGCAGCAATTCATCGTCAGATACTTTTGCTGCAATCAGTTTCGATTCATTGACGCCCATCCGTCCGGTCTCTTCGTCGACTTGATGTAGCAGGCTTCTTCCTGTCAAAAGACCAATTTTGGCCTCTTGCCAGATGAAATAATTTTTTCCGGCTTCCACCGTCAGCGTCAGTTTGGCAAGGTTTTCTGCGCTGGATTCTATGGTGTACTTCCCTGGCCTCAAGCTGAGCCTGAAATATTTATGGCCTGCTGTCGTGCCGAGAACCTTTCCGTTCACGGAGACGGTCATCGGCACTGCGTAATACAAAGTTTCATTGCGATAGATATATAAGGATGCCTTGTGCGGCGAGGTATTGAAATCCTTGGCTTTGGAATCCTGGGCGACCGATGCGACCGGCGAGTAAGCACAGCCAGAAAGCAGCCAGATGATCACAAAAATGAATAATCTGAGGACTGGTTTCATGGTTACTCCTGTTTCATTGGTTTCTAAATCAAGCGACAACACTCATTACTTAAGGACGCTATCATCCATTTAGCAAGGAATCCGGCTGATGAAATTCCTGAAATTCCTCAGCAACAATTGTCACCCCCGCGCGAATGTTGAGGTCAATGCGGCGTGGAAATCAACCTTATGCAAGCGATGGGCAGCCCACATCGTGCGAACCACCGTGCTGACTGACCCGTTACAGGCGTGAATTTTGGACCTTGGGATCGATCAAATACCAATACAGGCGCAGGCATTTACGGTTATGCCTGCTCAAACTGGGCGGTCGCAATTGCGACCGCCCCCTAAGCGACTGTCCATAAATTATCTGGGCAGTGATGGGTGTGCTGGTGGGATGCGGTGCAAGGCGCCGGTCGCGCAGCATGGTCATTCCCTTCAAGCGACCGGCAACGCAGCACACCTGGCATCAAATTCAAAGCAGGTCATTGCTGTTTGAGGCGATGTCTAGTGAGCCGATCAAAACCAGTTCTGGTGTGTTTGCGGCAAGTAAGGAACCGTCGCTTAAATCATTTTGAAGTAGCTGATTGAGCCAGCTTGCAACGTTATCGAGGCTGGCGTTCTTGTTGCCGTCTTCATTCAGAAACCGGCCCCGGGATATTTCAAATCCAATGTGATAAATCCCATCGGCAACGCTGTTGACGGCGTTTTTGTCGAACAGCTGACTGCTGGCGCCATCGTTCTGTACTAGATGGAAGCCGGTTTCCTGGTTGTCCTCGTCATTGCCATGCAGGGTTGTCCAATCGATCAGATAGTTGCCACGAATGTAGGCATTCATTTCAACCAGTTCGCTGGCATCGATAGCCGACTCATCTGCCACGCCGGTCGCTTTGATCGCGGCCACGATGATCTGATTCATCTGGTTGGCGGCGGCCGCGCCCTGGTTGATGTCGGTGGTGGATAAGCGGGCGTTCAATCCCGCATCGTTGGTGATAATGCTGATCAGTTGATCCAGCCCGGTGCCGGTTGTGCCCTCGACGTAAGGATTGAACAGCGCGTTATCCAGACTGTCGCCGGCCAGATCGGTCGCCAGCAGGCTGCTTAGCCAGGTCGCAACCGATGCGACGCTGGCATTGGCATTGCCATCTTCGTTCAGGAGTCGATTGCCATCGATGTTGAAGCCAAGGTGATAAATCCCATCGGCCACCGTGTTTACGGCGTTTCTGCCATACAAGTCGGTGTTGGCGCCATCGTTCTGCACTAGATGGAAACCGGTTTCTTCGCAGTCTTCGTCATCGCCATGAAGCAGCGTCCATGCGCTGGCGTGATTGGCTTGAATGTAGGCATTCAAGTCGCGTACATCGGCGCTGCTGATGTCGCCGTTGTTGGCCACGCCGGTCGCTTTGATCGCTTGCACGATGATCTGATTCATCTGGTCGGCTGCTGCCGCGCCCTGGTTGATCTCTGCATTGGAAAGATTTTTGCTCAGCCCGGTGTCGTTGCCGATGATGCTGATCAGTTGATCCAGGCCAGTGCCGGTTGTGCCTTTGAAATAGGGATCGACAGCGGCATTGTCCAGGTTGTCGCCAGCCAGGTCGTTGGCCAGCAGGCTGTTCAGCCAGGCGGCCGCTGTTTCCAGGCTGACATTTTGATTGCCATCTTCATTGACCAACTTGCCATCGGAGATGGCAAAACCGAGGTGGTATATACCGTCCGCCACCTTGTTTACCGCGTTTTTGCCGAACAATTCAGACGTGGCGCCATCGTTCTGCACCCGATGGAAGCCGGTCTCCAGGCATTGTTCGTCATCGCCATGCAGCACGGCCCAGTCACTGGCGTGATTGGTCTGGAGGTAGGTGTTCAGATCGCGGATATCGGCGGCGGTAATATCGCCGTTGTTGGCCACCCCGGTTGCGTGGATCGCTTCGATGATGAGGTGATTCATCTGATCAGCGGCGATCGCGCCTTGGTTGATGTCATCGCTGGATATTTTGCTGATGAGTCCGGCATCTTGGGTGATGAGGGTGACGAGTTGATCGAGTCCGGTTCCTGTGGAAGGAACTGCAGTCGTAATGCTGCTGGAAGGAATACTTGAGGAGCTGTTGGGTGTCATTGCTTGACCTCCGAATGAATGCGGCTGAGAAAAGCTGAAAAACACAGGCCCACTATGTCGGCCCGATAAAACGCCGGGGCATCAATGCCTCATCGGTAATGGGGGGCTATCAAGGGAAATGGTCTGTCGGCATCGCGTTACGCCTTTCAAAATTGAAAAGTGGCAGAAAACGCCTGGCGTAACGGATTGCGACCACGGGAAGTGTTCCCGTATGCAACCCCGCTATCCAGACTGAACTGGACCGGAGGCTTTGCGACCCTTGGTTACCCAAGGTGTGCCAATCGGACTGACGAATTATCAACACATTTGATGAGAATTTGAAAGTATTTCTTGCGGCTGATGTTGTTTTTTTACGTTGAATAGGGTGTATTGGGCATCAAGCTTGATTCGTCGATGCTTGCATCGGCAGGTTGAACACCATCCCCCAATTTCGTTACTCTTGTGTTGCGATCCAAAGAAGTGCGTCAACAATAAACAACCGGGGGTAAGCAATGAAATTGACCAATCTATTTCGCAAAATATTTGCCAGGGTGTCGGTGCAAAGAATTTTTGCGTCGCTCATCACTGAAGGTGATGTTGTCGAGACAGAGCTGGCGGAAAACCGGCGCAAAAATATTCGGGTCGATGCACGTAAAGGGACGCGTGTATTGATCATCGATGATTCACCTACCGTGCTGGCTTTTCTGCGCAAGGTTTTTACTTCCGCCGGCTATGAAACCTTGGTGGCGGGGAATGCCGAGCGCGGTTTGCGGATGATGCAGTCTGAAAAGCCCGATCTGGTTTTTCTTGATGTCGTCATGCCCGGGATGAATGGTTTTGCCGCCATGCGGCAGATTCGGCATGACCCGGAAGCGCGGCATGTGCCGGTGATCATGATGAGCGGCAACGAGGAGATTTCGCAGCAGTTTTACATCATGCGCATCGGTGCAGACGGTTTCATGAAGAAGCCATTTTCACGCTTCGATATCTTCAGCCGGATCGAGCGGATGCTGGACGACAACCTGGTGCCACGCCGTCTGAACGCCTGAAAACGGGATTATTTCCAGCAATGAACTGATTTTTCGATCAGATATCCGGTTCAGTAGGCTGTTCGGCTTGGGGCTTCACTTCCAGCAACGCTTTCACCACCGCGCCCGCCAGCATCAGCCCGAACAGCGGCGGCATATAGGAGATGGTGCCGTTTACCGCTCTTGCCCGGCCGTGGCTGACGGCTTCCGGCGGCAGTGGTGCTGCGCCGGTTTCATCGGTCCAGGCGCAGAGCACGCCTTTATGTACGCCGCGTTTGCGCAGGCGCTTGCGCACGATACTTGCCAGCGGGTCGACCTCTGTCTTGCTGATGTCGGACACCTTCACCCGCGTCACATCCAG
Organism: Betaproteobacteria bacterium; assembly: GCA_020049415.1. Classification (GTDB taxonomy): domain Bacteria; phylum Pseudomonadota; class Gammaproteobacteria; order Burkholderiales; family Thiobacillaceae; genus PFJX01. Next base: position 6,163 of record JAIFKV010000122.1, read on the forward strand.
TTTGTTGCCGGCGCCCATGCTGGCGGCGACGGGTAGGCCGCGTTCACGCGCGGTGACGATCAGCGCGATCTTGCAGTTGAGCGAGTCGATGCAGTCGATGACGTAATCGACATCGTTTGGCAACAGGTCGGGGATGTTTTCCGGCGTCAGGAAATCGGTCAGGATCGTCAGTTGGCAGGCCGGGTTGATGTCGCGGATGCGCGCTTCCATTACCTCCGCCTTGCGCTGGCCGACGGTGGACAGCAGCGCGGGGAGTTGCCGGTTGATGTTGGAGATGGCGACGACATCCATGTCGACCAGCGTTAATCGGCCGATGCCGGCGCGGGCGAGCATTTCGGCGCACCAGGAACCGACGCCGCCGAGGCCGGCGAGAAAGACATGTTTGTCGGCAAGTTTCTGTAAACCCGCCTCGCCGATCAATATCTCGGCGCGTTCGAATTGCGGCGCGACGCTCATGAAAACGCGGGTAGCAGGCTGGCGACCATGCCGGCGAAAACCGCCGCGCCGAACCAGTTGTTGTGCAGGAAGGCTTTGAAACAGCGCGCCGGATCGCGCTCTTTAATCAGCAAGTAGTGGTAGCCCGCAATGCCGGTGGCGGCGGCCAGGCCGAGGTAATACGGCCAGCCGAGATGCAGTTCTGTGCCTACCCAGCCGAGCAGCGCGAGGGTGATGCCGTAGCAGATCATTACTGCGGTGATGTCGTGCCGGCCGAAGGTGATGGCGGAGGTTTTGATGCCGATTTTCAGGTCGTCGGCGCGGTCGACCATGGCGTATTCGGTGTCGTACGCAACCGCCCAGAACACGTTGGCCGCCATCAGCAACCAGGCGATCGGCGGCACCGCATCAAGATGTGCGGCGTAGGCCATGGGAATGCCGAAGCCGAAGGCGATGCCGAGATAGGCTTGCGGAATGGCGAGAAAGCGCTTGGTGTACGGGTAACTGGCGGCGAGGAAGGCGGCGACGACCGAGAGCTGAATCAGCAACAGATTCTTCAGCGGCAGGATGAGCACGAAGGCGATCAATGCCAGCACGCCGGCCAGGATCAATGCTTCTTTGCCGCTGATCCGTCCGGCCGCCAACGGCCGGTTTTTTGTGCGTTCGACATGCGGATCGAAGTTGCGGTCGGCATAGTCGTTGATGACGCAGCCAGCGGAGCGCATCAGCACGATGCCGATGACGAAGATCCACAACACCATGAAATCCGGGCTGCCAAGGCTGGACAGCCACAAGCCCCACAGCGTCGGCCAGGCCAGCAGCAGGATGCCGATCGGCTTGTCCAGTCGCATCAGCTTTTCGTATTCGGTAAGGCGTTCGGTAAGCGTCATAGAAGAACGGTTCAAGACAGTTTCAGGGTTTCAGGCAGGAAAACTTCAGTGACCAGAATCGGGTGATTTTGCAGCGCGAACATTGACCGCCGCGCCCACAGTGTGCGCGGTGGTGTGTTCAGATGCCGGGCTGCGTCGCGGTAAAGCGAATGGCGTCGATCCAGATGCTGGTATTCCAGCGCCAGGCGTTGAATGCGCGGATTGGTGAACAGCGCGGCGCCCAACGGCCGGTTGCCAAGCCCCGCCAGTCCGGCCCAGGGACCGATCAGGCCCGTCAACGGAATGATGCTGTGCGCGAAGATCAGCGGGGTATCGGCATCCAGCAACAGCACTTCGCGGATCATCGCCAGGCGGCTGGGCAACAAATCGAGCGTGCCGCATTCGTCTCGGTTCGGTCGCCCGATTGCCTGTTTCAAACGGATGACGCGAAACGCCGGGCAAGACTGCTGCAAGCGACGCGTCAGCGAGCCGCGATCGGTCAGCCAGTGGCGCCACGCGCCTGCTTGCCATGCCGAAGTCAGCCAATCTGTGGTCATTGGAGCGTCTGTTCAATACGGTTATTGGAAAACGCGGATTATCCCGCTTTTACGGCCCGGGACTCTCCCGCTTTTACGTGCAGTGAATGGCTTGATCAATATCGCCACGGCTTGGAGAATTCGGGCTTCAAGTCCAATACATTGCGTGCCATGAAAGATTTGTTTTCAGACTCGATCAGCGTTACCCCCAAGCAGAACAGCGAGCGTCTTTCGAAACCGCAAAAATTGTTTAACTCGCTGATCGACCGGATCGGCAAACAGCGCGCGTTGTTGGCCGGTTGGGAAGCTGCCATGCCGCGATTCCAGCAGCATTACGCCGCCAATATGCAGCCATTGATTGAACAGACGGAGGCGATGCGCCTGGAATTCGTGCGGCGTCTGGACAAAGCCTTTTCGCATAAAGGCCTCAACAAAACCGAGCGTCGGTTCGTCCGGGATTTATTGCATGATCTGGTCTCCGAGTTGGCCAATGAAACGGACAATGCCGAGATGAAAACGCTTTATCGCAAATATGCCGGTGTTGATTTCGATCAGGAAGAGGCCGAGATGATGGCCGGAATGAAGGCGATGTTGGAACATGAACTGGGCATGGATCTGGGTGATGACCTGGACATGAGCTCGCCGGATGTTTTCATCCAGCAAATGCAGGCGCGTCTGGCGGAAGAACAGGATAAACAGGTGCAAGCCGAGAATGAACGCCGCGCCAAGCGCAAGAAATCCGCGAAACAGATCGCCAAGGAAGAAAAGCTGCTTGAGGAAGAGAAGCGGGTGAATTTGTCTTTGCGCGAGATTTATCGCAAGCTGGCCAGCGCCCTGCATCCCGATCGCGAGCTCGATCCGGCTGAACGCGAACGCAAGACGGTGTTGATGCAGCGGGTGAATCAGGCCTACGACAAGAAAAATTTGTTGCAATTACTGGAGCTGCAACTGGAGATCGAACACATCGACCAGGCCGCCATCAACAGCCTCAGCGAAGAGCGCTTGACGCATTACAACAAGATTCTGAAGGAGCAACTGGCTGAACTCGAAGAGCAAGTCCAGTTTGTCGACTACGACTTCAGAATGCGTTTCGGCATTGACCCGTTTGCTTCGCTGAAGCCCGATTCAATCATGCGGATTCTGGAAAAGGACATTGTGCTTGCGCGCCAGGAATTGCGCGACATCGAGTCGGACGTGAATGCCACGGAAAACCTCGCAACGCTGAAGACGCTGATAAAAGAAATGCGGCGTCGGCAGCGCGATGAGGATTATTTCGACGACATGCCATTCTGACGCAAGCCACTGAATCTGGCGGGCTTCCGAACCGCAGCGTTGTTTTGGATGCGGGGTGGGACGCAAACACCGGAAACCTTACAGCGATCGAAGACGGCGCTATTTATCCAAGCGAAGGATAAGCGCTTCACGATTGCGGGGTGCAACCCTCAGCTTTCTGATCCGGCAAGATGCAACTTAATCGGCGATGCCGTAGCCGCCGTCTTCTATCGCGCTGCGGATGGCGGCTGCATCGACTTGGGCCGGGTCGTGTTTGACTTCGACGCGACCGCTGGCGAGGTCGATTTCCAGGTTGCTGATGCCGGGCAGGGCGCTGATCAGGTTTTTTACGCTGTTGACACAGCCCATGCAGCTCATGCCAGTGACTTCAAGAATAAGGGTGTTCATGCGCTATCGATGCTCCGGTTGTTGTTCATTGCGTCGCTTAAGCGACCATCCGCGCCATACAGGCTGCGCGTGGAGGCGCTTTGCAATACTTGCATTGCGGCATCGGTGCGACGCATCTGTTCTTCGATCAAGCGACCATTGACTCGGTTGAGGCGAGCGGCTTCGTGGGTCAGTTTTTCCAGCTTCAGCCAGGCCAGACTAGGACTTTTGTCCGCGAATGCACGTAAACGCAATGCTGGCAGACTGGATTCTGCGGACAAACCGAGCTGTTCGGCAAGTTGGCGCCAGCTTTCGGCCAGATTCTGGCTAGCGCCATGGCGTTGGTGAGTCAGTTGGTCGAGGCGTTCTGAATTGCTGCTGGCGAGGGCAATAGATTCTTCTTCGAGAAGCGCGAGAAACGTCTCAAGTTCTCGATTCAGGGTTTTCAAGCTGGCTTCAAGGGTGTTCATTAGCGAGATCGACGGCCGATATTGGCGATGGATTCTTGAATCAAACCTTCCGCGACGGCTTCTTCGTCGACTTTGAAGTTGCCGTCCGCGATGGCTTGGCGGATAGATTCGATTTTGGCGGTGTCATTGATTTCGAGTTCGGAGAGTTCACTTTCCAGATGACGCATTTTCTCCGAAGTCTGGGTCAAACGCACCTCGTCGCTCACCGCCGATTGTTCGCTTGATGCGGGCTTGCGCGCGTTTTTCGACTTGACCGCTTTGACTTGCCCGGCGGCAGGACTTTTGCTGACATGATCAATTTTCACAATCGCCTCCTTGTTTGCGCCAGCCTCTATGTCGGCGAGCTTGTTTTTCGGGCTTGAGTCCATCTTGGCGTTAAATCGATATCGGCAAAAAATGCGTTGGCTTGATATGGATTGGGCTGAAATAACCGAAATTTATTTGACCGCGTCGAGAAAAATCTGGACTTCCTCATGCAGATTGGCTGCCAGGCTGGTGCAAGTCTGGATGTCGCCGGCCTTGGCCGCAATTTCGAGTTCTTTTGCGCGCTGTTCGCCGCGCCGGGCAGAGAATGTGGCAAATACGCCTTTCAAAGTATGGCCAGCGCGTAGCAGGCGAGGCCAGTCGTTGGCGGCCAGGGCGCTGTCGATTTCTTCCAGGTAGTTGGGGGCGTCGGTGACGAACATGTCGATCAGTGTCGTGAGCAGTTCTTCATCGTCGGCGATGCGGGAGAGCGCATCCGCTCGATCGTAAACCTGTAGTTTGTCGACTTTGGATGTGCCCTGAATATTGGCTGGCGCGGCGGTCATCGGTTTGTTGCTGGCGCGCAGTATCAAATCAATCTCCTGATAGAGCGATTCCGGTTTCACTGGCTTGGAAACGTAGCCGTCCATGCCGGCATCGATGCAACGTTCGCGGTCGCCGGTCATGGCGTTGGCGGTCATGGCGATGATCGGGATACGCACACCCAGACCGCTTTCCAGTTCACGTATGGCGCGAGTGGCTTCGAGTCCGTCCATATCCGGCATCATCATATCCATCAGAATCAGGTCGAAGTTGCCATTCCGCCAGGCTTCAACGGCAAGCTTGCCGTTATCGGCGACCTGGACGCGATGTCCCTGTTTTTCGAGTAATTTGATGGCGAGTTTCTGATTCACCAGATTGTCCTCGGCCAGCAAGATGGAGTAGACGGGCCTCGACTCACGCAGGCTGTGCTGGGTGATCAGGGGGCTTGCATGGTGGGTATTTCCCATGGATGTCTCCAACGCTTCACGTAGTTCGGTCAGCGATATTGGTTTGGTCATGTAGGCGCTCAGGCCAAGTTCTTTGCTGCGCGCGGCATCGCCACGAACGCCGGCGGAGGTCAGCATCATCAAGGTTGTACCGGAATGACGCGGATCGGCGTGCAAGGTTTCCGCCACCTTGAAGCCATCCATCTCGGGCATACGGGCATCGAGCAGGATGAATCGATACGGGTCGCCGGATTGTTGTGCCGCATCCGCCATGCGCAGTGCGGTGGGGCCGTCGAGAGCGCCTTCCTGGCGCATGTGCATGCGTTCGAGCATCAACGAGATTACCCGCAGATTGGTCGGATTGTCGTCGACGCTGAGGACGTGCAGGCCTTTCAAGCAGGCTTCCTGGCGCCGAACTTCTTCTGGTTCGTGCGCTTCCTTCAGCCAGATCTGGAAGATGAAGCGAGAGCCTTTGCCGAGTTCGCTTTCAACCCGGATGCTGCCGCCCATCATCTCGATCAGTTGCTTGGTGATGGTGAGGCCGAGGCCGGTACCGCCATATTTTCGAGTTACCTGGCCATCGGCTTGCGAAAAGGCGGAGAAAATCGTCTGCTGAACTTCCGGCGCAATGCCGATGCCGGTGTCATAAACCGCGAATTCAAGGCAGAGATTGCCATGTTCACTGCGCGATTCTTTTGATCGACCGCAGCCGGTAACAGCAAGCCCGACTTCGCCGTGTTCGGTGAATTTGACCGCATTGCCAAGCAGGTTAATGAAGATCTGCCGCAAGCGCGCGGGATCGCCGGCGACGAAACGCGGTGTGTCCTGGCCCAGGTCGTAGGTGAGTTCGAGTTCTTTCAGCGAGACGCGCGGGAAGAGCGATTTGAGGGTGTCGCCGATCAGATCGATAAGGTCAAAGTCTATTTCCTGCATATCGAGTTTGCCGGCTTCGATCTTGGAAAAATCGAGTATGTCGTTGATGACCGTCAGCAGATGTTCGGCGGAAGTTTTTACCAGGCCGAGGTATTCCCGCTGTTCGCGGGAAAGGTCGGTTTCCAGGGTGAGGTCGACCATGCCGATGACGCCATTCATCGGGGTGCGGATTTCATGGCTCATATTGGCGAGAAACTCGCCTTTGAGTCGATTCGCCGCTTCCGCCGAATAGCGTGCGATCTGTAAATCTTTGTTCAGGTTGGAAAGCTGATCCTTTTGCTGTTCAGAGTCCTTCAGCGCGCGAGTCAATTCGGCGGTGCGGCTTTTGATCATCAGATCGAGTTCGGAAGCGAGTCGGCGCAGGCTTTGATTGCTCTGATAGAGATCAAGTGATTTGTCTTCCAGGATGCGCTCGGCTTCCTTGCGTGCTTTGCGCTCGCGCTCGAAACGTTGTTGCCAGACGGTATCGGACATGTTTGAGGCTAGCGAACAAGAATGAAGCGCGCTTGCGCTCCCTGAGAATCGGGGGCTGTGTCGCGCTGCAAGGTTGCTGTTTCGCCAAAATATTTCATGCAGCCCTCGATCAATCCATGCGCCAGATCTGCGAATGGGTGTTCGGAGAAATAAGTCAGCGTTAGCCGCGATGGGCTGGCTTCGACTTCGAAAGTAGGCAAATCGGCGTCTGGATAAAGTTTGCGCACTTCGGCATGGATGATGTTTTCGATACCGGAAAGAAACGCGAAACTGTCGTGGATGCCTTCGAAAAATCGTGGGTAGGCCAGCGCGAATCGGCCGAATAGATGGTTGCCAAAAGCGCGCACCAGATCGGGCACCGGGGTTTGTGTTTCCTTTGACAGGGCAACGACCAACGCCACCATTTCTTCATGCGGATAGGTGCCTACCGAGGTATATGAGCCGGCGGAAGCGACTTTCGATTCGAGAATGATGGCGTCAACCATGTCGAGCGACCAAACGTCTTCGACCATTTCCATGAATTCGGTGAATACCAGTCCTTTCATTATTTCTCTCCAGGGCGGTGGGTGGGGGCTGTTTGGTTGCGGACGGGATCGGTGTTATTTACGGCCGAGTCGATCGCGGACTTGAGTTCTTCGAAACGAATCGGTTTGACAACATAGCCGTCCACGCCTTGCGCCAGCAATCCTTCTTGATCTGCCGGCTGGGTGAGCGCGGTGAGGGCAATGATCCGGGTGCTTGCGGGCGAGTTGGCGGCGGCTTCCATTTCACGTATGTGTGCGATGGCGCTTGGGAGATCGATTCCAGGCATCATCATGTCGAGCAGAATTACATCGAATTGACCCGGCGCAAAGCTGGAAAGTGCTTCAATGGTGGTGGCGGCAAGACTGGTTTCATGCCCAAGTTTGTGCAGCAGGGTGACCAGCAGTTTGCGGTTCACCAGGTTATTTTCGGCCAGCAGGATTCTCAGCGACGCGCACCCGGCCATGTCTTGCAATGGGGCTGCCTGGTCTGCCGATTCGATTGCTTCCGCCTGAGTCGCAATCGGCTGATAGGGGATCTGAAAATGGAAGCGACTGCCACTCCCGAGTTTGCTTTCCACCCACATGTTGCCGCCCATGAGTTCGATCAATTTGTGGCAGATGCTGAGTCCAAGCCCGGTGCCGCCGTAATTGCGTGTGATGGAGCCATCAGCTTGGGTGAATGCGTCGAAGATCGCCCCGAGTTTTTCCTGCGCGATGCCAATGCCGGTATCCGTCACGCAAATATGCAGGCAATTCGGTGCGCTACAGCCGGCGTTATCGGCGCTGATGTCGATGCCGCCGGCACTGGTGAACTTGATCGCGTTGCCGATCAGATTGATCAGTACCTGGCGCAGGCGAATGGGGTCGGCGTGGATGGTTTCCGGCAGATCAGGCGATATCGTCAATGCAAGCGTGAGCGATTTGTCTTTGGTGCGCTTTTCCAGGCTGCGCACGGTATCTTTCAACAAGCTGGCGAGGGTAAAGGCTTCGTTTTCGATGGTGAGTTTTCCGGCTTCGATTTTCGAGAAGTCGAGAATGTCGTTGATCACCGACAGCAGGTGCTGGGCGGAACTGCGCGCCATGCCGAGATACTCGCGTTGTTCGTCGTCGAGATCGGTTTCCAGCGTCAGATCGGTCATGCCGATGATGCCATTCATCGGCGTGCGGATTTCATGACTCATGTTGGCGAGAAACTCGCTCTTCATTCGGTTGGCGTTTTCCGCCGCGTCCCGCGCATGGCGCATTTCCGCTTCCGCCAGCTTGCGCTGAGTGATGTCGCGAACCACAAGAATGCGGTAAGGCAGGCCATACAGGGTGAAGGGTGAAAGGGTGGCGTCGGCGGGGAAGTTCTGGCCATCACGATGCGTGGCCAGGGTTTCGAGAAATTGTTTGTCGGGATGCGTCGTGCCGGTGATTTCTGCCCATTCCGGCAGCAATGTGACGGCGGACAAGCCGACCAATTCATGTTCTGGCCAGCCGAACAACTGACATGCGGCGCTGTTGGCGCTTTCGATCATGTCGTCGGCGTTGACCGTCATCAGTGCGTCGGAAATGTTGCCAAAGACCGCTTCCAGGCGTTGTTTGGCGGCAGTGACCGACATTTCTTTGGTGTAAAGCCAGATCGAGGTTTCGTTGAGCGCATTCACCAGCGCCTGGATTTCTTCCTGTCCGTCGTAACTGGGCATGGTCTCGCCGAGGTTGCTGGTCAGTTCGCCGGCAAATTTCGAGGCCTTGCGGATGGCGGCAATCGGCCGACGAAGATAGATCAACAACAGCGTGACAGTGAGCGTACTGGCCAAAATAACGGCAAGAAAACCGCTTTGCATGATTTGCAAAATACTGTCTTTCAGTTGTTCGGTGCTGATCTCCGCTTGCAAACTGCCCTGGTAACCGAATTCATCCAGAGCGCGCCAGATCATCAGGCGCTCGGCCGACCAGTTGAAAATTTTCGTGTCCAGCGGTTTGCCGTGTTTGTCGATCCAGAAAAATTGAGTGCCGGCTCCCTGCGGGGGCGTTTCGGTGAGGGTGTCGAAAACCGCTTCGGGTGGTTTGCCCGAGGCATGGATAACCTGGCTGATCAATTGTCCATGCCGATTGAATACTCTCAGGGCGCGCAGTTCTTCGCTGTTTGCTGAAAGCAGCAACACCCTTTCAACTTCGCCGTAATCACGCGTCAGCAGGGGGGAAGAACAGGTGATGGCGAGATTGGTAAGCAGGTTGGCATTACGACTCATCAGCGCATTTTGTTCGCTATGGGTCTGCTCGTTGGTTGAATAAAGGGTGTAAGCGGAAATGCTGCTGACCAGCATCGCCGCCATGAACATGCTTAATTGGGCGGTGAACTGACGCGGCACAAACCGACGGGTGTAGCGCTGGACTTCGCCAAGAAGACGTGAATACATGGATTTCATTGCATGCAAGGCAATCAGGCTTGGTTCACAGCGGGAAAAAAGAGGCTGCTACTGGACCGGCTGTTAACGGTCGCACTGACACAGGGCCGGCTATTTACGGACCACATAGCGCTCAAGTTTGAGTTTTTCCAGCGGTTGGTAGTCGCGCGCATAGTCGGCGCGGATGATCTGGTCCAGTTCGACATCGGCAAGCAGTTTCCGCCCTGCGTCGTCGCCGCTGATTTTGAGTAGCGCGGCAGTAATTTTTTCACGCGTCGCGAGGGGCACTCTGGGGTGCGCCGCAATTGGGTGCGGCGCCACGCCGGGCGTGGTGTAAAGCACGCGCAAGCGGTTTTGCAGATTGCTCGATTCCTTCTCCAGGGTGGTTCTGATGCCACCGCCGGCCTCGGCTTCTCCCATGATTACGTGTCGGTAAACGTTCTGATGCGTGCCCACGTAGTCGGTGATGAAATCAAGCCCTTCTTTTTCGCTTAATAGCGCGCGCATATAAAGTGAAGCGCCAAAAGCATTGGGGGCGGGAAACGCCAGCCGCTTGCCGTTCAGATCGTGCAGGTGCTTGATCTTTCGGTTGTTGTCGACGACCAGAATGCCAAACAGGGGTTCTGTTCCGCGCGCCAGGGGAAGATAGCCATGCGCTTTCGAGGCCATCATCATGTGATAGGGATTCAGGTAAAGCAGGTCGGGCGTGCCGGTTAGAAAATCGGTTTCGAATTGCGGCATTTTGTCGACCAGGCGTAATTGAAATCCGAAGCCGGTTTCGGCTTCCAGTCGACGCAGCAAAGGCGACCAGCGCAGACCGATATCCACTGGCGTGAACTGTGGTACTACCGAAAGGGTGAAGGTCTGGTCGGCGCTGACCGCCGTGTTGGGCAGCAGTGCAAGCAGCAGCGAAAAAAGGCTGGCAAAAAGTTTGAGCGGCATTTTCGAGTATTCAATCGTCCAGATGCGCCATGTGCGGTTCAATATCCTGGAAGCTGGCGCGGATGACCAGCGCTTCCTGGATACGGGCGATAAAGGCTGCCACGCATAGCGGGTCGAAATGCGTGCCGGCGTTGCTGAACAGAAAATCCATCGCATCCTCGACTGCCCAGGCTTTTTTGTAAGGGCGTTCTGTGGTTAGCGCATCAAATACATCGGCCACCGCGACGATGCGACCGTAAAGCGGTATGTTTTCGCCGACCAGACCGCGCGGATATCCGCTGCCATCAAATTTTTCGTGGTGGGTATAGGCAATTTCAGCAGCAACATCGAGCAGCGAGGAACGGCTTCCACGCAATATTTCCCAACCTTTTTCAGCGTGGGTTTTCATGATCTCCCACTCGGTCGGGTCGAGTTTTCCCGGCTTCAGCAGAATGTTGTCGGGTATGGCGATCTTGCCGACATCGTGCATTGGCGCGGCGCGCAGAATGACTTCCAGTTCAACTTGCGGCAGGCCCAATTGCTTGGCGATCAGCTGCGAATAGTTGGACATGCGATGAATATGCGCGCCTGTCTCCGGATCGCGAAATTCCGCCGCGCGTGACAGCCGGGTGATCATTTCATGTTCCCGATCGAGGATTTCGCTGGTGGCTTCCGCTACTTTTTCGGCCAGCCAGGCGGCGCGGTCGGCCAGGGCTTTCTGGCTGCGCCGCAATGACATCATGTTGCGCAAGCGGGCGCGAAATTCGGCGTTGTCGATCGGTTTGGTGAGGAAGTCGTTGGCGCCGACTTCGAGTGCGGCATAGCGGGTTTCTTTCTCATGGTCGGCGGTGATCATCAACACCGGAATATCCTGGTTTTTCGCCGGTTCGCGGTAGCGGCGGATGAACTCCATTCCGTCGGGCGCGGGCATCATGTAATCGACAATGATCAAGTCGACTTCATTGTCAAGGCACCATGACAAGCCTTCAGCTGAATCCTGAAAAGTCAGTGACTTGTATTCTGGGTTTGCCCGCTTGACCAGACTTTCCATCAGCTTCAGGTTCACCGGATTGTCATCGACGATAGCGATCAGCATAACTGCGCTCCAGGGAATAAGGAGCCTAGTATCGGACGGCAAAGCGAAAACTTGAGACGCCTGTTTTGACGAATCGAAGCACAGGCGCGTCGGGTACGGACTATTCCGGCTTGGTTTGCCGCATTGACGGGCGTTTTTCGATGGTGACCATCAGTTGCATCTCGGTGCGGTCGCGCAGCATGCGCAGTTGCGCCACTTTGCCCGGCGGCAATGCCGCAATGAGATTGAGCAGGGAAGCGGAATCGGTCACCGGCTTGCCACCCACCGCGACCAGAATGTCGCCAGGACGAATGCCGGCGCGGTCGGCCGGGCCATTGCGCAGCACGCCGGCGATGAGGGCGCCGTCAGTCGATGGCAGGTTGAACGATTCTGCGATTTCCGGGGTGAGTTCCTGTACTTCGATGCCGACCCAACCACGGGTGACCGCGCCCTTCGCAATAATCTCCTGCATCACCTGGCGGACGATGGAAATCGGAATGGCGAAGCCGATACCGAGATTGCCGCCGGAGCGGGAAAAAATCGCGGTGTTGACGCCAACCAGGTTGCCCGCGCCATCCACCAGCGCGCCGCCTGAATTGCCCGGATTGATGGCGGCGTCGGTCTGGATGTAGTTTTCAAACGTGTTGATCCCCAAATGGCTGCGTCCCAGCGCGGAAACGATGCCCATGGTGACGGTCTGGCCGACGCCAAATGGATTGCCGATGGCCAGCACGACATCGCCGATACGCTGGCTGTCGCTCTTGGCGAAAGTGATGGCGGGCAAGTCCTGGCGCTTCACTTTGAGCACCGCCAGGTCGGTTTCCGGATCGGTGCCAACCACTTCGGCATCCAGCGTCTTGCCATCCGGCAATGCGACCTGGATTTCGTCGGCGGCCTCTACCACATGGTGATTGGTCAAAATGAAGCCGTCTTCGCTGACGATGACGCCAGAACCCAGGTTTGATACACGCTGCGGGCGGTTGTCGTTGGCAAATCGATCCCCAAAAAAACGTCGGAAGAACGGATCATCCATCAGCGGATTACGCTGCACGCGGACCTGCTTGCTGGTAAAGATATTCACCACCGACGGCAGCGATTTCGCCGCCGCATCCGCATAGGTTGAAATCGGCTGTGCCGAGCCGCTATTCGAGACTTCACGAATACTCACCGCCGCGCCTTCGAAAGGCAGCAAGCCGGGGGCAACGCGATCTAACGCAAACAAAGCTGCCGCGACGACCACCAGCGCGGCAACAAATTGGGCAAATACGAGCCAGATTTTTTGCATGGACATTCGAAAGCAGGCATAGAGAGATTGGATTCTAGCAGTCGGCAAATTTCAGAAAGCGCGGTTTGGCATACCGAAAGTAGGTTCACCCGGTGGCGGTGGATCGAGGTCTACATCTGGCGGAACAAATGCGCGTAGCTGCGGCTGACCGCCAGGGCTTCCGGGCGGTCGCGCAGGGTCAGGGTCAGACGACCGAGCAGATCGCGTTTCGCCGCCTTGATCTGGTGTACGTTGACCAGGGTGCCGCGATGCACCTGCCAGAACAGATCCGGGTCCAGTTGGGTGGCGAGTTCCTTCAACGATGTGCGCAGCAGAAAGTCGCCATCCAGGGTGGCGACATTGGTGTATTTGTCGGTGGCCTGAAAGAAGCAGACGTCTGTCACCGCGATCAGGCGGATGTCTTGCCCGACCTGGGCGCGCAACCAGCGCAGCGGTTCGGCTTTGGCGGCTTTGGCACTATTGGCCACAGCGCCGAGCAGACTTTGCAGGCGGGCGAGCACGTCATCGGCGGCGGGAGTGTCCTGGCGCAGCCGGGCAAGACATTTTTCCAGGCGTTCGTCGGATACCGGTTTCAGCAGATAGTCGGCGGCAGCCTGCTCAAACGCGGCGACAGCGTGTTCGTCGTGCGCGGTGACGAACACCACCCGACATCCCGGCTGCGCTGCCTGTGCGGCTGCCAGTCCGGACTGGCCCGGCATGCGAATGTCGAGAAATGCAATGTCCGGCGCCAGTTCGATCAGCGCCCGTTGCGCGGCGAGGCCGTCGCCCACCACGCCGACGATCTCCAGTTGCGGCCAGAAGCGTGCCAAGCGCCGAATCAGGTCATCGGCCAGATGCGGTTCGTCTTCGGCGATCAATGCGCGCATGGCAGTTCCAGTCTGGCGGTAACGCCACCAGACAGCGGGGTGTTCAGGTCGAGGCGAGCGGCATCGCCGTACAGCGCCTGGAGTCGGGCGCGGATGTTGGTGAGGCCGGTGCCGTTGATCGATAACGCCGATGTTGGCCCCGATGTCTGGGCCAGCCCGACCCCGTTGTCGCTGACTTCGATATGCAGAAGGTGGGCCTCCAATCGCGCGCTGATGCGCAGATGGCCGCCGCCAACCTTCGGCTCGATGCCATGCTTGATTGCGTTCTCCGCCAATGGCTGCAACAACATGGGCGGAAACGGCTGGCTTCGGCATGCGGTATCGGCGTCGATCTGCCAGGTCAGGCGGGGGCCGTAACGGTCGGCGAGAATTTCCAGCCAGTTTTCCAGCAGCGCCAGTTCATCGCCCAAACTGGCTTGTTGGCTGCGTGTCCGGACCAGCGCGACGCGCAGCCAGTCGTTCAGGCGATCGAGCAGCCGGCGCGCGCGGGGCGGGTCGCTGTCGATCAGGCTGCCGACATTGGCCAGGGTGTTGAACAGGAAATGCGGTTCGATCTGCGCTTGCAACAGCTTCAGGTGTGCTTCGATTTCGCGGCGACTTTGCTGGGCCTCGACCAGCCGGCTCTGGCGCACCTGATTGTCGAGTTGATGCACCCGCTCGGCGAGCAGAAAGACGGTGACGCCGAGTAGGGCGAACATCATGCCGATGGCGAAGCTTTGCCAGAACAGTGCAGCGCTGAGCGGTTGGCTGACCAGCAAGTGTGCCAGCGCGCTGCCCAGCATCACGCTCGCTGGCAGCGCCGCCGCAAGCAGCAGCCAGCGTTGCCAGCCGGGTTCAAGCCGCAGGATCAGCGGGCTGTTGACCAGTGCGATGCAGCAACCGATGCATTGCGAGAACAGCAGATTGATCCAGAACCCCTGGCCGAATTCGATCACCGTCAACAAGCCGGCAATGGCAGTGTTGAACAACAACAGCAGGGCGATGGCGATCAGCGCGAGTTTCATGCCGATATTCTCGATAGCGGTTCAGGGCAGGGCAAGACGTAATCCGAGGCTCAG
>JAIFKV010000141.1 GCA_020049415.1 Betaproteobacteria bacterium
TTTCTTCTCGGCCATAACATCGTGGCATTCGACGCGGAGCATCTGGCTGCTGCCAAGCCAGATTTGCGCCTGCTCAAGCTACCCATGGTGGACACCCTACGGCTCAACCCGCTGGCTTTTCCGCGTAACCCCTATCACCACTTGGTCAAGCACTATCAAGATGGTCAGCTGCAACGCGGGAGGCTGAACGACCCGGAGTTGGATGCCCGGCTGACGCTAGATGTCTTTCGCGATCAACAACGCGAATTGCTGGCACTGACAGAATCCGCGCCTGACCTGTTGTTGGCTTGGCATTGGCTGACCACGGCTGAAGATGCCACATCTGGTCTGAACAATTTTTTTCTGACCTTGAGGCGGAAGCCACGCCCAAGCGAAGCTGAAGCCGCAGAGGCCATCAAGCGATGCATGGCAGGCCAGGTGTGTACGACCGCCACCCTGCGAGTTCTTGCCGATGCACGCCATCATGGTTGGCCGCTCGCTTATACCCTGGCCTGGCTGTCGGTCGCGGGCAGCAATTCGGTCATGCCGCCCTGGGTGCGGCATCAATTCCCCGTGGCTGGCGCAATGGTTCGCCTCCTACGCGACACAGCTTGCGCCGATCCAGCTTGCGGATGGTGTCGCGAACATCATGACGCCCGCAGTGAGTTGAAACGCTGGTTCGGCTTCCCGGATTTCCGGCCAGAGCCAGTCGGCGAAGACGGACGGCCACTGCAACAAGCCATTGTGGAAGCTGCCATGGCTGGCAAACATGTATTGGCCATTTTGCCCACTGGCACTGGCAAGTCGCTGTGTTACCAGATACCTGCCTTGTCGCGCTTTGAGAAAACCGGGTCGTTGACGGTGGTGATTTCGCCACTGGTTGCATTGATGGCCGACCAGGTGGCGGGCCTGGAGGCGCGTGGCATTACTACGTGCGTATCCATCAACGGTCTACTTTCCATGCCAGAGCGTACCGATGCTCTGGATAAGGTCAGATTGGGTGATGTGGGCATCCTGATCGTATCGCCGGAGCAGCTTCGCAGCCGCGCCCTGCGCAAGGTGCTGGAGCAACGTGAAATCGGTGCCTGGGTTCTGGACGAGGCGCATTGCCTGTCCAAGTGGGGCCACGACTTTCGTCCGGATTACCGCTACGTGGGTCGCTTTATCAAGGAGAAAGCCGGCAACTCCCCTGTTCCGCCGGTGTTGTGCCTGACCGCAACGGCCAAGCCCGACGTGGTGGCAGACATCATCAGCCACTTCCGCGACAAGCTCGGCGTTGAACTCGAGCTGTTCGACGGCGGGGCAAGCCGGACCAATCTGGATTTCGTTGTAGTGCCGACAACGCCCGCCGAAAAATTCGCTCACATCCATCAAATCTTAATGGCCGATTTACCGGCTGATTCGCCGGGCGGCGCCATCGTTTACTGCGCCACCAAGAAGCAAACTGAGGAAGTCGCGGCCTACCTGCGGGAAAAGGATATCTCGGCCGGCCATTTCCACGCTGGGCTGCAACCGGAAACCAAGAAAAACACCCAGTCGACCTTCATCAAGGGTGAATTGCGCGTCATCGTCGCCACCAATGCATTTGGAATGGGCATCGACAAGCCTGATGTGCGTCTGGTAATTCATGCCGACATTCCAGGTTCTCTGGAAAACTATTTGCAAGAGGCCGGGCGCGCCGGCCGTGATCGCCAGGAAGCTCGCTGCGTCCTGCTCTATACGCCTGAGGATGTGGAGCGG
The DNA here is from genome assembly GCA_020049415.1 of Betaproteobacteria bacterium. Lineage (GTDB taxonomy): Bacteria > Pseudomonadota > Gammaproteobacteria > Burkholderiales > Thiobacillaceae > PFJX01. Next base: position 1,720 of record JAIFKV010000141.1, read on the forward strand.
CAATTCGGTATGTCGGCACGCTCCAGGCTGTCCCAGAGGGATATTCAGTCCATCCTCAAATCACTGCGCAAACTGGATCGCAAAAAGCGCTCAGGCGGGGAGGTGATTGCAACATCGGGTGAAATCCTTGCCGAAGAGGAAGAAGCTGTCTTTGAGCGTGATCAGGCCACGGACGACACGAGAGTGCGTACCGCGATTTCCTGGCTGGAAGAAGCACTCCTCCTGTCTCGAGAAGAAAACCAGGTGCAGGTTTTCCCTTCATCTTTGCGAGTAGGCTCGTTGGATGAGGCACGGGTAAAACTGGAGAAAACCCCGATTCTGGAGGAGTACCGGCAGCAATTGCTTGCTTTGGTGGGGGCGCTAATTTCATCCGACCCGGACGATGGAATTTCTACAGATGAGCTGATGGGTGTTTCGGGTTTGAGTTCGGAGAAAGTCCGGGCTGCCCTGTACGACCTGGAACGCCTGGGCATAGCAAGTAACGATACGTCCTTGACCGCCTTTGTCCATGCGGGAGTGGAACGCTCATCCCAAAAACGTTATTCCGAAGCTGCTGCCATGGAAGAGGCGTTGATCGCCGAACTTCGGTTATCCGCCCCCGATCTCGCCAAGGGTGAATCGTCGGTATTGCATCTACGCCTAGCCGCCCAGCACCTAAAAGACGCCGGACACGCTCATGCCCTTCCCGAACATATCTTGCGGCTAATGAAGAGCTTGGCCAACGATGGGCGTGGCGAGGAAAGTGGTGTCGGCAGCCTACGCCTTCACAACCTGGACGCAGAAACCATCCAGATTTCACTTCAACGTGAATGGTCGGCCTTGGAAAAGACGGCTCGCCTGAGACGTAAAGCCGCTGAACTGTTGCTTGTGCATCTGCTTGGCTGTCTGGCCCAAGGGCAACGAGGTACCGATCTCCTGGCCGAAACCACGCTTGGCAAGTTGCTCGCGGCAATGCAAGGCGACTTGGTACTGAGGGCGGAGGTTAAGGAGCCACCCAAACTGCTTGATCGTGCGCTGTTGTGGCTGCATGAGCAGGAAGTCATCCGCCTGAACAAGGGGCTGGCCGTATTCCGTCCGGCGATGACAATTCGGTTGGGCCAGGAAAAACGTGGGTTTGCCAAGCCCGATTTTGCGCCTTTGCAATTGCACTACGCAGAACAGGTCATTCAGATTCATGTCATGGCGGAATATGTCCAGCGAGGACTCAAGGCCATGGCCGAAGCATTGCGTCTTGCAATGGACTATTTCAGCTTGAGTCAGAATGACTTTCTCAATCGTTGGCTGCCTGGTCGTACCAAAGAGCTTGGTCGTCAAACCACACCGCAGTCCTGGCGCGAAATCGTCGAGTCACTGAATAACCCGATACAGCAGCGTATCGTCGCTGACGACAGGGAGCAGACCAACGTTCTCGTTCTGGCTGGTCCGGGTTCAGGCAAGACCCGCGTGCTGGTGCATCGAATTGCGTACTTGGTACGCGTCCGTCGCGAAAATCCGCGAGGCATTCTGGCCCTTGCTTACAACCGCCATGCAGCCGTAGAAATAAGGAGGCGTCTGACTGAACTGATCGGGAATGATGCGCGTGGCGTCACAGTGATGACCTGCCATGCCTTTGCCATGCGGTTGGTGGGCGCCAGCTTTGCCGATCGTATCAACAAGGTGAATGGCGACACGTTCAAGGAACTCATGAACGAGGCGATTGCACTGTTGCGTGGTACTGGATTACCCCCCGAAGAGGCGGATGAAATGCGCGACAGGCTCCTCTCGGGTTTCCGCTGGATATTGGTCGACGAATATCAGGATGTCGGTCCGGAGCAATATGACCTGATCTCGGCCTTGGCAGGACGCACTTTGGCAGACGATGAAGGCAAACTGACACTCTTCGCCGTGGGGGACGACGATCAGAACATCTATGCCTTCGACGGTGCTTCGGTGGCATTCATCCGCCAATTCGAGGCCGACTATGCGGCCAAACCGGCCTATCTGACGGAAAACTACCGGTCCTGTGGCCATATCATCGCCGCCGCGAACAGTGTTATTCAAGGCGCTACCCAGCGCATGAAGAAAGAACACCCCATCACGATCAATCGTGCGCGCCAGAAGGATCCAGCGGGAGGTGACTGGCAGGATATCGACCCGGTTTCGTGTGGCCGCGTCCAGATATTGCCTGCCGGGGACGATGCACTTTCTCAAGCTATGGCTGTCATGGCCGAATTGGAACGCTTGTCACGGCTTGATCCAGGATGGGACTGGGCCAAGGCCGCAGTCATTACGCGCGAATGGAAATATCTCGAACCACTGCGAAGTTACTGCGAGTTGCATCAGATACCGGTGCAGATGGCCAATGAGAAAGCAATGCCGTTCTGGTTCTTGCGGGAAACACAGGCATTGGTCAACTGGCTGCGATCAGCTGATTCCAAACTTGTTGATTGCTTCGCGATACGGAATTGGCTGATATCTCAGCCTGCCGGGCCTTGGTGGTCCTTGCTGAACGAGGCAATTGAGGAATATGAGCTGGAGACCAATGGCGCCGAACTGCCTTTGGCCTATTTCATCGATTGGCTGGCCGAATGGGGGCGCGAGGTTCGTCGCAGACAAAATGGCTTGATGCTACTCACTGCACATCGGGCAAAAGGACTCGAATTCGACCATGTCGTAGTCCTCGACGGAAGCTGGGATAGGGTCGATAAAGGCGAGGACCAAGAAGCTCCAAGAAGGCTCTACTACGTGGCCATGACGCGTGCGAGGAAGACACTCACTTTGGCTCGAATGACTGTCGGTAACCGACTAGTCAATTGCTTGCCAGACGATGAATACCTTCTGAATCGTCCCAACTGTGATATCAAACCGCCTCCCCTTGAGCTGCGTCGTCAATATCACCAAGGAAGTCTTTCGGAAGTCGATATGGGGTTTGCCGGCCGTTATTCTTCTGATAGGCCTGTGCATCAAGCAATTGCGCGGTTGAGCCCGGGCGATCCTTTGAAATTGATGCAAAAAGACGGTCGCTGGGAACTTCTGGATAACACTGATGACGTCGTTGGTAGGCTTTCCCGAGGATTCAGCATTCCACGAGGTATGGAATTGCTTTCCGCACGTGTGGCGGCGATCCTCGTAGGTAGACGAGATGATGCTGAACCGGCATTTCAAGACCGCGTGAGATGCGAGCGCTGGGAATTCGTCGTTCCTGAGTTGGTATTCGCGCCGCAGGTCTGCCAGCCGAGTTTCGCTGTTTCCACATGATATGAATGAAGGTAGTGCGGGGCTTAGTGGGTGCCCCTCTTGCGCTTGTATCCCTCCGCTCTGCTGATGGCATTGGGAAAGCATGTGTGAATATGTTGCAATCACCTATCAGATTACGACACCGGGTATTGCTGCCAAGGCGAGGGCCGCCAGTGTGTTCAAGGCAGAGAGGTTCTCTGATCACGCGCCGCAGATCGTGGATTACGACTGAGTGCGTACGACGACAAGAAAAAGGGGCGCTGAATTCAGCGCCCCTTTTTCTTGTCGTCGCCGGGTCAAGCGGAGGCGGCGCGGCATTGTCCGTTTTTATCTCGGGCGCAGGCTCAGGCGCTGCCTTGGGTGCGGGCGCTGCCGCCGGAGCCGTTTGTGGCGCAAAGAAGGGGAACGGCATCGCGCTTTGCGACTGCGCTGGCGGGGCGGTTGGTTGAGTCGGCTGCTGCGCTTGAGGCGCTTGCGGCATCTGGAAAGGCAGGAACGAAGCTGCGGGCTGCGGTTGTTGCATAGGCTGCGCGGCAGGCTGAGTCATGCCAAAGAAGTTGGGCAGCATCGGTTGCTGCTGGGGTGCAGGTTGCGGCGAGCCGAAGAAGTTGGGGAAGGCCGGTTGCTGCTGTGGCGCTGGCTGGGACATGCCGAAGAAGTTGGGGTACATCGGTTGCTGCTGCACGGGCTGCTGTTGCATGCCGAAGAAGTTGGCCAACGACGGTTGCTGCGGCTGCGGCGCGGCATAAGGCATGAACGGGAAAGCGGGTTGTTGCGGCATCATCTG
>JAIFKV010000052.1 GCA_020049415.1 Betaproteobacteria bacterium
ACGCGCATGGAGGTTGATTACGGACTCGCACTCAACGCCGAGCGGGCAAGGAAACGGGCTCCCATGCTGGACGCCTTCTTTTCGACCATCGGCACTCTGCCGTTCGACGAAGCCGATGCCAAGGCCACTGCTGCGATCCGCGCTGCGCTAAAAATCATGGGGTAACCCATTCGAGCTTATGACGCTCTGATCGCCGGTGCGGGTCTGGCACGGGGGTTGGTGGTGGTCACGTCAAATGTCGGTGAGTTCAAGCGAGTTAGCGGATGTCCATGAATAACCAGGAGAAATTGTCATGACCATGAATGAGCCACCAATATCACCCGAGACCCTGCCATCTGTGGCGGTGAACCGGTCGTCACAGGCTCAATCCGTCATCTATGCTTGACCGGAAATGAGTTTGTGCTGAATCGCATAGCGGGTGAGATCGGCGATGCTGTGCAAGTCGAGTTTGCGCATCAAGTCGCGTCGATGGGTGTCAACGGTAGCCGGGGTGATGCGTAATCGTTTGGCGATTTCTGTTGATTTGTAACCGGCAGCCACCAGTTCCATCACTTCGCGTTGCCGGTTGCTCAGCAGCGCAGGGCTGGAGGCCGGTTCGGCGGGCTGTTCGGTGGTGTCGGATCGTTTGCCCGCCGCGCGGATCAGGACTTCGATGCGCTTCAGCAAGTCGGTTCCTTCGAGGTTCAGCCGCTTGGAATTGCTGATGTCCTGATTCGTCCCCGCCGCGCGGAGTGGATTGCCCCGCTCGTCGCGGCTGACGACCTTGCCGCGCGTCAGCACCCAGATCCAGTGGCCGTTCTTGTGTCGCATGCGGTATTCGTGTTCATAGATCGGCGTTTCGCCACGCAAGTGCGCATAGAAACTATCCTGCGCCTGCGTCAAGTCATCAGGATGCGTCAGTTGTTTCCAGCCGGTGAGGGTTAATTCGATTTCGTCTACTCGATAGCCGAGCATGTCGTGCCAGCGCGCGCTGGCGGCCAGATTTCCAACGACTAAATCAATATCCCATATGCCTAAATCGGAACCTGACAGCGCGAATTCAAGCCGTTCTTCGCTCTGCAAGAGGCGCTTCTCGGCCAGTTTGCGTTCGGTGATGTCCTGCTTGATCGCGACAAAATTCCGAATCGTGCCGTCGCGCATCGTGACGGGCGCGATGGCAAGCATTTCGTCATAAAAGCTGCCGTCCTTGCGTCGGTTGACGATTTCGCCGCTCCAAGGCTGCCCGGACAGGATGGTGTGCCACATCTGTCGGTAGAAGGTTTCGTCCTGCTTGCCGGATTTGACCAACTCGTTTGGATTGTGGCCAACCACTTCCGCCAAAGAGAATCCGGTCATCTCGCTAAATGCCTGGTTGGCCCACTGGATGCGTCCATCGATATCGGCGATGACCACGCCATTGGCCGCCGAGTTGAGCGCGACCTCAAAAAGCCGCAAGCGCGATTCGAGTTTTGCGCGTACCTGCGCGTAGCGCAACGCGCGCTCCAGGGCGTGGCAATCGAACTGGCCCTTGACCAGAAAATCCTGCGCGCCGGCTTCGAGCGCCGCCATCGCGAGCCGATTGTCGTTCTGCCCGGTGAGTACCACGACTGGAACATCGGGCAGTGCGGCGATCATGGCCTGCACTGTTGCTATACCTTTCGAATCGGGCAGGGAGAGGTCGAGCAGCACGACAGCCGGTTCTTTGTCGCGGGCTGCGGCGATACCGGCGGCCAGGTTGGTCGCCCAGACGATGGGCGATCCGCCATGGCCATCGCTGAATGTGGTTTGTCGCAGGCAGACGTCGATCAGTCGGTAATCACCCGGTTCGTCTTCGACCACCAGGATCGACAGCTCTGGCGAGATCGCATCGACTATTTCCGCCGCTGAGTCGGTAGATAATCGCTTGGTCAAACAGCACACCTTTTGGAGTCGGATTGCGTTGAGGGGAGAGCTTATCAGCGCCAAGGCGCATTGGCTTGGCCTCCTTCAACGCCTTCTTCGATGTCGAAGCCAGCCAAAAAGTACCCTGAAATTTCAGCCGGGCCGGGCCTCGCGCGGATTGTTGCGGCGTAACCTGAGCCGTGGTTTAACGAGATTTGTTTTTCATCTTGCCATGGCTCAAGTTATCGGACGAATATACCGATACCTCTATGTCCTTTGTGGACATAGAGCCTGACCGATACACCCATCATTGAGGAGAAATAGCATGACCCAAGTTTCAAGCAGAAAGCTTTATCTTCTGGCGGCTTCCGCACTGCTGTCGCTGTTTGCATTGCAATCGTCGCACGCACTTGCCGCTTTGCCGGCGGAGATACAAGCCAAGGTTGATGTCTACAAGAAGAAAATCGTCGAATGGGCGGCAAATCCAACCATTGTCAACGCGGTCAAGGAAGCCAATGCGAAAGGCGGCATGTTGCCCGGTATGACCAACGGCAAGTGGGACGAATTGTCGGAAACCGATCCGATGGTGACCGGTATCCTGGCAACGCCTGCCAGCAAGTTGGTCAAACAATGGGAGTCTGATAAGGGCATCAACAAGTTGTTTGTCCGTGATGCAAAAGGAAACATGGTCGCTGGTAGTGGCAAGTCTTTGATTTACAACGCTGCAGCCCGCCCGCCAGTTAAAGAAGCGATGAAAGGCAAGCCCTGGAATGCCGGTGAGATCAAGCCCGACCCGACCACCCAAATCAAAAGTGTGCATGTTTCCGCGCCCGTCCTCAGTGACGGCAGCGTAATCGGGGTGTTGCACACCGCAGTTACCGCTGAGTAAGCCTTTGGCCGCGCATCGTCGCGGCCGCTTTCCAGGTTGCTAGTGCAGTGTCTCGTAATTGACCCGACATGAAACCGCGTCTTCTTCAGCCATGCGGCGTTGCAATACCTTGCCATATGATCAATATGGCAGCGAGTTTGCGCTTTGCCTGTCGAAAAATTCACCGGTTTCCTCTGTCAAACCAATTACGAGACTCAGCACTAGCCCGGATATTTTATGAATTCACATGATGATCGCGCCGGACATTGTTCGCACCGGGAATTCCGAGATGGCGCGGCGTAGTTATTCATACGCCCGACTGAGCGGAGTTTTCTGTGTGGACAAGGGACCAGCGAGAGCGGGTGGGGATTCATGAAATATCCGGGCTAGTCATTACAAAACATCCAACAGGAGGCTGGGATGGACAGTCTTAGTCGTATGAAAGTCGGACCACGTCTGATGCTGGGGTTTGGCATTGTTTTGCTGTTCATGCTGATCATTCTGGGCATCGGTCTGAGCCGCTTGGCCATGTTGCAGTCGAATCTGGAAGTGATTGTGCAGCGCGACTACGCCAAGATTACCTTGCTCAACAAGATGCGCGACGCGGTGCGCTTTCGTGGCATTGCCCTGCGCGATGTCGTTTTGCAGGATGAATTTGGTTTCAAGCGCGAAGAATCCAAGCGCATGCGCGAGGCGCGCAAAGCCTATCAGGATGCCGACACGGCACTCTCAAAGTATGAATCCGACGCTGAAGACAAGGCCGCGCTGGAGTCTATTCGCCAAGCCGAGGCGGTTGCGGCGGAACAAATCACCCTGGTCATGGATGCGGCGCTTTCCGAGGACAATGAAACCGCCCAGGCCGCGATTCGCGATGTGGTACGTGGCCAGCAACGGGCGTTAATCGAAAAGCTCGATGCGATGTTGAGCCGGTTGGAAAATAAAACCCTGGCCCTGTCCACGCAGGCCAAGGGCGCCTTCGACTCCGCGCTGTTGCTGATGTCGGGTTTGGGGGTGTTGGCGCTGATCGTGAGTATTCTGGTGGCCTTGCTGATCACCCGCAGCATTACCGGCAGACTGAATAGCGCGGTACAACTGGCGCAACGCATCACCGATGGCGACCTCAGCGGCGGGGTAACGGACACCGGCGCCGATGAAGTATCTCAGTTGCTGCGGTCGCTTGGGCAGATGAACAGCGCCTTGTCCGATGTCATTGGTCAGGCTTCCATCGCCTCGCACCACGTCAGCAAATCGTGCGGCGAGTTGTCGTTAACGATCCGGGATGTGTCTCGTTCGACCGACAATCAGGTCGAGCAAGTCTTGAAGGTGAGCGCGGCGATGGAGCAGATGGGGGTCTCCAGTGCCGAAGTCGCCGCCGACGCGGGATCGGTCGCCAGCGCCGCCGACCATGCGCGAGATGTGGCGCAGGAAGGCAACAAGAACATGCAAAGAAGCGTCGCCGCCACCGATCGCATCGTTGAAAGCGTGGCCAATTCAAGCGCCGCGATTGGTGAATTGAGTCAGCAGATCGAGCGCATTTCCCAGGTCACTCAAGTCATCCGTGATATCGCCGATCAGACCAATTTGCTGGCGCTGAATGCCGCCATCGAAGCCGCACGGGCGGGAGAACAGGGGCGTGGTTTCGCGGTGGTCGCCGACGAGGTGCGCAAACTCGCCGAGCGGACTGCCTCCAGCACGTTGTCGATTACCGAAACGGTGAACAGCGTCAGCGGCAAAACCACGCAGGTGGTCGAAGCCATGGCTCGGGTCAGCGCCGACGTCAACGACAATGCCGAAATCAGTCAGACAACGCGTAAATTGCTTGGCGACATCGTTGATGCCGCCAGTGAGGTAAACCGGTTGATCCAGCACATCGCTAATGCCACCCGCGAGCAAACCGAAGCCAGTCATGGAACCTCCGTGGCGATGGAGACGATCAGCCAGATCAGCGAACGCAACAGCGCGCACATGCATGGCATCAACACCGCCGCCGATGGACTCAAAGTCACCGCCAACAATTTGCAGAATCTAGTCGACCGCTTCCGCCTCGGCTAGTTTTTCCGGCGGCGAAATTGCGCGGAACAAAGCCAGTGTCGTTTTTCGCGCCAGCGCATGATCGACTATCGGCGCCGGGTAGTCCTTGGCGCTGGCCGCGCCGTTTTTCCAGGGGGCGTGTATGTATTTGTCTGCTATGGCGGCCAGTTCCGGTAGGTAGCGGCGGATAAATTTGCCTTGCGGATCGAAGTTTTCTGATTGCGTCACCGGGTTGAAGATGCGGAACCAGGGTTGCGCATCGGTGCCTATGCCGGCGCTCCATTGCCAGCCACCGACATTGGCGGCCAGGTCGTAATCAATCAACTGTTCGGCAAAGTAGCGCTCGCCCCAACGCCAGTCGACGTGTAAATCCTTGACCAGAAACGAGGCCACGATCATGCGCAGGCGGTTGTGCATGTAGCCGGTCTGGTTCAGTTGGCGCATTGCCGCGTCTATGATCGGATAGCCGGTACGCGCTTCGCGCCAGGCTTCAAAATGCCCCGGCGGGTTGGGCCAGTTCAATGCATTGAATTTGCTCTGGAAGGCCTGCGTCACCGTTTGCGGATAACGCGCCAGCAGCATCTGGTAGAAGTCGCGCCAGATCAGTTCTGCTAACCAGGTTTCCGCGCCAGCGCCGCCGTGCAACCAAGCGAAACGAGCCAGTTCGCGAATCGAAATCGTGCCGAAGCGTAAATGCACGGAAAGGTAAGACGGGCCTTTGACGGCGGGAAAGTTGCGCTTGTCCTGGTAGTCGGCGATGCGCTGCTGGAAGTCGTTGAAGAGTCCTTCCGCTCCCGCCGCGCCGGGGGTGATTTTCAGCCCGGAGAGACCGCCGGGGTGAAATCCGAGGCTGCTGAATTCGGTTACCTCGTGGGCATCCGGGGCTTGCTTGGAACGATGTTGCGCCAGGTGGTGGAGGTGGCGCTCAAGCGGATAAGCCGCCAGATAAAAATCGTTCAACTTGCCCAGCCAGGCTCGTTTGTAAGGCGTGAAGACGTGATACGGCTTGCCGACGGCGGTGAGCACTTCATCGAGTTCAAAAATGACCTGATCCTTGACCAGATGCAAGCGCCGACCATTTAACCGAAGCGCCGCATCTACCGCCGAATCGCGGGCGATGGCGAAAGGTTCGTAATCGCGCCCGGCGTAGACCACTTCGGCGCCGACGCGGGCGGCGAATTCGGGAATCAGGCTGCGGGCGCTGCCATGCAGAACATGCAGCGTGCCGCCATGCGCTCGCAGCGCTGTCTTTAACGCGGCAACGCTATGCCAGATGAATTCCACCCGTCGGTCGGTTCGATTCGACAGGTTGTCGAGAATGTCGGTGTCGAAGACGAAAACTGCGTGTACCTTGCGCCCCGCTTGCAGGGCGTGATACAGCGCGGCGTTGTCGGAAATGCGCAAATCGCGCCGGAACCAGATTACTGTTGTGTTGAGAGCGGTATGCATGCCAACCATATTGAGGGTCGCCAGCCGGCGTTACAATGCCCACAACCTTATCGAGCGCCGATCATGGACAACGCCAACTTTACCGATCATTTTCTTATCGCCATGCCGAGAATGCTGGACCCGAATTTCTCTGGCACATTGACTTATATCTGTGACCACGGCGATCAGGGCGCGTTGGGGGTGGTGGTGAACAAGCCAATCGAACTTAACCTTGAGTCACTCTTCAGCCAGATCGGCCTGGATCTGGTCGACGAGAATTTGCGCGGCGAACCGGTTTATTACGGCGGTCCGGTGCAAGTCGAGCGTGGCTTCGTGCTGCATCGGCCGGTTGGAAAGTGGGGTTCGACGCTGTCGGTGAATGACCGCATTGGCCTGACCACTTCCAAAGACATTCTGGAAGCGACCGCACGCCAGGAGGGCCCGGCGGAAATTCTGGTGACGCTGGGCTATGCCGGTTGGGGGCCGGGGCAGCTCGAAGACGAGATCAAACAGAATGCCTGGCTCACCGTGCCGGCCGACCCGGATGTGATCTTCAGCCTGCCGGCGAAGCAACGCATTCCCGCCGCAATGAAACTGCTCGGCATCGATATGGCGATGCTGTCGGAAGAAGCGGGCCACGCCTAAATGGTTTCAGCGTTGACGTTGCAACGCGGCAGTGTGCTGGCCTTCGACTTCGGACTAAAGCGGATTGGCGTCGCCGTTGGCGATTGGGAAAATCACTTGGCGCATCCGCTGGAAACGCTCAGTGGCGAAGGCAAGGACGCGCGGTTTGTTCGCATCGCCGCGTTGATTCAGGAATGGCGGCCAACGCAACTGGTGTGCGGATTGCCGTTTTCGATGGATGGCACGGAACACGACCTGACGCGCCGCGCGCGTCGCTTTGCCAATCAACTCAATGGCCGCTTCGGCCTGATGGTGACTCTGGTGGACGAAAGATTGACCTCCTTCGATGCTGATTTGCGCCTGCGTGAAGCGGGTGTAAAGGGAAGCGCCCGCAAAGGCCTCGACGATGCGGTCGCGGCGCAACAAATTCTTCAGGACTTTTTTGATCATGCCCAAGCAATTACCCCCGCCTGAACAACTCATCGACCTTCTGGCCGAGCAGATCAAGCCGCACATTCGTGCGAAATGCGCGCTGGTTGGCATACACACCGGCGGCGTCTGGATCATGGATGCGCTAGCCGAACGACTAGGCCAGGATCTGCCGCGCGGGGTGCTCGACATCGCCTTTTATCGTGACGATTTTTCGCGCATCGGCCTGCACCCGGAAACCAAGCCGTCGCATCTGCCGTTCGATGTCGAGGACAGAAATATTTTGCTGATCGACGACGTGCTCTACACCGGACGCACCATCCGCGCCGCGATGAATCTGCTGTTCGATTACGGCCGCCCGGCCGCCATCAAACTCGCCGTACTGGTCGATCGCGGTGGTCGAGAACTGCCGGTCTGCGCCGATTTCTTCGGCTTGAAGCTTGATCTGGCAAGTGATGAGCACATCTCGCTGGAAAACAATGCCACCGAAGGACTGCATTTCGTCATGAAGAGGAAGACATGAGTGCCAACAACCTGCAACTGTACGATGACGGACGCCTGCGCCATCTGCTGACGCTGGATGGATTGCCGGCGCGCATCCTGACCCAGATTCTCGATACCGCCGAATCCTTCCTCTCGGTTTCCGAGGTGGAGCGCGACGTGAAGAAAGTGCCGTTGCTGCGCGGCAAAGCCATCTTCAACATCTTCTTCGAGAACTCCACCCGCACCCGTACCACGTTCGAGATTGCCGCCAAGCGGTTGAGCGCCGACGTGGTCAATCTGAATATCAACGCCTCGTCGCAAAGCAAGGGCGAAACGCTGCTCGACACCATCGCCAACCTGTCGGCGATGCAGGCCGACATGTTCATCGTGCGCCACGCCGCCGCCGGCGCCGGTCACCTGATCGCGCGGCATGTCGCGCCGCATATCCATATCATCAACGCGGGCGACGGCCGTTGTTCGCACCCGACGCAGGGTTTGCTCGACATGTTCACGCTGCGTCACTACAAGGGGCCGTTCCATAACCTGCGCGTCGCCATCGTCGGCGATGTGCTGCATTCACGCGTCGCGCGTTCGCAGATTCATGCGTTGACCACGCTGGGCTGCCCGGATGTGCGCGTCGTCGCTCCGCAAACCCTGCTGCCGCGCGATGTCGAAAACCTCGGCGTGCATGTGTTTCACAAGATGGAAGAAGGCATCAAGGATGTCGACGCGGTGTTGATGCTGCGCTTGCAGAATGAACGTATGCGCGGTGCGCGTCTGCCCTCGGCGGGCGAATATTTCAAACACTGGGGCCTGACGCCGGACAAGCTGAAACGGGCCAAACCCGATGCCATCGTGATGCATCCGGGGCCGATGAATCGTGGCGTCGAGATTGATTCGGCGGTGGCCGATGGCATGCAGTCGGTGATCTTGTCGCAAGTCACTTTCGGCATCGCGGTGCGAATGGCGGTGATGAGTATTCTGGCGGGTAACCAAGTATGAAAATCCACATCAAGAATGGTCGTGTGATCGACCCCGCTTCGGGTCTCGACGCAGTGCGGGATATTTTTGTCGCGGCCAGCCATATTGTCGGCATCGGCCAAATGCCAGGCGATTTCCACGCCAATCAGGTGATCGACGCCAGTGGCCTGATCGTTTGTCCGGGGCTGGTCGATTTGTCGGTACGCCTGCGTGAGCCGGGCCTGGAATACAAGGCGACGCTGGAGTCTGAAATGCACGCGGCGGCGGTCGGCGGCATTACTTCGCTGGCCTGCCCGCCGGACACCAATCCGCCGCTGGACGAACCCGGTTTGGTCGAAATGCTCAAGTTCCGCGCCAAACACATGCCCGGTCCGCGCGTGTATCCGGTTGGCGCGTTGACCAAAAAGCTGAAAGGCGAGGGCATCACCGAAATGGCCGAGCTGACCGAGGCCGGCTGCATCGCCTTCAGCCAGGCCGACGCGCCGCTGATCGACACCCAGGTGTTGTTGCGGGCGATGGAATACGCAAAAACTTTCGAACTCTCGGTTTGGCTGCGCCCGCAAGACCCGCATCTGGCCCGCGAAGGCGTCGCGCACGACGGCGTTGTTGCGGCGCGACTCGGTTTTCCGCCGATTCCGGTGCCAGCGGAAACGGTGGCGCTGTCGACTATCCTGCTGCTGGTGCGCGAAACCGGCGCCCGCGTGCATTTGGCCCGCTTGTCCAGTCGCGCCGGCATCGAGATGGTGCGGCAAGCCAAACGGGATGGTCTGCCGATCACCTGCGACGTCAATATTCATCATGTGCATTTATCGGAAATGGATACCGCCGATTTCAACGCTCACTGCCATCTGATTCCGCCGCTGCGCAGCCAACGCGACCGTGATGCCATTCGCCTTGGTCTGGCCGATGGCACCATCGACGCGATCTGTTCCGACCACGCGCCAGTCGATGACGATGCCAAGGAATTGCCATTCCAGGAGGCTGAACCGGGTGCTACGGGGGTTGAATTGTTGCTGCCGCTAACCCTCAAATGGGCGCGCGAAACCGGCTTGTCCTTGAGCAAAGCGCTGGCCTATGTCACGCAGCATCCAGCTTCGATTCTGGGCGTCGATGCCGGCCGGATTGGGGTTGGCCGCCTGGCCGATTTATGTATGTTCAACCCGGAAGCGACCTGGATCGTGAATCGCGCCAACCTCGCCAGTCTGGGCAAAAACAGCCCCTTCCTCGGCCTGGAAATGCAGGGCCGCGTGCAATACACGCTGATCGATGGACATCTGGATTACCGGCGCAACCTTACGCATGGGTAGTTGCGCAGGCTGTGCCCGGCGCAGCCTGAAAATCAATGGTTGCACGGTGTTTTCCGAGCAAACTTAAAAAATCAGGGAGACCCACCATGAGTATCCAGCCTGCTTTATTCGAGACCCATGCCATCCGCCGTGTGTATGACGAGAACACCGAAACCTGGCTGTTCTCGGTTATCGACATCATCCAGGTGCTGACCCAGCAGCCGGACTATCAGATGGCGCGCAAGTACTGGAACAAGCTGAAAGAGCGCTTGGGCAAGGAGGGCAGTCAGTCGGTGACAGATTGTCACCGACTGAAATTGCCCGCTGCCGACGGCAAGAACTACCTCACCGATGTCGCTACCGCCGAAACCCTGCTGCGTCTGGTGCAGTCTGTGCCCAGCCCCAAGGCCGAGCCGATCAAGCTGTGGTTGGCGAAGGTGGGTTACGAGCGCATGCAGGAAATGAGCGACCCCGCGCTGTCGCTGGATCGCGCCCGCGATACCTGGCTCAAACACGGGCGCAGCGAGAAGTGGATTCAGCAGCGCATGACCGGGCAGGAAACGCGCAACAAGCTGACCGATTACTGGGCCAGCCACGACATCAAGCAGGGCGAGGAATTCGCCATCCTGACCAACCTGATTCATCAGGAATGGACCGGCGTCAGCGTCAAGGCGCTGGAAGAGAAGACCGGGAAATCTGTGGTGACCGGGGAGAACTTCCTGCCGCCAGCCAAACCAGCGCGAAAAGTAGCAAACAAGCCATGACAGGGTTGATCCGGCTCGAATCCATCGCGTCGGGCCAGTCCGTGCGCATCCTCTCCATCATCCCGCCGATGACGCAGCTCAACACGCCGTACCCATCGACGGCGTATCTGACCGGCTTTCTGCGTTCACGTGGCATCGACGCGGTACAGGAAGACCTGGCGCTGGCGCTGGTGTTGCGGCTGTTTTCGCCGGATGGATTGCGCGCAATCCGCACTTGTATCAAGGCGCTGCCGAAGAACAAACGCACACCGCAAATCAAGTCCTTTGAGGAACAGTTCGAGCGTTATCTCGCCACCATCACGCCGGCCGTCGCCTTTTTGCAGGGCCGCGACCCCAGCATCGGGCATCGCATCGCCGGGCGGCATTTCCTGCCCGAGGGCGCGCGCTTCGCTTCGCTCGATGTTTACGAAGATGAAGATGGCGGCGATCCGCTGGCCTGGGCGTTCGGCGCGCTGGGCGTGCAGGATCGCGCCCGTCACTTCGCTACGCTGTATCTGAACGATGTCGCTGATGTGCTGCGTGAAGCGGTCGATCCGCGCTTCGAGTTTGTGCGTTACGCCGAATCGTTGGCGCAAAGCCAGCCGACTTTCGAGCCGCTGGCCGCCGCATTGGCTGAGCCGCTGAATCTGGTTGATCAAACCCTGCGCGATTTGACCCTGGATGCGATGGCGAAGCACGCGCCGTTGGTTGTGCTGCTGTCAGTGCCCTTTCCCGGCAACGTCTACGCCGCGTTCCGCATCGCGCAGGCGATCAAGGCGGCGCATCCTCAAGTCGTCACCGTGCTTGGTGGCGGCTTCGTCAACACCGAGTTGCGCGAACTCAGAGAGCCGCGCGTGTTCGATTATTTCGACTACGTCTGTCTCGACGACGGCGAACGCCCATTACTGGCGTTGCTGGCGCATCTGCGCGGCGAGCGGAGTGGGGAACGGCTGGTGCGAACCTTCGTGCGCAGCGAAGACAAGGTTCGCTACATCCACTTCCCCGAACCCGATGTTCCCTTCGCGGATGTCGGTACGCCGACCTGGGATGGCCTGCCGCTGGACCAGTATCTTTCGGTGCTTGACATGCTCAACCCGATGCACCGGCTGTGGTCGGACGGGCGCTGGAACAAGCTGACGGTGGCGCACGGTTGCTACTGGAAGAAGTGCAGTTTCTGCGATGTCTCGCTCGACTACATCGGCCGCTACGACGCTATCGCCGCCGCGACATTGGTCGATCGCATCGAAAGCATCATCGAAGAAACCGGCCAGACCGGCTTTCACTTCGTTGATGAAGCCGCGCCACCGAAGGCGTTGAAAGCACTCGCCGATGAGCTGCACAAGCGCAATCGGGCGATTTCATGGTGGGGCAATATCCGCTTTGAAAAATCGTTTACGCCTATGTTGTGTCAACAACTGTCCGAGAGTGGCTGCATCGCCGTTTCGGGCGGCCTCGAAGTGGCGTCTGACCGTCTGCTCAAACTGATGCAGAAAGGTGTCTCGGTGGATCAGGTTGCTCGCGTCACTCATGCCTTCAGCGATGCCGGCATCCTGGTGCATGCCTATCTGATGTACGGCTTCCCGACGCAAACGGTGCAGGACACCGTCGATGCGCTTGAATACGTACGCCAGCTGTTTGCCGCGGGCTGCATCCAATCGGGTTTTTTCCACCGCTTCGTCTGCACCGTGCATTCCCCGGTCGGACTGCACCCGGAAGACTATGGTGTGAAGCTGAAGCCCCTGCCAGCCGTATCGTTCGCCAAGAATGATGTCGGCTTTATCGACCCCGCCGGCGTCGATCACGACAGCCTCGGCATCGCGTTGAACAAAGCGCTTTACAACTACATGCACGGCATCGGCCTGGATGACGATGTGCGGCAGTGGTTCACGACCAAGGCACCGCGCACCCGCGTACCGCGTCACTTTATCGAGCGGGCGCTGGGCTGAGCAGCGGTTCGGTTTTTGGCGTTGGCGGATATTCGCAATAGAAGGTGGAAGGCTGTGGTGACACCCGTCTGATTGGCCTGATGTTTGGACATGACCAAACATCAGGCCAAGTTCGGCTGTGTCCTTGATTGTGTGGTTGAGCGCTGAAGGGCGCTATGCCGCCGGCTTCTCGAATGGCTCCGGTTCGTGCATCGCATAGCCCTGCGCGTAGTCGACACCCATCTCTCTCAAAATCTCGGCGATCACCGGTTTGTGCACATATTCGGCAATGGTCTTGATGCCATGCACGCGCGCCACTTCCATGATCGAGCGCACGACAGCGTAATCGCGGGCGTCGGAATGCAGGTTTTTGACGAACAGCGCGTCGATCTTGAGAAAGTCGACTTCGAGTCGACGCAGGTAGGCAAATGACGACAGGCCGGCGCCGAAATCGTCCAGAGCGACGGTGGAGCCCATGCCGCGGACTCGGTTGAAAAAAGCCAGGGCGCGATCCAGGTTGCCGATGGCTGCGGTTTCGGTGATTTCAAAACAGATCTGAGCCGGATTGATGGCATAGCGGCTGAAACAACTGGCGACGAAATCACCCAGATCGTCCGCCGACACCGTTGCGCCGGACAAATTGATGGCGAGCACGGTGTTTTTGCACAGACTGCATTGGCCCTCGCCAAGAAACCGGCAGACCCGATCCACTACCCAGCGGTCGACTTGCGGCATCAGGTTGAAACGTTCCGCCGCCGGAATGAACACGCCGGGCGAAATCAGTCGGCCCTGATCGCCGATCATGCGCAACAAAATTTCGACATGGTCTTCCAGGCCCGGCTGCAACGGCACGATGCGTTGGTAGAACAGCACCAGCCGGTCTTCCTTGAGGGCCGAGGCGATCTGCGCCACCGAGAGAAACTGCGCTCGCTGCGATTGATAGTAGGCGTCATCCGGCGCATACACCTCGATCCGGTCGCGCCCCATATCCTTGGCGGCATAGCAGGCCTGGTCGGCGGCAATCAGCAATTCATCCATGCCCTGGCTGGCGTCCTTGAACTCGACCATGCCGATCGATGCGCCAACGTGGAAGTACTGTCCTTGATAAACGAAGGTATGACCGCGAATACTGTCGATGAGTTTTTCCGCGCGGCGCTTCGCATCCGCCAGTCCGGCTTGCAGCAGCAAACCAAATTCATCGCCGCCAAGCCGCGCCAGAAACCCCTCCATGACACTATTGCGCATGACACTGCTGATTTCACGCAGTAGCTGATCACCGGCGGAGTGGCCGCAGGTGTCGTTGACCAACTTGAATTGATCGAGGTCGATGTACAGCAGCGCGCGTGCTTCGCCCCCCTTGCGCAAGGCCGTCAAAGCGGTTTCAAGCTCGCGCTCGAAAGCGCGCCGATTGTGCAGGCCGGTGAGGACATCGTGGCTGGCCTGATAAACCAGCTCCTCGCGGGCGTGATGCTCCAGCGAGATGTCGCGCATGCT
The DNA here is from genome assembly GCA_020049415.1 of Betaproteobacteria bacterium. Taxonomy (GTDB): domain Bacteria; phylum Pseudomonadota; class Gammaproteobacteria; order Burkholderiales; family Thiobacillaceae; genus PFJX01. Next base: position 14,153 of record JAIFKV010000052.1, read on the forward strand.
GGAACGGTAGCCGAGCGAGGCACCGGCTTCGTCGAAGATCGGTTGCCAGGACATCGCCACCCAGATGATGCGGCTATCCTTGCGGCGAATGCGGAACTCCTGGTCATGCCCGGTTTGCCCGGACAAGCCCAACCGATGACAGTTGAGGATCAGCGTCTGATCGTCGCCAAACACCAGTTGCAGCGGGAAATCGGTCATTGCATGGCATTCGGATGGCGAATAACCGGTCACTCGATCCACCGCCGGATTGATCCAGCGCAGGCTGCCATCCGGCGCAAACCAGTTTTCCCAGCCATAGGTGTAATCGGCGATAGCGCGTGAAGCTTGTTCGCTTTCTGACAGCGCATCGATCCGGCTCTGCACCGCCCCGGCCATCAGATTGAAGCGCTCCGCCAGTTGGCCCACTTCATCGCGCGAAGTCACCTTCACCCGAATGCTGTAATCGCCCTCGGCGACCCGCGCACTGGCATTCATCAGGGCGGAAAGATGGCGCGTCAGCCAGAAGCCGATCAAGGAAAGCAGCAGCAGTGTGGTCACAATTTCAAGCAACGCAATCAAGCTGCTCTGGGTGAGGATCTGGCGTTTGGCATCCTGGATATAGCGCGTCGACAAACCGTATTGAACGTAGCCGTAGATCTGTTCCAGGTAATCGACAGTAAAGCGCACATGGCTGATATCACCGCCCCCCGCATCAGCGCCGGGGGGCGGCAACGCCTGTTCGGCATCCCACCCGGAAGAGGCCAGTACCCGACCCTGCTTGTCGGTTACCACCAGGTAGCGCACATCTTCAGCCTTGCGCCAGCCGTCGAGAATGTCGCGCAGTGTGGCGTAATCGCGCGAGGCCAACGGCAATGCCACCGCTGTTTTGTAGGCCAGTTCGATCGCCTGGATGCGCGCCACCGCTTGCTGGGCCAGATGTTGATCAATCAAGCGGACGCTGTTGCCGACCAGCATCGCAAGCATGATGATCTCGACCAGAATACTGGCGAACAGCAGTTTGCCGCGCAGGGATAGATGCTTGAACGGGGACATGCAGGACCTCGTATTACAAGCCCATCAACTGTTTGACGATCGGAACATAGGGCTGCAAAACTTTCAGATCGGCGGGTTCGATCGCGTCATAACCGAGATAACCGGTATTGCGGAAGAACGCCTGTCCATCCGGGGTGCTCTGAAAACTGCGCAGCGCCTGGCGAACCTGCTCCACCTGCGTCTGGCCGAGGCGTGAATGCGCCAGCGTCATCAAATGCGGCACCTGCACCGTGGTCGGTAATTCGCCGACCTTGGCGCGCACATCGGCCGGCACCTGTTTGAGCGGCGTGTAAGTGGTCAGCGCCGCATCCAGGTCGCCCACCGCCACTGCCGCAATCGCCGCGCCATGCGTTGTTTTCTCCACCAGTTCGAAGTCTCGGCCAGCCCGCAAGCCCTGTTCTTCCAGCCATTGCAGGCCAACGATGGAAGACACCGAGAGCCGGTTCGACAAGCCGATACGTTTGCCCTTCAAGTTGGCTGCCTGATTGATGCCGGCATCGGCCCGAATCACAAAGATTGGCCTTAAGCTGGTTTTGTAATGGAACAGCGGGGTGTAGCCCCGTTCGATGCACATGACACCGAAATGCGGCCCGGTAATCAGTAGATCGAAATTGCCATCCAGAGAGTCGCGATGAAATGTGGCGTAGTCAGGCGAAGTAAAAATTTCCACCGACCGGCCCAGAACCGTTTCCAGATGCTGCCGCAATGGCTGATGTGTCTTGATCAGCGCCAGCGTGCTGTTGAACGGCATGATGCCAAGCCGCAAGGCGGGTTGCTGGGCATAGGTCGGGGCGACGGCAAACATGGCCAGCAGAAAACTGGCAAAGCGTATGAGTTGCAGCATTGTGGTCAACCTTTCATTGCAAGAAGTTCGGTGTTGATCATGCCGTCCAAAACTGACCGACAACATCACTATCGGGATACCCGCAAATAGTTCGAATCCGCCCACCATGAGACGGTCGAAGGGCTGCGTCACTGGGCTTCGACAAGCCCGAATGGAATGCGCGGTAGTTTATGGCCGTCTCGATAAGGTAATAAAAAGGAAATAAAAAACACCTCGCTATTACGGCAGCTTTCGCATTTGCTTGAGCGGAGATGGCTTGGACCCGTCGGGCTCGGGTCGTCGATAGCGAGAATGGCAGCTGATATAACGAAAAATCCAGTGTTCATTTCTCGACCGGCTTCTTGCCGCAAATCAATCCGGGTTGCTTTGCTTCAGTTTGCGTTCGCGTTTGGCCTCGAACATTCTGGCGTCGGCGGTGTTGAGCAGGTCATCCAGTTGGGTGGCGTCGTGCGGGTAGGTGGCGAAGCCGATGCTGCATAAGGGCTTCAGCGCAATGCCTGCGTGATAGAAAGGCTGTTCGACTTCGCGGGCGACTTTTTTGCATAGATCGGCACAGGAAGTGGTTGTTTCCAAACCGACAAACAGCAGGGCGAACTCATCACCTCCCAGTCGCGCGGTGGTATCCGATTTTCGCACCGCCAAATGCAAGCGCTTGGCAACTGCCAGTAGCAGCGCGTCGCCGACGGCGTGGCCGTGCAGATCGTTGACCAATTTGAAATCGTCCAGGTCGATGTACATCACCACCAGTGAAAACTGTTCTTCGCTGGCGTGGTGTATGGCTTCTTCCATACGTCGATAGAACAGCGCCCGATTGGCCAGGCCGGTGAGCGTGTCGTGCGTGGCCTGATGCTCCAGCAGCGAGCCGGCTTTTTCCAGTTCGCTGACTTGCGCGAAGATGATCTGGGCGTCGCGCTTCAGCGCGCGCCGGGTGATGCTGGCGATGGCGACGGCGAGCAGGATCAGCGCGGCGCCCAGCGCAAGATGCAGATTGATTGCCCGGGCGGTCGCCCGTTGCGCCTTTTCCAGTGCGGTGCGGATCAGGTCGCGTTCATGCCGGCGCAGCGATTCAATCATTTCGGTGTACTGAATATTCAGCGGCCGCAGATCGGCGAACAAGCCGGCGCGCGCGTCGTCGGCTTTGTCGCGCGCGGCAAGATCGCTGATGTCCTCTTGCAGAACGATGATTTGGCGGATGAGTTGATCTTGTCGGTTCAGGTTGTCTTGCTCGAAATCGTCCAGCGGCAGTGACTTCAATTGGTTGCGCGCGTCGCCAACATGAAAACCCCATTTGATATAGAGCTGAAAATTTTCGTCGCGCTCGAATGGATCCTGCGCCAGCACCTGATAGACCAGCGTGTTGTGCCGGTTGTAAGAGGCTTCTTGCAGGTCGGTGGCGAGCTGAATCTTGCGATTGCGCACATCGACGATATCGCTCATGCGCGCCTTCAATTCCTTGATCTGCCAGATCGCGTGCCCCGCCAACCCGGTCATCAACACGATGAGCAGGGCAAAGCCCACCAGCAAGTAATGTGACATGGCACTGGAAAGCTGATCGCGGAACGGCTTACTGGGCATGCGGGTCGAT
>JAIFKV010000176.1 GCA_020049415.1 Betaproteobacteria bacterium
CAGACCGCTGGAGACAGCGACCAGTGAATTGTTCCGGCTCATGCCGGTGGCGAAGGCGTTGACCTCGGGGGTGTCGAAAATGCCGACTTCCGGCATCTTGATGCCGGCATCCGCCGAGTACTTGCGTACCGTTTCCACCAACCAGAATTCGGTCGTATTGGACGGCGCATCGATCACCCGCACGCCCATCGATTTCTTCGCCATCCACTTGGAAATAGCCAGCGAGATGAACGAACCGCCAAAGCCCATCACCGCCGCAAAGATCAGCAGCGCGCCCAGGTTGAGGCCGTTTTCGTTGAGATAAGGCTCGACGCCCAGCAGTCGCATGGTGAGCGACAACACCAGCACAATGGCCAGGTTGGTGGCGAGGAACAGCAGAATGCGTTTCATGATGAAGTTCTCTTTGAAGTGAATTTAAAAAAATGATTGCCGGGTGATTCAGGGCGCGGCCGGCGCCTCCGCCATGCCGGGCGCGAATTCACGCTGCCGCGCCAAACGTCGCGTCAGCGTGCGCCCGGCCCGTTCGGCGGCGCGGTCGATCGCGACATAAAGATCCGCCTCGGTATCCTCGATCACCACCGCCGGCGCAGCTTTGAGGCGCACCTCGATCAGGCAACGCTTGTCGTCACCGCCGCGCGGGCCGTTGATGTCGGACAGCCTCACGATGATCCGGGTCATGGCTGCATCACCGTGGGCGAGCGCATACGCCAGCCGCTTCATGACGTAGTCGCGGATTCCATCGGTAAGGCTGAAGCCCTGGCTTTGAATATCCATCTGCATGGTCGTTTCCTCGTTCGGGTTGCAAACAAATGCATCCTACGGCTGTTCGTGAACAAGAGAAATTCGAATTATCATGTTGTTCAGTTCGTATTACTCGATTCGAAAGGAACCGTTATGCTGAATTTCAAACATCTGCATTACTTCCATGCCGTGGCCAAGGCGGGTGCGGTCAACCGCGCGGCGGAAAAGCTGCATCTGACGCCGCAGACCCTGTCCGGTCAGTTGACGCAGTTCGAACAACGGCTCGGGGTAACGCTGTTCCGCCGCACGGGACGCCGCCTGGAGCTGACTGAAACCGGCCGGTTGGCGCTGTCCTATGCCGAAGAACTGTTTCAGGTTGGCGCAGAACTGGAAGAGGTTCTACGCGGCGGCCAGGAAGAGAGGGCTTTTCCGTTCCGGGTAGGCATTGCCGACGTGGTGCCCAAGTCGATCGCACATCGGTTGCTGGCACCCGCGCTGACGTTACCCGAAGCCGTGCGTCTGGTCTGCCGGGAAGACCGGCTCGACCGGCTGCTGGCCGAACTGGCGATTCATCGCCTCGACATGGTGCTGGCCGACCGCCCGATGCCGCCGGGCATGGACGTGAAGGGCTACAGCCATCCGCTGGGCGAATGTGGCGTCGCCTTTTTTGCTGTGCCGGAATTGGCCGCGCGCCTGCCCGGCGGTTTCCCCGAACAGCTTGATGCCGCACCGCTTCTTGTTCCCGGCGAGGACAGCGCCTTGCGCGCGCCCCTTAGCCGCTGGCTGGAACGCGGCAACCTGCGGCCGCGTATCGTCGGCGAGTTCGACGACAGCGCGTTGATGAAGGCCTTCGGCAAGGCCGGCGCCGGTGTTTTTCCCGCGCCCATCGTCACCCGTCAGGAGGTGGAAAGCCAGTACGGCGTGGTCTGGCTGGGTGAGACGAAGGAGATCAAAGAACGCTTCTTCGCCATCTCGGTTGAACGCCACATCGTCCACCCCGCCGTGCGAGCGATCAGCGAAGGCGCGCGCGGGGGATTGTTTGCGGCGGATGCGGGCTGACTGCCGGCCTGTCCGCGGGCGACATTTTGTGTAAGTAAACCGGCATCGAAGCCAACCTCGAGCAGCGTGGAAATCATCCCAACCTGCTTGCTTACTGTCTTGCGGGCGAGCTTTTCAGTGTTGAGCAACCTGTCGCGGTACTGTGACAACTCGAGCCGCGTCAGGGCCCGGGCGGAGTCTTGCACGCCCGCCGGAAACTTCGAATCGCAGCTTGAACCTCTTTGAGAGTAGATGGGGCTCGATCAGAGTCGAGATGCTGCCACACGCGGAACAAGTCATCTATTGAGGGCAATTCAGAGGCCGGCAGGGAGCTGCCGTCTTCAATCAAAGGTTGCTGTGTATCGGTGGGGTTGGAGGGGGCTGCGGAGTCGTGCTCGATATGGTTGCAGGGGGTACGTTCCCGGGGAGGGGAACGGATTCAAGTGCTGAATTTCAAGGAGCTCAAGGAAGTCGCCGAACGGCTGGGCTGAATCCGGGTTCCTTGTCCGCTTGCAACTGGTCGCAGGTGTGGCGGTAGCCGATCTCGACAATCTGTTCGAGCGCGCTCCAGTCGAGCATGCCGATGGCTCGCAAATCCGGCTTGATCAGCAAATCAACCACCTCGGCTGAACGTTTCTGGCGTGATTTGCTGTACAGCATCGGCGCGCGGAACAGCATGCCGCCGAGCAGCGGAACCCGCAATTCGTCACGGCGGCCCGGCAGCCAACGCGATAACCAGTGCCGCAATAGCGTCCAGGGTCCGGGAAACTCGTCGCCAGCCACTGGGCCGAAATTATCATCGCCCAGATCCACGCCTATCATCCGGCCGACACCCATGCGGACCATTTCGTCGGTCGGAAAATTATTGAAAATGGCGCCGTCCACCAGCGCCTCGCCAGCATGAAATACCGGCGGAAAAAAGCCGGGGATCGACAGGCTGGCGCGCAGCATCTTGAGAAGCGGACCGCGATGAATCACCACTTCGCGGGCGTAGGAATAGCTGGAAGCGATGCAGTAGAAGTTTTTCCAACAATCTTCGACATTGCGGCTTTCCCCGATCAACTTCGCGTAGGCGGAGTCAAGCAATTTCTCCAGGCGTTTGCCGGAAATCAGGGAAACCAGGGGAAAGGCGTTGAAATCGCTCAGCGGCCGGACACGAAACACTTCGCGGAAGCTGTCGGTGGCCTCCTTGGGTGGGATGTCCAGCGCAACCAGGCTGGCTATCACCGCGCCCATCGACGTGCCGCCGACGTAGTCGATCGGTATGCCGGCTTCCACCAAGGCGCGATATACGCCTAAATGGGCGAAGCCGCGCGCACCGCCGCCGCTCATCACCAAGCCGACAGCATTGCCGCTGACGATACGGGCAAGGCGATCTAGGTCGGGTGCATGGTTGCTGCGAAGATGCACGTGGCCAATCAGTTCTCGAACATCCAGCCAATTTGCGGTCGCCGACGGCGACAGGCATCCCACCGTGTGGAACAGCACCAGGCGACAGCCGGCACCTGGCACGCCGCCGCCTTTGGCCGACAACAGCGCCTCGATCGGGCGTGGCGCGGGCGGTTCATCGGCGGACGCCAGCAACAGCACCTCGTCGGCATGATTTAGGCAACGACGCGTCCAGCCGCAATCCTCCGGGCTGGCGACAAACAGCACAAAATCGTGCTGGCCTTCCAGTTCGTCCAGTTTACGGGTCACAGCCAGAAAATCCGCCGTCTGTTCCCGCGCCGAGTGCATAGCGATGTCGCCGAACAACTCCGCCGCAATACTTGGCGTGAGTATTCTGGCAGAGCCATACTTCGCAAGACGCTCGGCCAATTGCGCCGCCAGCGACTCGCCTTCCACCACCGAGGAGATCGGCAGTAGCACGATGTTCTCGGGTCGGCGTCGCGCCGGCTGTGTCCCGCCGGAACGGCTCAGCCGCTCGATCAGCAGGTGCATCAGACGTACGGAAATGCTCGGGAACTCTTTCAGCAATATCAGGAACTGGCGCCGGCTGAATCGCACCAGCACGCTGGAACGCACTGCGGTGATGGTGGCCATGCGCGGCGCGCCGGTCACCACCGACATCTCGCCCACCGATTCGCCGCGCAATATCTCGCCCAGCGCGCGCTCGCAGCCCTGGCCATCTTCGACGCTGGCGCGCAACCGACCGCTGACGACGAAGTAAAGATCGTGGCCGGGAGAACCCTGTCTGAAAACGACTTCGCCACTGCTAACTTCCAACCATTCCAGGCGCGGCAATAACCGCCGTAGCAGTGTTTCGTCGAAATCGCCGAAAAAATGCTTCAGACCAGTCAGCAGCAGTTCGCGCTGGTATTCGCTATGGATTTCAAGACGTTCCATCAATCGTTTGGCGGGCGACTACTATTGAGCGGGCCATATCCTTTTCGTGCGATCACGTAAGTATCAGGCAAGTCGATTGCGCGAGAAACCCTGATTATCGCCGGATCACCCTCGCCGATGACTTGCAGCCTGGGGTTCAGGGCTCACAATACGCGGGAAAATCGCTGCGTAACGGATTGGCAAGTAGTCTTCGTCGGTAATGCGTTCGCAACTCAGAGCAACCAACTCACGCTGTTCGAAGTTCTTCGGCAGTCGACCGACGATGTCGCGCACGGTGCCGAGACGGTCAGTCAGCTTGGCGTGTGAAGTCTTCAGTTCCGCCGCTTCTTCCAGCAGCAACGTGGCCAGGCGCTGATCTAGCTACTGAAAGGCGATGGCGTCGACCAGCAGCCAGGATCGGCGAGGCGCTGTCTGAACTGGCTGTTAACGAATTCGCGGAATGCCTCGTTGCGCGCCAGTAGTTGTTTGAAGGTGGACGACTGGATGGTCAGCATCATCAGATCGTTCTGCGCCTCGGCGGTGGCCGAATAGTTGGCCTTGCCGACCGTCACATAGCGGTCGTTCATGCAAAATTACATGGTGATAGTGAGTGTTGCTTTTTTGCCGGCAGCGGCTCTTGGGAAGGGCTTCCGAAAAGCCGATGTTGGGGAAAATTCCTAGCATGTCCGCCACCGTCCGTTCAGGCCGAGCAAGAGATGTCCACGCCACCAACCTGGTCGTCTCAAACAGGCCGGGGACTGCCTTTGGTGATAGATGCCTGAAAGCAGACGTTGGGCATCTGACGAAATTTCCACCGGCGGCTTACGGCAGCTATGTCGAACCGCTGCTCTCGGCCAGCAACGGCCAAGCAGGACGTTCTTCAACGTGCATGAACATGTCAAGGAGACGATCAGGGCGCTGGTGCCAAGCAATGCCTAATCCAAGCAGACAGCGTGCAGTGTTTTCGCACCATTGCTGGCCCACCTATGCGAAGCTAGCATTGCTTCAGGATTACGATCTTTTGCTCTGGGCGGTAACACAATAGAAGGTGGATAAACCTTGAAGTCAACCGCATCCCCCTCGGCCAGCCCTTTAAATGGCTTGCCAAGGGCTGGCGCGACATTGGCTCGGCAGGAATCTACAGCTTGCGCTACGGGGCGGCCATCGTGGTGATCAGTGGACTGATTACCTGGTTGGTGTGGAGCACAGACAACCTCTTCCTTCTTCCCTTCCTGATCGCCGGCTTTTTTATCGTCGCGCCACCGCTGGGCATCGGCCTTTACCTGATGAGCGCCCATCTGGAACGCGGTGAACCCCTGTCGGGCTGTAGCGCCTATCAAGCATGGAAGCTCAACCAAAGCCAGGTCTCCATGGTCAGCACCGGATTCACCATACTCATGAACATCTGGTTAGTGGCCAACGTCGCACTGTTTGCCCTCCTCTACGAGGGCAGTTCGCCTACGTTCGACAACTTTTTCAGTAAAGTATTTCTGTCCGAAGCGGGATTGAAATTCGCCCTCGCCAGCCTGGTGGTCGGTTTTCTGATCGCTTGGTGTGCCTTCGCCATCAGCGTCATCACCGTGCCCATGCTGATTGATCGTAAAGTGGATGGCTTTACCGCAATTCGCTTCAGCATCAAGTCGGTGCTTGGCAACATGCCCGCCATGATGCTGTGGGCCGGCCTGATCGTATTCATCGTCGGGCTGGGTATAGCCACTTTCTATCTGGGGCTGGTCATCGCACTGCCGCTCATCGGGCACGCCAGTTGGCATGCCTACCGCGACTTGGTGCCGGCCGGCGAGTAAGGCAGCACGGCCTGTTCACCGAGTTGTTTAGGCGGGAGGAAATGGAGCCCGCTTCCTCTTTGAATTAGCTCGTGCAGAAGCTGACGAGCGACTACTCGACATCGCTTATGTCAGCTACCGGCACGTTCACGCGCTGGAAGTGGCTGGCTTGCCCCACCTATCCCTGCATGGACTGCGCCGCAGCTTTGGCACACTGTCTGAATGGGTTGAATGTCCTGTAGGCGTCGTTGCTCAAATCATGGGTCACAAGCCAAGCGCCATTGCCGAGAAGCATTACCGCCGCCGTCCGCTCGACCTGCTCAGAATGTGGCATGAACGCATTGAAGCCTGGATTCTGGAACAGGCAGGCATCGAACTGCTGGCGATTGATACCACTGGCGATATAATCAAACCATGAACCAAGCCCGCAAATTGATAGCCGCCATCCTCGCCAGCCCCAAGGCCGTGCGCTTCGATGACGCTTGCAAGGCAGCCGAACTGTTGGGCTTCGTCCATAAGGGCGGGAAAGGTTCACACCGGGCTTTTGCCAGGCCGGGCGAGCCGGAGCTTCTGAACTTCCAAAACCGCGCCGGCACTATCCCGCCCTATCAGGCCCGCCAGCTTATCGCCATGATTGAGAGGTACGGAAATGAACAAATATCCGATTGAGGTTTTTTGGTCTGAGGAAGATGCGGGCTATATCGCCACCGTTCCCGACCTGCCAGGTTGTTCAGCCTGTGGTGATAGCGAGGTTGACGCAATTAACGAAGCACACGATGCGATAGCCGCCTGGCTTGAAGCCGCCCAAGCCGCCGGCCACACCATCCCCACACCTACCCCGCCGCAAGATGAAAGCGCCTTCTCTGGCCGCTTCCTGGTGCGCCTACCGCGCCGGCTTCATGCCGAACTTGCCCGCAGCGCCAAGCGGGAAGGCGTGAGCCTGAATCAATACGTTCTCTTCATGCTGGCAGGCCAGCAAGGTGAACGGAAAAGCCAGCAAACGGCCTGATGCCGCGCACCCTGTTTGCCGAGATTGCCGAAGGCTTTGACGCACTGACTGAAGAGCGCGCCGGCAAGCGCACCTTGCGCACTCATAAGATTGAAGAAAAAGCCGCGCCGGAAGTGACCGCCGCCGAACTCATTGCATTGCGTGAGCGGCTTCACCTGTCACGCCCGGTATTGGCACGCTACCTGCGCACCAACCCGCGCACCTTGGAGAATTGGGAACAGGGCCGCGCCCGCCCGAATGCTCAAGCCGCTTTGCTGATTCGTTTGGTGGAACGCTACCCTGACACCGTGGAACGGCTGGCAACTGTCTGACCGAGTAAGCCCATCCCTGTCTCGACGGAGAGAAAAGCCGGAAACCTTCGCCGGCCTGGGGTGGGCACCTGATTGAAGGAGCTTTGAAGGATGCACATGACCTACTGGTACACGATTCAAGATATGGCAGACCGCGCCACCATCGAGACAAACAAACTGGTGACAGCCAAGGATGTTTTCAAACTGGCAGAACAGGGTGTTGTTCGGGTCGGAGCAGTAACAGTCGATAACGAGCTGCAATGGCATTATCAAGATGGAAGTATCGTAGAGAAGATCAACGTAACGACCGATGGCGTAGCCCGTTGGCTGGACACTACCATGCTCGATAGGCTGGCTGTTCATGGTCAAGTGAAGATTGCCGGCCTGCAATGGCCGATATCAGGCAGCACCACACTAACAGCCGGGCCAGACTCTCCATTCGTCAAAATGGATGACCTTCGCGTTCCAGAGTCGGAATACTCGCGCCTACTGTCTGCAATCAATGGTAAATCTGTCGCACCGCGTGAACTGGAAGGCACCGCGCCGACACCTAAACGATTAGCCGCTGAACCTGGCGCGCACCTGATTCGACAATGGCAAGACTTGGCTGAACGCATCGTCAAACTACGCGAGTCAGAGTCCAATATTCCGCCGTCGGAACAGGAGGCTGCAATAAGGTTGCGCAACGGATTTGAGGGAGAACGCCGCCAACTTGAAGCAAAGCCCGAATTCCTGTCTGCCCTGGATAGCTACCTGACACGACTGGAAGCGACACACGAAGGCATTGCACGAAGCGGACAACAAGCCCTTATCGAGCAGAGTGCGGCACGGATTGAATCGTGGAGCGAACATTTGGCGAGATTGCGGGCCAGCAAGCAGACCGGCAAACCCCGTATGAGTGAAATGCGAGCGTTCTTGAAGCACTGCATCGAGAAAGAAAAACTCAAGGACATTGAGTCCATCTGGCAATACATCCGTACGAATGCGGGAAAGGATGGCTTTCTGTTCAAGATGGCAAGCAAAGACGCCGCAACGACAGTTGATGATGAGACTGTAGAAAAGAAGAACCTTGATAGGCAGTTGCGTGATTTCTTGAAGGTTCTGAAAAACGCATAAGCCACGGATAGTCTACGAACAAACCACGAATAGCGCGCAACACATTGTTTTAATGTAATAAAATAAAAACATT
>JAIFKV010000115.1:0-24087 GCA_020049415.1 Betaproteobacteria bacterium
CGCGTGGGTGACGAAGACGAAGGTGACGCCGACTTCGCGTTGCAGCTTGATCAGCTCCAGCTGCATTTCCTCGCGCAATTTCAGATCCAGCGCGCCCAGCGGTTCGTCCAGCAACAACAGGCGCGGCCGGTTGACCAGGCCGCGTGCCAGCGCCACACGCTGTTTCTGGCCGCCGGAAATTTCGTGCGGGTAATGGCCGGCAAGATCGCTCAGATGCACCTGTTCCAGCGTTTCGCCCACCCGCCGCCGCAGTTCCGTATCGCCGACGCCGGCCATGCGCAACGGAAAGGCGACGTTCTGGCCGACAGTCAAATGCGGGAACAGCGCGTAACTCTGGAACACGGTATGAATGGGGCGCTTCTCGGCTGGCGTGCCGACGAGGTCGCGGCCATCGAGCAGAATCTGCCCGGCATCGGGCAGATCGAAGCCGGCGACCATGCGCAAGATTGTGGTCTTGCCGCAGCCGGACGGCCCCAGCAGGGTAAAAAACTCACCGCATTCGACTGAAAAAGACACCTCCTTCACCGCCGTGAAGTTGCGGTAGCAGCGGGTGATATGGCGAACTTCAAGCAGGGACATGACGGTCAAGGCGATTCTGAATAGAATTTATTGTAGTAATGATTGCGCAAGCGGCGACTTCATCGTTTGCTTCCCCTTGAATTTCGCCCTATCCAATCAAGGCGTTGGCATCAAGTAAATTTCTTGCCCATCAAAAACTTGATGCGACTGGCGGTAGCGGCTTCGTTACCATTGCGCCCCCCAACTTTCTTGTGAAAGCATTGAACATGAAACCCTCCGCTGTTCGTCCTGTACTGCCGGCAGTTTTGGCTTTGATTGCATTGAGTCCCTCCGCGCATGCCACCAACGGCATGAACATGGAAGCCTGGGGGGCGAAGTCTGGCGGCATGGGGGGCGCGGCTTACGCCTTCGATACGGGCAACTCGGCAACGATGAACAACCCCGCCACCCTTGGCTTGAAACCTGCGGAAAAAGCCGAATTCGGACTAGGACTGACCTTGCTGATGCCGGACGTGAGTTCCAGCCATCCGATGGCGGGCAAACAGGATTCCGACGGCACCGCTTACTGGATGCCCAGCGTCTCCTATATCCGTCGCCAGGGTGATCTGAGCTATGGCGTGGCGATGCTGGCACAGGGCGGCATGGGTACCGAATATGGTGTCGGTTCGCCGCTGTTTGCCGGCGGCATGAGCGCTGCGAATACACCGATTGCGATGAGTGGCGAGGAAATCCGTTCCGAAGTCGGTTTTGGCCGCGTCATGTTCCCGCTGGCCTGGAATGCCAACGAAAGCTTCACGCTTGCTGGCCAGATCGACCTGGCTTGGGCCAGTATGGACCTGCAAATGGACATGGATGGTCAGACACTTGCCGGCATGATGGGGCAAGGTCTGGTCAGCGGCAGCCTGATGAATGCACTGCCACCCAACCTCGATTACGCCCGTTTTGATTTCAGCGATAACAACGCCATGACCGGCAAAGCCAAGTCTTACGGCTGGGGCTACAAACTTGGCGCGGTTTGGCGGGTTAACGAACAAATCAAACTCGGCGCCGCCTATCACGCCAAGACAAACATGGGCGACATGAAGACCAATGACGCCACGATGTCGGTCAACGGCAATCCGATGCATGGCTCGCTGAAGGTTGTCGACTTCCAGTGGCCGGAAACCTATGGCCTCGGCCTGGCCTATGATGCGGGCGGAGCATGGTCCTGGGCCGCCGACCTCAAACGGATCATCTGGTCCGATGCGATGGACAATTTCCACATGAATTTTGTCGCCTTTGGCATGGATCTGGACGTAACCATGCCGCAGAACTGGAAAGACCAGACCGTGCTGGCACTCGGCGTGCAATACAAACTCAATCCAGATCTGGCATTACGCGCCGGCTTCAACCACGCCAGCAATCCAGTTCCCAGCGCCACCCTTAACCCACTGTTTCCGGCCATCATCGAATCCCACTACACCATGGGTATCGGATATCGACTGGACCCGGCGCGCAGTATTGCCGCCTCCATCGCGATCGCCCCGGAAGTCAGTCAGACAAGCGGCATCGGAATCACCTCCAAACATAGCCAGTCAACCCTGCGTGTAAACTTCAACCAAAGCTTCTAAACGCGGGTGAAGCGGCAGCAACAGCAGCCGCAACGCATCGGTTGAAACACACCAATAAGCTTTGGACGCAGCCAATGACGCCGGCTAAAATCGCCGGCGTCATTGGGGAGTAGCCGCCCTTTATCGAAAGGGGCTTGCGTCAACATACTTGGCCGGTCGGCCATGGCGCAAGCAGCACTAGGAGCCTGGCAAGACCTTTGACCACTGCGTCCCCGGACTGGCCGGATGGACAATGTGGTCATTCGTCAATATCCGGCCAAGGACCCCAAAATGGAAGCATTCCTCATCTCCACGGGCATCGTCGCCCTTGCCGAAATCGGCGATAAAACCCAACTCCTCGCGTTTATTCTGGCGGCCAAGTTCCGCAAACCGGCGCCGATCATTCTCGGCATTCTGCTGGCAACCTTGGCAAACCACGGACTCGCCGGGGCGATTGGCACCTGGATCACCTCCTTGCTCGGTCAGGAGACATTGCGATGGGTGCTAGGCGTGTCCTTCATCGGGATGGCTATCTGGACGTTGATTCCAGACAAATTCGACGAAGGCGATGCCAAGTTGGCGAGTTATGGGGTGTTCACCACAACACTGATTGCCTTCTTCCTTGCGGAAATGGGCGACAAGACGCAGATCGCCACCGTGGCATTGGCGGCTCAATATCAGGACTTGTTTCTGGTGGTCGCGGGAACTACTTTCGGCATGATGCTCGCCAATGTTCCGGCGGTATTGCTGGGGGATCGGATCGCCGAGCGAATGCCGATTCGGCTGGTGCATGCGGTTGCCGCAGCAATCTTCGCGATCCTGGGCATCGCCACTTTGGCAGGCGCCGGAGAAGGCTTCGGTTTTTGAAGTTGGCCGTCGTTGGATGCTGCATCCCCAGACACAGGTTGTAGTGGGCGAGCCGCATCGGATTACCGCATCATGGGGCAATCCGATCCGGTTCGCACCTCACTTCAAGCTGTCGTAGACGTTGATGCGGTTGTGCATCGCGTAGTGTTAGCGGAAAGTTCTAACGCAGCTGTGAAAACGCCAGTGCCGCCAGCAGCAGCGCGATGATTGCCAGCCATCGATTGCGGCTTTGTTGCTGCGCCAGCATTACAGCGAGGGCGGCTTCGAGTTTTTCCAGCCGGTCGTTGCGCAAGGCTTGATGCGCCAGGCGCGGCAGTTGCGGCAGGACCGCGCCCCAATAAGGCACTTCTTCCTTGAATGTGCGTAACCAGCCGCGCCAGCCGATCTGTTCGCTCATCCAGCGTTCCAGGAAGGGTTTCGCGGTAGACCACAGGTCGAGTTCCGGGTCGAGCTGGCGACCGAGGCCTTCGATGTTGAGCAGGGTTTTTTGCAGCATGACCAGTTGTGGCTGGATTTCCATGCCGAAGCGACGCGAGGTCTGGAACAAGCGCAGCAGGACTTTGCCGAAGGCGATTTCCTTCAATGGCCGGTCAAACACCGGTTCGCAGACGGCGCGGATGGCGGCTTCGAATTCGTCGGCGCGGGTATCGGCTGGCACCCAACCGGCATCCAAATGAGCCCGCGCGACTTTCTTGTAGTCGCGCTGGAAGAAGGCAAGGAAATTCTGTGCCAGGTAGCTTTTATCGGTTTCGTTGAGCGTGCCCATGATGCCGAAATCGAGTGCGATGTATTTGCCCTGATCGGTCACCAGCACGTTGCCGGGGTGCATGTCAGCGTGGAAGAAGCCATCGCGGAAGACCTGGGTGAAGAAGATTTCGACCCCGGCGCGCGCCAGCTTTGGCACATCGACGCCGCGTTGGCGCAGTTCGTCAAGGCGGGAAATCGGCAGGCCGTTCATCCAGGTCATCACCATCACTTCCGGGGTGCAGTAATCCCACTCCACCTGCGGCACGGCGAGCAGCGTCGAATCGGCGAAATTGCGGTGCAGTTGCGAGCAGTTGGCGGCTTCGCGGATCAGATCGAGTTCGTCGTCGAGGTGCTTGGCGAATTCGGCGACGACTTCGCGCGGTTTCAGGCGGCGGCCGTCCCACCACAATCGTTCAATCAGGCCGGCGATGGCGAACAGAATCTGGATGTCGTGGCCGATCACTTTCTGGATATTCGGCCGCAGCACTTTGACCGCCACCGCTTCACCTGTTTTCAGCGTCGCCCGATGCACTTGGGCGATCGAGGCGGACGCAATCGGCGTGTCTTCAAACTCGGCGAAGACATCGGCGGCGTCACGGCCATAGGCGCGCTTGATGACGGCTAGCGCCTGCTCGCTCGGGAACGGCGGTACGCGATCTTGCAGCTTGGCCAACTCGTCGGCGAGGTCGGTCGGGATCATGTCGCGCCGGGTCGACAGCACCTGGCCGAACTTGACGAAGATCGGGCCGAGTGATTCCAGTGCCTGACGCAGGCGTTCGCCGCGCGGCTGTTGCATCGGCCAGATCAGTCCGCGCCAGAAAAACAGCACTTGAACGGAAAATCGGACAAGCTTGACACGCTCATGACCGAGGAAAAATTCATCCAGCCCGTAACGCGCGGCGGTGAAGAAAATGCGGAGGATGCGGAAGAAGTACATCGAGTCAGGCTGCGTAACGCAGGATTTCAACTTCTACTTGGCGTGCGCAAGCTTGCTCGGCGACACCATATACGCGACGCGCGGGGACTTCATCGAGAAAGTATTTACCGCAGTCGTCGCAGATTTCAGCGGGCACTGCGCGAATGACCACCACGCTGTCGCCGCGCTGCAGCGTGACCGTGGTTTTCCCAGGCTTTGTTTCACCGCTTTTGCAAAGGCTGCATTTCATGACTTTTTCCTCAATTTGAAGTTGGCATCCCAAAGCAATGGATCTGGCCGGTAGATTGTTATGACCTGACATTCCGCTGTTGAGTGATCCTGGGCGATAACCGCATGCCGCGAGAATAGCAACGTACGACATGTTGCCGGTTCGACGGTTGTCACGGTCTGGCTTGCTCAAGCATTCTCAGCCGCGCTTCCAATCGATCCACATCTTCGCGTAGCGCATCCACTTCGTTGACGAACGCGCGTGCGGCGCTCGGTTCAGCCAGTAGAGCTTGTTCGTAAACCGCGTATTCGATCAGATTGGCACCGGTGTCATCATGCGCTTGTTGGCGCCACGCAATGACGCCGCGCAGGAATTGATCGACCCGGCTGGCGACGATGTCGCCCAGATAGGGGCGCAGCGCGAGCACCCAGTCAAAATCGGCCAGCGCGCCGGAGATATCGGCGGCGAACAGGCCGTCACCTTCAACGCGAAACAGGTCGGCCAGCTTGCCGTCGCCCAGCAGCAGAGGCAGCGCGCTCGGCATAGGCGTCAGGATCAGCGCGGGCTCGGCCTGAACATCCTCAGCGGCAGGACCAAAGCGAGCGCTTTCGTCGAGGCTCAAGTTCAACGGAAAAACTGGCAATGCCAGACGCAGTGTTTTGCCGGCATGGCGTTGCAACCGATTCAGCGCGGCGGGTTGCGCATCGAGCAAGGCATTGAGAGCGGCGGCAAGAGGAATTTCGGGAAGGGCGGGGGGCATGGCGCGATTTTATCTCGGATAATCGCGCCAGAAAGAGGAACCAACAGGAACGCCCATGCTTATTTCTGGAACACCGACACGAACGATCTGGCGCGAGGATGATGCCGTAGTCATTATTGACCAGACCCGCCTGCCGCATGAATTTGTGCTGCGTCGCTTGCACACCCTGGTGGATGCGGCGGATGCAATCGCACTGATGCGGGTGCGCGGGGCGCCGCTGATCGGCGCGACAGCGGCATATGGCCTGGCGCTGTCGACATTGCGGGATGCCAGCGATGCCGGTTTGCAAGCGGCGGGCGAGCAACTCATCGCGACCCGGCCGACGGCGGTGAATTTGCGTTGGGCGGTGCAGCGTGTGCTGTCTTGCTTATTGGCATTGCCGGTCGAGCAACGTCTGTCGGCGGCTTGGGCCGAGGCGGCTGTCATTTGTGCCGAGGATGTGGCGCAGAACCAGGCGATTGGTCAGCACGGATTATCGCTGCTGCGCGCGCTTGCCGAGAAAAAATCCGGCCCGGTGAATATTCTGACCCACTGCAACGCTGGCTGGCTGGCGACGGTGGATTGGGGAACCGCGCTGGCCCCGATCTATGCGGCGCAGGAGGCTGGCATGGCGGTGCATGTCTGGGTCGACGAAACACGACCGCGCAATCAGGGTGCCAGCCTGACTGCGTGGGAGTTGATGCAGGCCGGCATTGCGCATCACGTCATCGCCGATAACGCCGGCGGCCATCTGATGATGCACGGCCTGGTCGACATCTGCATCGTCGGCACTGACCGCACGGCGGCGAATGGCGACGTTGCGAACAAGATCGGCACCTATCTGAAAGCGCTGGCGGCATACGACAATGGTGTGCCGTTTTATGTTGCGGCGCCCGGACCGAGCATTGATTTCAGCCTGACCGACGGTGGCAAGATTCCAATCGAGCAACGCGATACGGATGAAGTGGCCTGTATTCAGGGCCGCGATGCCGCAGGGCAACTGGTGTCGGTGCGCTTGACGCCGGAGGGCAGCCCAGCGGCGAATCCTGCGTTCGATGTCACGCCGGCTCGCCTGGTCACCGGACTAATTACCGAACGCGGCGTTTGCGCCGCCAATCGAGCGGCGTTGGCGGCGATGTATCCAGAATGGAGCGCGACATGAACAAAGAAATCTTATGTGCACCGAATCTACGTGCCACCTTGGCCGCGCTGGCGCGTGAAAGCGTGCATCGCGGACTCAATCAAGGATCTTCCGGCAACGTCAGCGTGCGTTCCAGATCCGGTTTTCTGATCACCCCATCTGGTCAGGACATGGCGGCATTGACGGCGGCGGATATGGTCGTGCTGGATATGAATGGCGAGGTATTGGGGAGTGGTCGCCCATCCAGTGAATGGCGTTTTCACCGAGACATTTACGCTGCCTATCCCGAAGCCGAGGCGGTAGTGCATGCGCATTCGCCTTTCGCCGTGGCGATGGCCTGTTTGCGCCGAGACATTCCATCCTTTCATTACATGGTGGCGATGGCTGGCGGCACGGATATTCGCTGCGCCGACTATGCCACCTTTGGCACCCAAGCCTTGTCGGATGCAGTCCTGGCGGCGCTGCAAGATCGTCGCGCCTGCCTGATGGCCAATCATGGTTTGTTGGCATGGGGCGCCAACTTGCCGGCCGCGCTCGCTTTGGCGAATGAAGTCGAAGCGCTGTGTGGCCAATATCTGCGCGCGTGCCAAGTTGGCGAGCCGGTTTTGCTCAGCACGGCGGAAATGTTGGAAGTGCTGGAAAAATTCAAGGAATACCGGAGCAACGCTTGATACGTTGGTTTTTCGCGTTGATTGTTCTGCCGGTTTTGCTATTGGCTGGTTTGTTCTTTGGCTTGACCGATGCAAGGCCGAGTCTGGATCGCAGCGCGCAAGTGAGCCTGGCCGATCTGGATCGCGGCAGGGCTATCGTCAGTTCGCTCGGTTTGCGCCGAATGCGGGAGGGCGAAGTACGGCAACTGGCGTTGACCGAGTCTGACCTGGACAAGGGCATCAGTTATCTGGCGAGCCATTTGACGCAGCGCTCGACCCCGGCCCGAGCCAGCGCGCGAATCGAACTGTCCCGCTTGATTGTGCGCGCGAGCCTGCCGTTGCCGATCGCCGGCTTGCAGCGTCATGTGAATCTGGAATTGGGACTGGTGTCGAAGAATGATTCGCTTGAGCCGGACCGATTGCGTATTGGCAAACTGGCATTGCCGGCCAGGTTGACGGGCGATCTGCTGGTCTGGAGTCTGACCCGTTCACCCTTTGCCGCCGAATGGGCTGCCGCTCGAACAATGCTGAATAGCGCACAAATTTCTGGCCAGACGTTGGCGCTGAGTTTTACCTGGCGTGGCGAGGCACTGCGACAGGTCATCAGCGCCACCGTGGCGCGAGGCGTCGACGAGGCGGCGCTGAGCGCATATCGGACACATTTGCAGCAATCCGACAGCCGCGAATTTTCACATTTGCTTGGCGCGGCGTTCACCTTGGCGCGAGAACGCTCCGCCAGGAATGATCCCGTTATCGAGAATCGCGTCGCCTTGACCAGCCTGGCGGAGAGGGTGCTGGGCGGTCGCTTGCTGTCGCGCCGTGGCGTACCGCAAAGCCAGCGGAATGGCAGCATCAAACTCGCCGGTCGCGACGATTTCGCCCAACATTTTGCGTTGTCCGCTTTTCTTGCCGCGACAGGCGGCGAAAACTTGTCGGATATGGCGGGTCTGTACAAAGAACTGAAGGATGCCCAAGGTGGCAGCGGATTTTCGTTTGCCGATCTGGCGGCGGATCGAGCCGGTTCACATCTGGGCGAGAGCAGTACGCGCTCCAGCGCATCGGCGGTGAAAATGCAAAATAAATTGGCCGGGGTGCGCGACGCCAAGGTGTTTTTCCCGTCGATGCGCGGTTTGCCCGAATTCATGAAACAAGCCGAATTCAATCGGCGTTTCGGCGATGTCGGGCAACCTGCGTATCAGAAAATGGTCGCCCAAATTGAAACGCGCATTGCCGCATTGCCGCTTTACAGCAATTGAGCGGCCGCATAAGCCGCGCCTTTCAGTCCAATATCCGGGTCAAGAATAACCGCGACCGGCACCGTGTTCATCCAGGCGCTGTAGCGGCCTTTGGCGTTGAATCCATCGAGAAACAGATCACTTTGCAGTATCGGCAACAGCTTCGGGGCAATGCCGCCAGCGAGAAAAATGCCGCCGCTGGTTTGCGCCGCCAAGGCCCAGTCACCGGCGGTCTGACCATAAATTTCAGCGAAAAGTCGTAAACACTGGACGGCTATCGGATCTGTTGAAGCCAGACCGGCTTGACTGATGGCTTGGGCGGGGGCCGCCGCCGCAAGCAATGCGCTGTCGGCTTCGCCCGCTTCATGCAGACAGAAGCGGAACAGGTCGAGCAGACCTGGCCCGGACAAAATCCGCTCGACCGAAACCCGTCCATGCAATGCGCGCATGTAGACAAGCAGACGATCCTGTTCGCTGTTGCGCGGCGCGAAGCCGACATGGCCGCCTTCAGAGGCGAGCGGTCGATAATGATCGCCACGCCAGGCACAGAGGCTGACCCCCAGTCCGGTTCCCGCGCCTAGCGCCACACGTGCGCCGCCGGCTATCGGCGCTCCGGCCTGGAGTGTTTGCAGTGCACTTTGCTCAAGCGTATTCAGCCCCCAACCGACAGCGGCGAAATCGTTGATCAATTGGCAGCGGGCAAAACCGAAGCGCTCAGTCAGCAGGGCGGTTTCGATGCGCCAGTCGAGATTTGTAAATTGCACCGTGCGACCATCGGTGGGGCCGGCAACGGCGAGGCAACACAGCGTATCGCCAAGCAAGCCGCTGGCATCAAGAAAGCCGGCCATGATGGCATTCAGGTTGGCATGTTGACTGTTGACGAAGCGATCCACTCGCATCAGCGCAACATGGTTGGCGTCGAGTTCCGCAAGCGCCAGACGGGTGTGGGTACCACCGAGATCACCGACCAGGATATGCATCATTTCAGGACCAAAGACGACGCTGCGTTTTCAGAAAATGCCGGCGCAAGAGCAGATCGAGGCTGAGTTTCCCCGGCCCGGACAAGATCAGCGGCAACAACATCACCAAGTAGATCAACGGCAGTTTCCAGCCGCCCTCGCCTATCGTGTAACCATGACCGAGATGCACTGCATAAATGGCAACCAAGGTCAGAATCGACAGGGTTGCGGCAAAGAAGCGAGTGCCCAGACCCAGGATCAAAGCCAACGCTCCGATGATTTCCATAACAGTTGCAAGCTGCCAACTGAAATCTGGCGGCAGCAGGCTGAACGGAAAGGGAAATTGATCCTGAATTTCCGCGAACCAGTTTTCGCCGCTCAATTTCATCATGCCGGCGTCCCAGAATTCTTTCGCCAACAACAGCCGCAGCAGCAGTGGCGCCAGCCAAGGCGCTAAGGCATCAAGTCGGTCGAGCAGTATTTTCAGCTTATCCATCGATTTATCCTGGGCTTAACCTGGGTTTAACTTTGTTCGGCTTGGTCCGCCGAACGGTCATTAACTCGCTCGGACTCCTGATGAACCACAATGTCGTTACGGCCATTCTGTTTCGCCTGTTTGCATGCAGCTTTTGCCGCAGCCAGGCATTCGTCCAGGCTAGCCCAATGCGGCGGAATATGGACGATGCCAATGCTGGCACCCACTTGGTATGACTTGTCATCCCAGATCAATTTGAAGCTGGCGATGCTGTCTTGTAAAACATGGGCTATTTTTTCCGCAACATCAGCCGGGCACGACACCAGCATGACACCGAACGCGTCCCCGCCAAGCCGGGCCAGCAGATCGGCTTCGCGCATCCGGGTTTGCATGATTTGTCCGAGTTGACGCAACAGTTCGTCACCCGCGGCATGACCGGCGGTGTCGTTGACGGACTTGAAGTGATCGAGATCGATGAACAATATCGAGGCGGGAAATTCAGCCGAACGCTTGCTGTTGAGCGCCCGCGCTACGCGTTCTTCGAAGGATTGCCGATTGACCAGACCGGTGAGGCTGTCGTGGTTGGCCTGCCAAAGCAGTCTGCGTTGCATCTCGCGCGCTTCGGTGACATCTCGCAGCACCAGCACGGCGCCCATGATTTTGCCCTCCGCATCGTGTATCGGCGAGCAAACGCCCTCGACCTCGAACTCCATCCCGAGCGCAGCCGTCAGGCAGGTTCCAGGGGGCAACGAACATGGTGTGCCACGCAGCGATTCCTGGCCGATACTGACGGTAATTTCCTGCCGGCTCACCTTTTCAAACAAACGCAGGACTTCGCCGATAGGCTTGCCGCTCGCCTCGCGCCAAGCCTGACCAACCAGATGCTCGGCGACCGGGTTGAGATAGCGGGTAAGCAGATCGGCATCGATGCGCACGACGCCGTCGCCGATGGCCTGCAAGGTGATCTGGGCGCGTTCTTTTTCCTCGAACAGGTCTCTTTCCAGGCGTTGGCTCAGGCGTACCACGAATAGCGCGATGATCGTGCCGACCAGCAAGGCGGCGGCGGAGAGACCGATCGCCAGTTGCTGCGCATGATCACGCGCGGCTCGCGCTTGCAGCAACGCTTGCTGATTCTTTTCGCGCTGGAGTTGGAGTAACGCTTTCCAGCCGTCCATCATGGCGGCCTGATGCGGGGCGAAAACCTGTTCGAGATAGGCGCGCGCCGGGGTGAGTTGATTCGAC
Organism: Betaproteobacteria bacterium; assembly: GCA_020049415.1. Lineage (GTDB taxonomy): Bacteria > Pseudomonadota > Gammaproteobacteria > Burkholderiales > Thiobacillaceae > PFJX01. Next base: position 11,309 of record JAIFKV010000115.1, read on the forward strand.
TGGAGCAGATCGAAAGCCACGCTGGCATGCATTTCGACTTGCCGGACCTCGCTACGCATCGATTCCCAGATTGCCCGTTCAGATGCATCCAGCGGCAAGGCCAGGAAGCGGTCGCGCACCTGAATGAAATCGCGCGCCATGCTCGAAAAACGCATCATCTCCTCATCGCGCGAAAACGCATCATCCATGCCGCTGGACAACATCAGCGATTGAAAACGGGCTTCATGCAGCGCGTGCATGGTGGCGGCATAGTCTGATTTCTGGTTTCGCTCGGAAACGATCGCGGTAAGTTGATTGCTGAGTAGACGAATATGGGTCACGCCGATAATAGTGACCGCAAGCAACAACAACAGCATGACGCTGAAACCGGCGATCACCGGGAGCAAGGCGGAGTTCGGCTTTTTCATGCGTGGCAGTGCTGACTTGAGGTGGTCATGGCATGCGTCATTAGTCGAGTATTTCGAGTTCCAGCAACGCATCGTCAAGACCGCTGCGATCTTCGGTAAGCACCTGCACAATGCGTGGCTCGATACCGTACTCACCCGCCTGGCCATGTAGATTGGCCATGATATTGGCGGCGCTGTTGATCTCCCGGCTTACCATAATCGGTTCGAGCACCAGCGCCGGCGGCGATTCGAGCACTTCCAGAATCACACAGTCGCAGCCCTGATGTCGCACGCGCAAGCCGATCAGGCTGCGCAGATGCGGCAGGGTGATAACGAAATCGGTGTCGCTCAAGTGGTCACGCCTTCCAGCCAGCGTGCGTACAAACCCTCCGCGACCCGATTCAGCGGCGTCAGCAAAGTTTCTGCCTGCGCCAACATGCGCGTCGGACTTTGCACCCCCGGACTGGCGCTCGCGGCGGCGACTTCTTCCGCCCCAACTTCGCACCATTGTTCGATCATGCTACGTGTCATTTCAACATGACATTGCATACCTAGATGCTTGCCAAGCACGTACGCCTGGTTGGCGCAGTAGGCGCTTTCCAGAATGCGCACCGCCCCAGGCGGCAGGCTAAAAGTTTCACCATGCCAATGGAAAGCCTGGAAAACCTGCGTATCGCCAAACCAATGTCGAGCCTCGGGCGTATCCAATACCTGTGCCGCACCCCAGCCGATTTCCTTGACCGGATTCGGGCCGATGACGCCCCCCATCGCCTTGGCGATAAGCTGTCCGCCCAGACAGTGGCCGAGCACGGGGATATCCGCCGCCACGGCTTGTCGGATCAGATGCAGGGTAGGTTCGATCCAGTCGAGAGCATCATTCACGCTCATCGGGCCGCCCATGAACACCAGGCCGGCATAGCCGTCAGGACTTCGCGGTGGCATCACACCGGTATCGATCGCGATCAACTCCCAGGGGCGTGCGCGCTGGGTGAGAAAGTCGGCGAAATATCCGGGACCCTCACTGGGGGCGTGACGAAAAATGGCAATCGGCTGCATCCGAGTCTCCTCGCAACTGTTGGCAACGTGTGCGCCATTATGCCTGCTTGCGCTGAGCCCTTGTGGCTATGCCAAGAGCAACGACTTGGTAAACGAAGCACTCGACGAACGGAAATTTTTCCGTAACGGAACAGCTTTGAGAGATGCGCTAACGCCTGAACACCGCACTTGATGTACTCGATCAGTGTTCAGGATCGCTGAATGTAAACCGCGAGTGCGGAGAAGGATTCCCCGCAACCGGGAGACTGCGCCCCCGGCAAGAAAACGATGCGGTTCAGGCGCCGAGGCTGGCTTTCTTGTCGCGCTCGATGAGTGCGTAGGCGCTGTGGTTGTGGATGGACTCGAAGTTTTCAGCCTCCACCAGATACGCGTCGATGCGTTTATCCGCATTCAGCGCGGCGGCAACATCGCGGACCAGATCTTCTACGAATTTCGGGTTTTCATAAGCCTTTTCGGTGACGAATTTCTCATCCGGTCGCTTCAGCAGACCATAAAGCTGGCTGGAGGCGTTTTCTTCGGCGATCTTGATGATGTCCTCGATCCATACGAAAGTATTGGTGCGCGCCGTGATGGTGACGTGCGAGCGCTGGTTATGCGCGCCGTACTGCGAAATCTGCTTCGAACAAGGGCACAGGCTGGTGCAGGGCACAAGGACTTTCATGGTCTGCAAATATTCGCCGTTCTTGATCTCGCCAATGAAAGTCACGTCATAGTCCATCAGGCTTTCCACCCCGGATACGGGCGCTTTCTTGTTGACGAAGTAAGGGAAATTCATCTCCACATGACCAGATTCCGCCTCCAACTTGACCACCATCTGACGCAACGTGTTTTCGAATGACTCCACCGAAAACTCGCGCTCGTTGCCGTTCAGGATTTCGACAAAGCGGGACATATGCGTCCCCTTGAAATGGTGCGGCAGATAGACATACATGCCGAAGGTGGCAATGGTGTGCTGCACGCCACCGTTCTTGTCCATCACCTTGACCGGGTGGCGAATAGCTTTGATGCCAACTTTGTCGATGGCGATCTTGCGTGAGTCCGGGTAGTTCTGGACATCGGCAATAGGTTGATCTTTCGGACACGGGGCTGCTGTTTCACAAACTGCTTCGCATGTGCTCATGGCGAATTTCCTGTTGGCTTGGTAGCTGACAGTATAAGTCAGCGCCAATGCTTGAGTAAATTACTCGGGTAAGATTTTTTTCAGACTGGACTGAATGCTGACCAGCAAACCGGCTGCATCGAGACCACAACGCGCCAGTAAAACAGCGGGATCTCCGTGCTCGACGAAGCGGTCGGGAAGGCCAAGATGCAACCCATGATGACGTTTTCTTCCACGGTGACGAAATGATCGTGGTTTTGCGCTAGTTGAAGAATGAGTTGCCGGTCGATCGGTTTGACGAACCGCATATCGACCAAGGTCGCGTCGAGCGTTTCAGCCACCTCCAAGGCGGCGGTAACGACGCTGCCAAAGGCCAGGATGGCAACACTTTTGCCTTGGCGTCGAACGATCCCTTTGCCGATCGGCAGAGCTTCGAGCGATGTTTCAATATCGACGCCCGGCCCGGTTCCGCGCGGATAACGCACCGCCGCCGGGCCGCTGTGGCGATAAGCGGTGGTAAGCAGACACCGGCACTCGTTTTCGTCCGACGGTGCCGCAATCAGCATATTCGGGATGCAGCGCAAGAACGAAATATCGAAGGCGCCAGCGTGCGTCGGCCCATCCGCGCCAACCAGACCGGCACGATCTATCGCCAGCATGACGGGCAAATCTTGCAGGGCAATATCGTGTATCAGTTGATCGTATGCGCGTTGCAGAAATGTCGAGTAGATCGCCACCACCGGCTTGCAGCCTTCGCAGGCAAGACCGGCGGCAAAGGTCAAAGCATGTTGCTCGGCAATGCCGACATCGAAATAACGCCGCGGGAAGCGTTCCGCGAATTCATTCAGACCGGAACCCTCGCACATCGCCGGGGTAATGCCGACCAGACGTTCGTCGGTCTCGGCCATATCGCATAACCAGCGACTGAAAATCTCGGTATAGGTCGGGCGCTTCGAGACTTTTGCACTGACGCCATGATCAACCTCGAATTTGCCGACGCCGTGATAAAGGCATGGATCAGCTTCGGCAAGACCGTAACCCTTGCCCTTTTGGGTAACGATATGCAGAAATTGCGGGCCTTTGAGCTGGCGGATGTTAAGCAAGGTCGGGATCAGCGCGTCGAGATCGTGACCGTCGATAGGACCCAAATAATTGAAACCGAATTCCTCGAAAAGCGTACCCGGCGTCACCATGCCCTTCAAATGCTCTTCTGCCCGTTTCGCCAGTTCATGAATGGGCGGAAGCGTGGCCAGCAGTTTCTCTCCATGACTGCGCAGGTTGTTGTAGAAGCGGCCGGAGAGCAGCTTGGTGAGATAGCTGTTGAGCGCGCCGACATTGGCACTGATCGACATATCGTTGTCATTGAGAATGACCAGCAAATTGGCATCCATCGCGCCCGCATTGTTCAGCGCCTCGAACGCCATGCCTGCGGTCATCGCGCCATCACCAATCACTGCAACCACCCGCCTTTCCTCGCCCTTCAACTGGGCCGCCACCGCCATCCCGAGCGCGGCGGAAATGGAAGTGCTGGAATGGCCGGCGATGAAAGCGTCGTATTCACTTTCTTCGCGTTTCGTAAAACCGGAAAGACCGTCGGTCTTGCGCAGCGTATGCATGCGATCGCGACGGCCAGTGAGAATTTTGTGAGCGTAGGTCTGATGCCCGACATCCCAGACGATGCGATCCTCCGGCGTGTCAAACACCGAATGCAACGCCACGGTGAGTTCGATAACGCCAAGATTTGACGCCAGATGGCCGCCAGTCCGCGAGACGCTATCAATAATGAATGCGCGCAACTCGACGCTGAGCGCCTTCAGTGCGGCCCGATCAAGTTGCTTCAGGTCGGCGGGGGAGACTATCGATTCCAACAGGGACATATCAGTAACGGCGCTCGACAATGAAACGGGCAATAGCGGCCAGGTTCGCACCTGCGTCGCCGAAATGGTCAATGGCAGTGAGGGCGTTTTCAATCAGTTCATTGGCGTAGACGCGCGCTTCTTTTGCGCTCATCAAAGTCAGGTAAGTGGCCTTGCCTTGCGCAGCATCTTTGCCGGCGGTTTTGCCGAGGGTAGCCGTGTCGGTTTCCGAATCCAGCACATCGTCCATCACTTGGAAAGCCAATCCGACGCAGTGGGCATAATGCCGCAGACCTTGGCGTTGAGCGTCGGATGGCATACCGCCCGCCATCGCCCCGAGCAAAACAGCAGCCTCGATCAATGCGCCCGTTTTGTGGATATGCATGAACTCCAGTTCAGCAAGCTCCAGTGACTTTCCAGTGGCTGCCAGATCAACCGCCTGCCCGCCCGCCATGCCGCGTGAGCCGGACGCTTTGGCAAGCAAAGCCAGCATGTCGACTTGCGTGGCCTTATCGACACAGGCGCCGGGTTCTGCCAGCACTTCAAAGGCCAGACTCTGCAATGCGTCCCCGACCAGTAGCGCGGTTGCTTCATCAAATTGCACATGGCAAGTGGGTTTGCCTCGACGCAGATCGTCGTCGTCCATGCAGGGCAAGTCGTCATGCGTCAGTGAATAGACATGCACCAATTCCACCGCACAGGCAGCATATTCGACTCGCGCCGGATCGGCTCCCACCGCCTCGCCGGCGGCAAATGCCAACATCGGGCGGATACGCTTGCCGCCCCCCAAAGTGGCGTAGCGCATTGCGGCATGCAGTTTTTCAGGAGCGATGGCGGAGTTCGGCAACACCCGTGCCAGCGCTGACTCGATACGAGATTGCACCTCACGAGACCACGCCGCGAAATCAGTCATTGCCGTTGCGAGGGATGCCATCGCGACCACGCGGGAGATAGTCTTTGAGGACGCCATTTTCGAGAACCTTGATCTGCAATTCGGCATCCTCCAGTTTCTTCTGGCAAAAAGAAGACAATTCCATGCCGCGCTTGTAGGCGGCTAACGAATTCTCAAGACTGAGATCGCCGCTTTCCATTTCAAACACCAGCGCCTCCAGTTCCTTGAGCGCGCCTTCGAAATCTTCGGGTTCGAGCTTCTCGCCTTCGGTGGCAGGGGGTGTCTTGGTTTTCGGCATGGTTGATAACGTTGTTTGGTGGGCCCGCACGGACTTGAACCGTGAACCAAAGATCATGAGTCCAATAAATTCAATGCTTTACGATGCTACAGTTTTCTTTTAAGAAAGAGATTTAACCAAGTAAGCAAAAAATCCTATGCTGCTTGACATTTCACAATCCGCTTATGAGTCGTATATAAGGAGGTTAAAAAAATAGCAAAAGTGAAACTTACCGCCGAGCGAACTTGGGATTTTAATTGCCCGACGAATAAATCCCAAGTATTCCTTTGGGATAGTGACAAGTCCTGCCTAGTTGTCAGAGCAATGCCCCCACAAGCAAAAATCCGAAAAGTGTCCAGAAATGCGGATTCACTTCCGCCTTCTTCCGAACTGGCAGCAAGAAGGGAATCCAGTCCCACCACTCAACCAAGTTACAGATTCAGCTTGCGACCTTGGATAACGCCACCGGCCCGGAGGACATGAACGCGCCAAGCTGGCGATTGCACGCCCTGAGCGGAGACCTGGCAGGGCATTGGTCGATATGGGTGAACGGCAATTGGCGACTGACTTTCTGCTTCGTCGGCAAAGATGCGGAGTTGGTCGATTATCAGGATTACCACTGAGGCACACGAACATGAGCAGAATGCACAACCCTCCACACCCCGGCGCTGTGCTGCGTGAATGGCTGCCCGAGGGCATGACCGTTACCGACGCCGCCGCCGCGCTGCACGTCGCCCGCGTCACCCTGAGCAAGATAGTGAACGGAAGCGCCGGCATTTCTGCCGACATGGCCCTGCGTTTGTCGCAATGGCTGGGCACGTCGCCCGATATGTGGCTGGGCCTGCAAACTCAGTTCGACTTGTGGCAGGCCGGCAAGCAGCAGCGCCCGGCAATTGAGCCTGTGCGCAAAATCGTTTGATGCGCATGAAAGCATCGCGCCCACATGATGAAGCGATGGTTGAACTACTGCGCGAGGATGCCAGCTTTGCGGATGAAACCTGGCCGCCAGCCTGGAAGCGATAGACGAACCGGGAGGCCGGGAAGCCCTGCTGATGGCGCTGCGCCAAGTGGCACAAGCGCAAGGCATGGATGCTGTTGCAGACCGGGCAGGCATCCAGCGCGAGAGCCTTTACCGCGCCCTGTCGCCCAAGGGCACCCGATACTGAAAACCTTGCTGGCTATCTTGGCTGGTGCTGGCCTGCGACTGGCTGTTACTCGCGCAACACTGCAAGGGTGCCCCCCCTTTGACACCGTGAAACGGCTGACGACCGTCTAACCGAGTAAGCCCCCCTATCTCGACGGAGGGAAAAACTGGAATCCTTCACCGGCCTGAAGTGGGCACCCAATGAAGTCACTTTTAAAGGAAGCTGACATGGACTATTGACACACGATTTCCGAGATGGCTGACCGCGCTACCCGCGATACCGGCACGCCGGTGACAGCCAATGTTGTTTTCCACTTGGCACGAAGTGGTGATATTCGAGTCGGCGCAATTATCCCGGCACTGGATGGGGATGACATCGGTGAGTTGCAGTGGCAGATTGGTCGGAGTCAGCTTACATTGACAAAGCAGGGTTACAGGGGGGTTACATGAAAATCAGACAAGAAAAAGGCCACTCCGAGAAGTGGCCTAAGTCTTTGTTTCTTTTGGTGGGCCCGCACGGACTTGAACCGTGGACCAAAGGATTATGAGTCCTCTGCTCTAACCAACTGAGCTACAGGCCCGGTAAGACGGGTTGCCCCGTCTTGGGTAAAGCATATCAGTCCAGGAAGCTGCGCAGCCGTTCCGAACGTGATGGATGACGAAGTTTACGTAGCGCCTTGGCTTCGATTTGACGAATGCGTTCACGTGTGACATCGAATTGCTTGCCGACTTCTTCGAGGGTGTGGTCGGTATTCATTTCGATGCCGAAACGCATGCGCAGGACTTTCGCCTCGCGCGGAGTCAGACTGTCGAGGATTTCCTGGGTGACGAACTGCAGGCTGCTGTACATCGCGGCCTCGGCGGGCGCCAGCGTTGAGTGATCCTCGATGAAGTCGCCCAGATGCGAGTCTTCGTCGTCGCCGATCGGGGTTTCCATGGAAATGGGTTCCTTGGAAATCTTCATGATCTTGCGAATCTTGTCCTCGGGCATTTCCATCTTTTCCGCCAGGGTCGCAGGATCGGGTTCGAGTCCGGTTTCTTGCAGGATCTGGCGACTGATGCGATTCATCTTGTTGATGGTTTCGATCATGTGCACCGGAATGCGGATGGTACGCGCCTGATCCGCGATGGAGCGGGTGATCGCCTGCCGAATCCACCACGTGGCATAGGTTGAAAACTTGTAGCCGCGACGATATTCGAACTTGTCCACCGCCTTCATCAGACCGATGTTGCCTTCCTGGATCAGGTCAAGGAATTGCAGGCCGCGGTTGGTGTATTTCTTGGCGATAGAGATGACCAAGCGCAGGTTGGCCTCGATCATTTCACGTTTGGCACGCCGTGCTTTGGCTTCGCCGGTGGACATCTTTTTGTTGATGTCCTTCAATTCCTTGACCGGGATGCCGGCATGTTGCTGCAACCCACGCAACTTCGACTGGCGCTCGAGGATGGTGTATTGATGCCGCGTAAGTTGTTCCTGGTAGTTCGATTTGGTGGCCAATTCTTGCGCCAACCAAGTGTCATTGCCTTCCAGGCCAGGGAAGGTTTTGATGAAGTGGGCGCGTGGCATGCCACTCTTGGCAACGGCCAGATCCATGATGACTCGTTCATGGCTGCGGACTTCTTCGACGATATCGCGCACGGAGCCACAAAGACTATCAACCTGACGCGCACTGAAACGAATGCCCATCAGCAGGTGAGATAACTCGCCCTGCAGTTTCTGATATTGAGTGCTGGTGAAGCCGTATTTGTTCAGCGCGGGACGCATTTTGTCGTTGATCTTGCGGATTGCGGCAAAGCGCTCCATCGCATCGGTACGCAGTTGCGCCAGATTGGCCGCGTTGATCGCCGCACCGCTGTCATCGTCTTCATCAATCTCTTCTTCGCTGGCTTCAGCTTCTTCAGCCGCTGCGGCTGCGGCTGCTGACGCTTCCATGACGATATCCTCGCCCGTGCTGTCCATCAAACCATCAACCAGGTCGTCGATCTTAAGCTCTTCTTTCTCGACCTTATCGACCAAATCAAGAATCTGGGTGATGGTGAGCGGGCAGGCGGAGATGGCCAGCACCATGTGCTTGAGGCCTTCTTCGATGCGCTTGGCGATTTCAATTTCACCTTCGCGAGTGAGCAGGTCTTTGGTGCCCATTTCGCGCATGTACATACGCACCGGGTCGGTGGTACGACCGAATTCGGCATCAACGTTGGAGAGCGCAGCTTCAGCCGCTTCAACCGCATCTTCGTCGGCAACCGGCGCCGGGTTTTCGGACATCAGCAAATCTTCGGCCGCGGGGGCTTGATCAAAGACCTGGATACCCATGTCGTTGATCATGCTGATGACGCTTTCGATCTGCTCGGCGTCGAGCATTTCGTCCGGCAGGTGATCGTTGACTTCGGCGTAGGTCAGGTATCCCCGTTCCTTGCCGAGCATGATCAAGTTTTTCAGCCGGGTACGGCGCGCTTCAACGTCGATTTTGCTGTCTTGTTGGCTGAAGGCCTGCGCCAGCAAGGCTGCCTTGTTAGCGGCGTCCTTCTTCTTGGAAGTGCGCTTGGTGGCTTCGATTGCCGGGGCGCCCTCGGGGGTGGCCTGTTTGAGAGTTTTGGTCGCCATCGCCGGGCTATCTCCAGTGAGAAACTGCGGAAAAACGCAATATTATACAGGAACTTGGGTGTTCCTTTCCAGATTGCAAGTAGTCGATTTGACTGAATCGCATCAGCTTTGTTTCCGAGACTTGAGCGAATCCAGCAAGCGGGCTTTCTCTGCATCGGTCAGTTCGCTCGGTTTTCGTCCGGAGAGCGCTTCTACGGCAATTCGACTGGCTTGCGCCATGACGGTTTCCAGTGCGCCAAGAAAATCTGCTTCGATGTCATAGTTTTCATCCCATTGCATGGTTTCCGCCGCTGCCGGGGTAAGCAACGCTTGCTCTGGACGGTCACGAAAATGTTCAACCACATCGCGCACCGCCATTTCCGGATGTTCACGCGCCAGGCTGATGACGGCGTGAACGGCTTCTGCTTCCAGGCCGGGAACTTCCGGGAGATCGGTCATCCGACTGGCGCGTGTCGGATCATGCAGCAACGCTTGTAGAAGAATGCGCCAGGAAGATGGCTGAACCGCGCCTCGACCTTGCGCCCCGGTCGGCCGGTTGAACTGGCGGGGCCGGCCTGTAGAACGGGATCTGTCTGCAAAAGGTTGGGGTGATTCGAGTCCCGTCAGTATGTCCAGACGATGTCGTAAAGCGCGCATCAACAAGGGAGCTTGGCTGAGCTTTGCGATGTAGGGCTGTGCCAGCGTGGCCAAGCGAACCTTGCCTTCTTCCGATACGAGGTCGGTCTGACTGGAGAGTTCACTGAACAGAAAATCCGATAGCGGCATGGCTTGTGTGCACATTTTCTTGAACGCATCGGCGCCTTGGGCGCGGACGAAGCTGTCCGGGTCTTCGCCATCGGGCAGAAATAGAAAACTCAGCATTTTTCCATCGCGCGCTTGCGGCAGGCTGTTCTCCAAAGCGCGCCAGGCGGCTTTGCGCCCCGCCGCATCGCCGTCGAAGGCGAACACCACTTCGTTTGCCAAGCGCAGTAAACGCGCTGCCTGGTCCGAGGTGATTGCGGTCCCGAGTGTGGCGACAGCGTTATCGACGCCATATTGGTCAAGCATGACCACATCCATATAACCTTCGACCACCAGCACGCGATCTTCGCCTTGTATCGCGCGTCGATGTTCAAACAAGCCGTAGAGTTCTCGACCTTTGTGAAACAACGGGGTTTCCGGGGAGTTGAGATATTTCGGCTCGCCTTTGTTCATGATGCGGCCACCGAATGCGATGACCTGACCGCGCTCGTTGCGAATCGGGAACATGACACGGTCGCGAAATCGGTCGTAACGCTTGCCTTCGTTACTGATTACCAGACCAGCTTCCACCAGTAGCGCGTCATGGTAGTCGGCAAAAACACCGGCCAGCGGTTGCCATTCATCTGTCGCCACACCAAGCGCAAAGCGGGCCGCGCTTTCACCGGTGAGGCCGCGCTGCTTCAGGTAAGCAATGGCTACCGGGTGCGTTTTCAAGGCTTGGCGAAAATGTCGCGCGGCGGCGTCCATGCATTCATAGAGTTTGTCGCGACGATTCTCTTCTTCCGGAGCGATGCGCTTGCCATCATCCGGCACTTGCAGTCCAACTTGAGCCGCCAACTCTTTTATAGCGTCGATGAAGCTGTAACCGGCGTGCTCCATCAGAAAGGTGATGGCGGTGCCGTGCGCTCCGCAACCAAAACAGTGATAAAACTGTTTGGTCGGGCTGACCGAGAACGAGGGACTTTTTTCGTTATGAAATGGACACCGCGCCTGATAGTTGGCGCCGGCTTTTTTCAACGGCACATAGCGCTCGACCAGCGCGACGATGTCGGTGCGGTCGAGAACTTGCTGAATGAAGTCTTGCGGAATCATGGCCGGCGGGGAGTGAGTGTCGGCTGGATTTATTGCCGATCAACGGGCTGCCACCCGATGTCAACTCAGGCCAGTGCGTTCTTCACCAGGCCGGACACGGCAGCCATATCAGCGCGCCCAGCCAGCTTGGGCTTCAACCAGGCGATAACCTTGCCCATGTCGCGCGCGGATGTTGCACCAGTTTCTGCGACGGCTTGCAAGATCAGGGCGTCGACTTCGTCCGCGCCAAGTGCTTGCGGCATATAGGCATTGAGAACACCGATTTCGAAATTTTCCTGATCAGCCAGATCAAGGCGGCCGGCGGCCTGATATTGAGAGGCTGAATCCTTGCGCTGCTTGAGCAGTTTTTCGACGATTGCGATGACGGCGATGTCGTCCAGTTCAATGCGCTCATCGACTTCCTTTTGCTTGATAGCTGCCAGCAAGAGTCGCACCGCGCCGAGGCGAGCGCTATCTTTCGCGCGCATCGCGGTTTTCATGTCTTCGGTGATTTGCTGCTTGAGTGTCATGAACGATCCTGAAAGAAGGCGTGGTATTGATCAATAGCGCAGATCAACACCGCAAAAGCAAACGGGCCTGATAGATCAGGCCCGTATCCGAGTCGGCTTGTAAAGCCTACTCAATCATCAGTACATCTTGGGCGGCAAGGTCTGGCTGCGCAGTCTTTTTTGCTGGCGCTTCACCGCAGCGGCAGCTTTACGCTTGCGCTCCATGGTGGGTTTTTCGTAGAACTCACGCGCACGCAAGTCGGTCAGCAGACCAATTTTTTCAATGGTGCGCTTGAAGCGGCGCATGGCTACTTCAAACGGCTCGTTTTCTTTGACGCGAACGCTGGGCATGTATCGTTCCTGGCTACTTGCTTGGTTGATCGGTTGGGGGACTAAAAAGGGTGGCGGATTCTATCCCACTACTTGGGCAGGATTCAATAACAATTACAATCGCAGGCTTGTTTTTGTCACGCATCAAATGCGCATTGAGCCTGTCATGAAAATATTGGGTGTCGAATCCTCCTGCGACGAAACCGGGCTTGCCGTCTATGACACGCAGGCGGGCCTGCTGGCACATGCCATTCATAGTCAGATTGCGATGCATGCGGATTATGGCGGCGTGGTGCCTGAACTGGCTTCGCGCGACCACATCCGGCGGGTGATTCCATTAACGCGCGGCGTCATGCGTGATGCGGGAATCGCATTGTCCGATCTGGATGCAATTGCATATACACAAGGTCCAGGCTTGGCCGGTGCACTGCTGGTCGGTGCCAGCTTTGCCAACGCGCTGGCTGCGGCATTGGGCATTCCCGCTATCGGCGTGCATCATCTTGAAGGCCACCTGCTATCGCCGCTGCTGGCGAATCCGCGTCCGGAATTCCCGTTTGTTGCGCTTCTGGTCTCCGGCGGCCATACCCAGCTGATGCGCGTCGACGGCGTTGGCGGTTACGAATTGCTCGGAGAAACCGTCGACGATGCCGCTGGCGAGGCGTTCGACAAGACCGCGCAACTGCTTGGACTGGGTTATCCAGGCGGCCCGGCGCTGTCCAAACTGGCCGATACCGGACTGGCCTACCGATTCAAGCTGCCGCGCCCGATGTTGAATTCTGGCGATCTCGATTTCAGCTTTTCCGGGCTGAAGAC
>JAIFKV010000115.1:24102-51678 GCA_020049415.1 Betaproteobacteria bacterium
TTGCCGCGTTGAAGAAGACCGGATTGCGGCGTTTGGTTGTCGCCGGTGGTGTAGGCGCCAATCGTGCACTACGTGAACGACTCAACACCGAGGCGGCTCAGCGACATTTTGAAGTGTTTTATCCGCCGCTCGAGTTATGTACCGACAACGGCGCGATGATTGCGTTCGCGGGCGCGCTTCGGCTAGGCGAGGGAAGAACCGCTGCGGATGGACGTTTTGGCGTGCGGCCGCGCTGGGCCCTGCATGAACTCAGCGCCCCAGCTTGATTCCGCTTGGATCGAGGATGTACTGATTGACCATTTGCAATGCCTCATGTGGAAAGATCAGCGCCAGTGAAAGCAGGATCAGAATCGCCATGATCAGCAAAGTTGAAAAGATGCTGGCCGGGCGCAGCCAGCCCCAGTAACGCGCCGCCAGAAAAAACAGATCCTTGCGGTGCTCGCTCAAGCGCAGCCAGCCGCGCATCAGGCTGAGCACCAACCAGACGGTGTAACCGCCGGCGAGCGAGGCGAGGACAACGCGAAACACCGTCAACATATCCCATTCACGGATGCCTTTGTAGAACAGCGAGACTGCGCCAACCGCCAGCGCCGCGCCTGTCGCGAGGACGATATTGAGCGCCAGACGTCGCCGTTCGCGCGCCAGATCCATCTGCCGCTTGATGAAAAAATCGTCGATTTCAGCTTTGAAATACTCGGTCTTTTCTTCCACCAGTCGGGTGATTTCCTGGCGCATCACTTCGATACGCTGATCCAGCACGACTGAGAGCTTGTCGCCGGCGTAATCAACCAGTTCGCGCACGTCGTCTTTAGTGAATTGGCGCTGGCTGTGCAGCTCCTGCGAAATCTTGTCCAGCTTGTCGTCAATCGCCTTGCTCGCCCCCGCCACCACCTCGCGCATTTCATCGCCAGCTTGATTGACACCGATGCGGACCACCTCGCCCAATTTGTCGCCGGCTTTCTCAATCGCGGATTCCGAGGCTGCGGCAAGGCTGCCGCGGGCGTAGTCGATGGTTTTTTCGAACATGGCAGGAAGTCTCCTCAGCGTTTTTTGAACGCCGACTCTTCACCGGAAAGCAGTTTTCGGATGTTGCTGTGATGGCGCGCCAGAACCAGCAAGGAGAGCAGCGCCAGAATGCCAGCCAAGAAACGCGTTTCCGGACCGTGGCCAAGCAGGTAATAACCGAACACCGGTGCCAGCGTCGCCGCCACCAAGGCAGACAACGACGAAACTCGGGTAATGGCGAACACCACGCCCCAAGTGAGGATGGTCAGCCCGCCCAAACGCAAATCGAGCGCGAGCAAAACACCCAGCGCGGTTGCGACGCCTTTCCCTCCCTTGAAGCCGAAAAATACCGGGTACAAATGGCCGAAGAAGGCGGCGAGCGCGGCAAGGTAAGGTACATATATGGGCAATCCATAGGTTGTGGTGACCCATTGCGCCAGAAGCACCGCTAAAGATCCTTTCAAAGCGTCGCCCAATAATGTCAGTGCGGCGGCGGATTTCTTGCCGGTGCGCAGCATATTGGTCGCGCCGGGATTGCCGGAACCATGGCTGCGCGGATCGGGCAAGCCATAAAAATGCGCCACCAGAATGGCGAAAGAAACCGAACCCAAAAGGTAGGCAACAATAAGAAGTAGCGTCGTTTCAATCATTTGTGTGCGTTATCTACGTAAAATCCGCGCCTTTTAAGCGAACGGCCCGGCCAGGCGAAATAATATGGACATACTTTTTTTGCGGGATTTCCGCCTCGAAACCATTATCGGACTCTACGAATGGGAGCGCAAAGCACCGCAGCCGGTGATGCTCGATATCGAAATCGGCCTTTACGACCACAAAGCCGGCCATACCGATGATGTGGCCGACACCATCGATTACGGCAAAGTCGCCGCGCGGATTCAGGAAGTGGTGGCGACGCGGGAGATTCGGTTGGTGGAAACTTTGGGCGAACTGATCGCCGACATCGTTCGCCGTGAATTTGGCGCGCCCTGGGTGCGCGTCGCGGTACGCAAGCTGGCGATACTGCGCGGCGTGAAGGAACTCGGCATCATCGTCGAGCGCGGTTCAAGGATTTAACCCGGAGGTTTCACAAACTTGCGTGTTGATCGCGGCGGCCATTGATTGCAACGGAAATATCGCGAAGGAGCGGCGTAGTTATTCATCCGTCCGACTGAGCGGAGTCGTTGCCGCTTTAGCGGCTTAATTATTCGGCCCGCCCCTTGCGGGTAGAACGAAACTTTCAGGAGCGGACAAGGGACCAGCGAAGGCACGTGAGCATTGATGAAATATCCGGGTTCCAAGTGAACGGATATCAACGTTAAAGCGCTGCCTCAGATCCGCCTGGCAACCATCAAAAACACCGGATAGGCGCGCGCGCCGGATTCCGTTTCCTTGACGATTTCAAACACGGTGCTGAAGTCGACTTCGCTGAAACCGGCCTGGGCTGTTTGCAATGCGAGGCTGTCACGCTGAAAACCAGGGTGGACATCGACATGACTGCCGTGAAACGAGCCATCCTCCAGGTCCAGATCGGCGATGCAGAGCCAACCGCCCGGATTCAACAGCGCATGAAAGGCACCCAGAATGGCGCCCGTATTGGGCACATGATGCAGCGTCATCGAGGAGTAGATCAGGTCGTAGCGTTCCTCCGGCAGCGGCGCAGCAGTCAGGTCCATGACGCGCGTCGACATGTTGGCGATGCCCCAGGCGGCTATTTTTTCTTCCACGACTTGCAACATGCCAGCCGAAGTGTCTTTCAGTGTGATGTGGCCGAGTTGATCTTGCAGCGGGAAACTGAGCATGCCGGTGCCGCTGCCGTAATCCAGAGCGCGCATCGTGGTGGTGAGCGGCACGGCGGCTTGAATCGCGGCGGCTATCTTGTCCGCACGCGCCTGAAACACTGGATTTTCATCCCACTGACGGGCTTTGCTGTCGAAATGCGCGCTGTCGAGAATGACTTTGTTCATCGTTTTCCCCCCAGTAAAGAACCGAGCACACCGCGAATGATGGCGCGGCCGACCTGACTGCCAACCGAGCGGGCAGCGCTTTTCGCCAGCGCTTCGACAACGCCTTCGCGCCGACTGCCACCGCCCCCTAAAAGCCCGCCCAACATGCCGCCAAATCCACCGCTTTCGGTCGCGGCAGCTGTTTTAGCCTGCGCTTTGGCTTGGGTTTCTGCTTCCGCTTGCTCCGCGTTGGCCTCCGCCCGTGCTTTCAGGACTTCATAGGCGGATTCTTGATCAACGGTATTTTCGTAAACACCGGCAACCAGCGAGGTCTGCATCAGTTGCTGACGTTTTTCCGGCGTGATCGGGCCAATGTAACCGCCAGGCGGCACGATGTATGCGCGTTCGACGATATGCGGCCGGCCTTTTTCATCCAGACAGGAGACCAACGCTTCGCCGACGCCCAGTTCGGTAATGCTGGCGGCTTCGTCCAGATCGGGGTTGTCGCGCATGGTTTCAGCCGCAGCTTTGACCGCTTTCTGATCGCGCGGCGAGAAGGCCCGCAAGGCGTGCTGAACGCGGTTACCGAGTTGGCCAAGCACTTTATCCGGCACATCGGCCGGGTTTTGCGTGACGAAATACACGCCGACGCCTTTGGAGCGGATCAAACGCACAACTTGTTCAATTTTGTCGACCAGCGCATCCGGCGCGTCATTGAACAACAAGTGCGCTTCATCGAAGAAAAACACCAACTTCGGTTTGTCCAGATCGCCCGCTTCCGGGAGGTTCTCGAATAGTTCGGATAACAGCCACAACAGCAGCGTTGCATACATCTTTGGCGCTTGCATCAGCTTGTCCGCACTGAGGATATTGATGACGCCCTTGCCCCTTTCGGTCTGCATCAGATCAGCGATATTCAGCATCGGTTCACCGAACAGCTTGCCCCCCCCCTGGCTTTCCAGGCTGAGCAAGCCGCGCTGAATGGCGCCGATACTGGCGGCGGAGACGTTGCCGTATTCGGTGGTCAACGACTTGGCGTTTTCGCCAACGAATTGCAGCATCGCGCGCAGGTCTTTCAGATCCAGCAGCAGCAAGCCGTTGTCATCCGCCACCTTGAATACCAGATTCAGCACGCCCGTCTGAGTTTCATTGAGTTCCAGCATACGCGCCAGCAGCAATGGGCCCATGTCGGATATGGTGGCGCGCACCGGATGCCCCATGTCACCGAAAACATCCCAGAAAGTAACCGGGAACGCTTGGTATTGATGGTCTTCCAACGCCAGTTTTTCTACTCGTTCAGCGACTTTTGCATTGTCGCCGCCAGGCTGCGAAATGCCGGAAAGATCGCCTTTGACGTCGGACATGAAACAGGGCACGCCGATGGACGAAAACGCCTCCGCCAACGTTTGCAGCGTCACCGTTTTGCCAGTGCCGGTGGCGCCGGTGATGAGTCCGTGCCGATTCGCCATCGCGGGCAACAGAAAAAGCTCGGTGGCGTCATGTTTGGCGACAAGAAGAGGCTGGGTCATGGTGGATCCTTGAAGTGGAGCCGCATTCTAAAAGCTGCCCGCAAGTGACAACAACAAGAGCAACTGCAGAAGGCTCGACTTAGATGTCGGGTGAGTGACTTGCTGCGGTGTAAAATCCGCCCATTTTTCGCAGCGGATAGCAATCATGGCCGGACATTCCAAATGGGCAAACATCCAGCACCGTAAAGGGCGGCAGGATGAAAAGCGGGGCAAGATATTTTCCAGATACGCCAAGGAAATTACCGTGGCGGCAAAAATGGGCGGCGGCGATGCCAGCTTCAATCCGCGTTTGCGCGTGGCCATCGACAAGGCCAAATCGGAAAACATGCCGAATGACAATATCGAGCGCGCCGTCAAGAAAGGCACCGGCGAACTCGAAGGCGTCAGTTACGAGGAAATTCGGTATGAAGGCTACGGCCCTGGCGGCGCTGCGGTAGTAGTCGATTGCCTGACCGATAACCGGGTGCGCACCGTCGCCGATGTTCGGCACGCGTTCTCGAAATGCGGCGGCAACCTGGGTACCGACGGCTCCGTGGTATTCCAGTTCAAACATTGCGGCCAGATCATTCTTGCGCCTGGCGTTGACGAGGACGCGGTGATGGATGTCGCGTTGGAAGCCGGCGCCGAGGATGTCATCGCGAATGAGGATGGCTCCATCGAAATCATTACCGCACCGACCGGCGACTTCGCCACCGTCAAGGAGTCGCTGGAAAAAGCGGGCTTCAAACCGGCGCTGGCCGGGGTGGTAATGAAAGCCTTGAATGAAACCGATGTGGTCGGCGACGACGCGGTGAAATTCCAGAAGATGCTCGATATGCTGGATGACCTTGACGATGTGCAAGAGGTCTATATCTCGGCGATCCTGCCCGAGTAAGCGGGTTTAGATGAGCGAATCTGCGTGCGATTAGTTGGCATCGACCCTGGTCTGCGTATTACCGGCTATGGCGTAATCGATAAAGTCGGCCAGCAATTGACTTATGTGGCGAGCGGCGTAATACGCACCGAAACCGGGGAACTCCCTGGCCGCATCAAGATCATCTTCGATGGCGTCAGCGAGGTGCTGGCGCAATTCCATCCAGATGCCAGCGCGATTGAAAAAGTGTTCGTCAATGTAAATCCACAATCCACCCTGTTGCTTGGGCAGGCGCGTGGGGCGGCAATTGCGGCGCTGACGGCGGCGGGTCAGCCGGTATTTGAATACACGGCGTTGCAAGTCAAGCAGGCGGTGGTTGGCAACGGCCACGCCGAAAAGGAGCAAGTAATGAATATGGTGAAACGGCTATTGAATTTGCCAGCGGAGCCACGCGCCGACTCCGCGGATGCCCTGGCCTGCGCGATCTGCCATGCACATGGCGGCATGGGGCTGGCGGGCCTGACTACCGATGCACATCGGCGTCGGGCCGGGAGAATGTCATGAGCAAGACCGCCACAGTTTCGCTCGAACCCACGGCCGAAACATTGACCAATCCGTTTAAACGCTATGTTTTAGCGACAAGACCGGCTTTTTTGACCATCGCCTTCGCCGGTTGCCTGCTCGGTTTTGCCACCGCGCTGGAAAGCGCATTTTCCTGGCCGCTGGCGCTCTTCACTCTGTTTTTGGCGGTAGCGACACAAGCGGGTGTCAACGTCTTCAACGATTATTACGATCACCTCAATGGTACCGATGCCGCCAATGTGGATCGTCTGTTTCCATTTACCGGCGGCTCTCGCTTTATCCAGAACAGCGTCATGTCACCGCGCCAGATGTTGATTTATGCGCTGATTCTGTTTGGCGCGGTCATCGCAGGCGGCTTGTGGCTGATTGCAACACGCGGCATTGGTCTGTTCTGGATTGGGGTCGCCGGCTTGCTGATCGGCTGGGCCTATTCAGCGCCGCCACTGAAGTTGAATAGTCGAGGCTTCGGCGAAATCTGCGTCGCTGCTGGGTTTTTGCTCATCGTCGTCGGAGCCGATTTTGTCCAGCGTGGCGCGGTTTCGCTCACGCCGTGGCTGCTTGGCCTGCCCTACGCGCTGCTGGTGACCAACATTTTGTACGTCAATCAGTTTCCCGACCGCACCGCCGATTTGCTGGCCGGAAAACGGCATTGGGTGGCGCGGTTGGAACCGTCGGTGGCGGCGCGTGGTTATTGGTTGATTCTGGCGTTAGCTGTGGCGGTGCTGATCGGGCTAGTGGCAACGGATTCTTTGCCGGCCTTGGCGTTGATTTCCTTGCTGGCCGTGTTGCCCGCGCTGAAGGCGGGCCAGGTGTTGACGGCGCACGCGGCAGAGCCCGCCAAACTGGTACCGGCGGTGCAGATGACCATTCTCGCCGCACATCTGCAACCGGTTCTGCTGGCAGCTGCGCTGGCCTGGACGCTGCTGGGATGATCGGTCGCCTGAGCGGAACCTTGCTGGAAAAACTGCCGCCGCAGGTATTGCTGGATGTCGGCGGCGTCGGTTACGAAATCGATGTGCCAATGAGCAGTTTTTACAACCTGCCGGCAATCGGCGAGCGCGTCACTTTGGTGACACATTTTGTCGTGCGCGAGGATGCGCAGCAGCTTTATGGTTTTCTCAGCCAGAAAGAGCGCGCGGCGTTTCGTGAACTCATCCGCATTACCGGCGTCGGGCCAAAACTGGCATTGTCGGTGCTGTCCGGCATGAGCGCGGACGACCTGGCCCAATGCATCGTGTTGCAGGACGCCGCGCGTTTGACGCGAGTACCCGGCATCGGCAAGAAAACAGCGGAACGACTGTTGCTGGAATTGAAAGGCAGGCTCGCTGATGCCTTGCCACAAGCCGGCGGCCTCTCCTCAAGTACAGGTGTCGCCAACGACGCGCTGAATGCGTTGCTGTCGCTTGGCTATTCCGACAAGGAAGCACTGCCGGCGCTGAAACAATTGGCGGAAGACTTGAGTCTGGAAGAGTCGATTCGGCAGGCGTTGAAACTGCTGGCCAGAAAATGATGCGTCGCCGTCATGCTTGAACCCGACCGTCTGATTGCCCCCGCGCCGGCCTCGCGTGAAGAAGAAGTCTTTGAACGCGCTTTGCGGCCGCAGCGTTTATCCGAATACGTCGGCCAGGTGCGTGCGCGCGAGCAACTGGATATCTTTATTACCGCTGCCAAGATGCGCGGCGAGGCGCTCGACCATGTCTTGTTGTTTGGCCCGCCGGGATTGGGCAAGACGACACTGGCGCACATTATTTCGCGCGAGATGGGCGTCAATCTACGTTCGACCTCCGGGCCAGTCCTGGAACGCGCCGGCGATCTGGCGGCATTGCTGACCAATCTCGAACCCAACGATGTGCTGTTCATCGACGAAATCCACCGTCTAAGTCCAGTGGTGGAGGAAATTCTCTATCCGGCGCTGGAAGATTATCAGCTCGACCTGATGATCGGAGAAGGTCCGGCGGCCCGTTCGGTGAAGCTGGATTTGCCACCATTCACCCTGATTGGCGCAACTACGCGCGCCGGGATGTTGACGAATCCACTGCGAGACCGTTTTGGCATCGTCGCGCGCCTGGAGTTTTATACACCGGAAGAACTTGCTTTCATCGTCGCACGTTCGGCGCGTTTGCTCGGCGTCGATACCTCCGATGAAGGTGCGGTGGAAATCGCTCGCCGTTCACGCGGCACGCCGCGCATCGCCAATCGTTTGCTGCGTCGGGTGCGCGATTACGCCGAGGTCAAAGCGGGCGGCAGGGTCGATGCGCCAGTGGCCGACGCGGCCCTGAAAATGCTGGAAGTCGATAGCGTCGGGCTCGACATGATGGATCGCAAACTTCTATCGGCAATGCTGGAAAAATTTGCTGGCGGCCCGGTTGGCCTGGAAAACCTGGCGGCGGTGATCGGCGAAGCGGCCGATACCATCGAAGATGTGCTGGAGCCCTACCTGATCCAGCAAGGCTTTCTCGCCCGCACGCCGCGTGGTCGAGTAGCCCAACCGCTGGCATGGCGACATTTCGGATTTATTCAGCCCGGCAGCGATAAAACCATTGAACCTGCCCGAGAACCCGATCTTTTTTAATCCCCGTCAGCCAACCCGGTTGGTCGACCATTTGTCTTGAGCCGGTTATTTTCAGGTCATGCGAGCGAATCAAGAATTTTCATCCATTTCTATTTCTTTCCGTTGGCCGGTTCGGGTCTATTGGGAAGACACCGATGCCGGTGGTGTGGTCTATTACGCCAATTATCTGAAGTTCCTCGAACGCGCACGGACCGAGTGGCTGTCTCGCCTTGGACTGGAGCAGGATCAACTGGCGCAGGAATCCGGGGTGGTTTTTGTGGTACGAAGAGTGGAAGCGGATTATCTGAAACCGGGGCGTTTCAATGAACGGCTGGTCGTAAATTGCCAACTGGTGGAATTGAATCGTGTCAGTTTGAGCATGCATCAGCAGGTCCTTCGCGGCGAAGAAATCTTGCTGAATGCGAGGGTCAAACTGGCTTGCGTCGAGCGCAGCGATTTTCGTCCCGTTAGAATCCCGTCTTCTGTTAGTCAAGCATTTGGAGCCAACACCTGATGGACATCGCACTCAGCCAGGATATGTCTTTCATCGCCCTCATTCTTCAAGCCAGTTGGGTGGTGAAGGCGGTGTTGTTATTGTTGCTGTTCGCCTCGGTGGCATCGTGGTGGCTGATTTTCGAAAAGATTTTCACGTTAAGACGTGAACGCTTGCAGGCCGAAGCATTCGAGCATGATTTCTGGGGCGGCGGTCACAGTGACATCGTCAAGCGCGCCGAAGAAGAGGATCGCCGCAGCAGCCTGGAAGAGGTGTTCCGCGCCGGTTTGCGTGAGTTTCGCGGCAAACGCAAGTTGAAAGTCGCCCCCCAGACCGTCATCGAAAGCGCGCGACGCGCCATGCGCGCGGCCTATCAACGCGAGATGGATCAAGTCGAGTCTTACCTGCCATTTCTGGCCACGGTCGGCTCGGTCTCGCCCTACATCGGATTGTTCGGGACGGTGTGGGGGATCATGAATGCATTTCGAGGGTTGTCGAATGTTGCACATGCGACCCTGGCGCAGGTAGCCCCCGGTATTGCCGAAGCCCTGATCGCCACCGCCATTGGCCTGTTCGCGGCGATACCCGCTGTCATTGCCTACAACCGGTTCACCCACGAAATTGACCGTCTTGCCAGCCGGTACGACATTTTCATGGAAGAGTTTTCCAATATCCTGCAACAGGAGATGGGACGCACATGATCCCGCGACGTAGCCGTAAAGCGGTCAACCAGATCAATGTCGTGCCGTATATCGATGTGATGCTGGTGTTGCTGGTGATTTTCATGGTCACCGCACCGTTCATTAACCCGTCACAGGTCGAGTTGCCCAGCATCGGGCAAAGCACCACCGCGCCGTTAGCGCCGCTAGAGGTGGTGATACGTGTCGATGGCAGCTTGTTGTTGCGCGACCGCAGCGCCAATGAAAAGGGTGAAGTGGTTACGGAAGCAAGCCTGGAAGCAGCCATACGGACGCGCCAAGCCATTTCACCAAAACAACCGGTGGTGATTTCGGCGGATAAAAGCGTGCGTTATGAATCGGTCATGCGCGTGATGAATGCACTGCAAACCCTCGGTGTCGCCCGAGTCGGACTTCTGGTCAAACCCGCCCAGTCATGACACCTCCGCAACGCATTCAGCATGTCTCATCCGGCGGTCTGTCGGTGTTGGTTCATGGCATTCTGATGCTGGGATTGATGGTTGGCATCTCCTGGAAAAACCCGCCTCAATTACCCATTGAAGCGGATCTCTGGAGCGACTTGCCATCTTACCCAGCGGCGGCTGCTCCCCCGCCAATAATCGCTCAGCCCGTTCAACCCGCTCCGCCGCCAGAGCCTTTGCGCAAGGTGGAAGCAGCGCCCACTGTCCCGGATCAAGCCGAGATCGCGCTGAAAAAAGCGGAGAAGAAACGCGCCGAGGCACAGCACCGAGAAGAAGAACAACAACAAGCTGAATTATTGCGTTTGAAGGAAAAACAACAGGCGGAAAAAGCGCTTGCCGATAAAGTCCTGGCGGAAAACAAATTAGCGGAGGAAAAACGCGCCGAAGAAATTCTCCGCGTTGAGCAGGTCGCCAAAAATCAACGCCTGGAAAATGAGCGTATTGAAAAAGAAAAACGAGAACAATCGCGCCGGCAGGTTGATCAGGAATTGGCGCGCCAGATGCGCGAGGAACTGGAATCTGAAAATGCCCAGCTACGCAACCTGCAAAATGCCGCACGAGCGAACCGACAAGCTCGGGTGGTAAAAGACTTTCAAGTACGCATCCGCGACAAAATCAAAGACGCGCTCATTTTGCCGAGGAATTTGAAAGGTGATGCCGAGGTCGTGTTTCAAGTCAGTTTGTTGCCGAACGGCGAAGTCATTCGCGTCACGTTGCTCAGAACAAGCGGTCAACCTTTGTACGATACTGCGGTAGAGCGCGCAATTTTCAAGTCGTCGCCCTTGCCGTTGCCTGCCGAGAGGGATGTCGCGGCAAAATTTCGTGATGGCTTGACGCTCAAGTTCAGACCCTCCGAGGATGCTTTCCAGCTTCAATAATCCATGTTGTTCAAATTAAATTGAAACCGGTGATACGCCCCATGTTGATTCGTTTCCTGCTCGCGGTGTTGTTCTTGATTTCTGGTTTTTCAGTGCAGGCGTCGATGACCATCGAAATTGTCGGTGGCGCATCGAACAGAGTCCCGATTGCGGTTTTACCGTTCGGTGGCAGGCAGGCCGATGCGGTCACGAACATCGGGGCGATAGTGGCGACGGATCTGGGAAGTAGCGGCTATTTCAGATTGATCGATAGCAAGGACAGCATTTCTCCAAGCGACCCGAACACACTTTCATTGCCCGCCTGGCAAGGACGTGGCGCCGATGCGGTCTTGATGGGCCAGGTACTCCCGGCTGCAGCAGGCAAGTTGGAGGTGCGCTTCTGGCTGCTTGATGCAGTTCGCGCAACCCAGCTTGGCGCCATGTCTTATGTTTCTACGCCGGCAAGTTTGCGGATTGTGGCGCACAAGATCGCCGACACAGTGCATGAGATTTTGCTCGGCGAAGCCGGCAGTTATTCCGGCCGAATCGCCTATATCCTGAAACGCGGCGGCCGCTACGAATTACAGGTGGCGGATGCCGATAGCCAAAACGCGGTAACCGTCACCTCCTCCCCGGAACCCTTGATTTCACCTGCCTGGTCGCCGGATGGTCAGCGCCTGGCCTATGTTTCTTTCGAAGACAAGAAGCCGGTGGTCTACGTGCAGAACCTGTCCGATGGCAAACGCCGCGCGGTGGCCAGATTTCGCGGATCGAATTCCGCACCAGCCTGGTCGCCGGATGGCCGCAAGCTCGCGGTCACCTTGTCGAAAGACGAGACCTCGCAAATCTATCTGCTCGATCTTGAAACAGGTGTTGCAACCCGATTTACGCGAGGCGGAGCGCTGGATACAGAACCTTTATTCAGCCCGGATGGCCAATGGCTGTTCTTTACGTCCAATCGTGGCGGCACGCCGCAAATCTACCGCGCCTCATTGGCTGATGGCAGAGCGAGTCGCGTCACCTTCGACGGCGGTTATAATGTTTCCCCCGCGATATCTCCAGATGGAAAAACATTGGCATTCGTCCATCTGCGCGGCGCCAGCTTTCATGTTGCGGCGATAGATCTGGCAAGCGGGCAAATGCAATTACTGACTGATACCGTGGCGGACGAGTCGCCCAGTTTTGCGCCGAATGGCAGAAAGATTCTTTACGCCACTCGGGTCAATGGTCGTGGCGTTCTTGCAACGGTGAGCGTCGATGGCAAGGTTCGCCAACGTTTATCGCAAACAGGTGATCTGCGTGAGCCGAATTGGGGACGTTGATTTTTTTGATTTTAATCAGGCAATTTCAAATTCAGAATTGCTCGTGGAAAATTTATGAATTTGAACAATTATCCAACACTGGAAACGGTCGGTTTTTTGTTCAAATTTTTGCTTGAAATGAACTGGGAGATGGCATGAAACATTTACTTTATCTTGCGCTGATCAGCGCCCTCCTTTCGGGTTGCGCTGACACACCATTGAAGCAAGCTGAAATCGAAGATCGCGCGGTGGTGACCACCCCCTTCAAAACAGAATTGGCAAGCCCGTCAGAAACGTTTGATAGAGCGGATAAACAACTCACCGATACGGCGGCAAAATCCCCCGCTGATTCTGCTTCAGTCAGCACATCAGGCGTATCCGATGCCAACATTGCAGGCAAAACGCTCGCTTCCGCGAAAACGCCCAAAGAGACTGCTGTCAAGACGCAAGGTATCGCCACGCAAGAGCTAGAGGCCAAGTCTTTGGGTAGCACACCCCAGGATGCCGCTGTCGCTGATACGACAGCGGCAGGTAACAATAAAGATAGTGCGGACGCTTTGAAATATGAGGCTCAGCCAATTCTCGACCCCTCCAATCCACAAAGCCCGTTGGCACAGCGTCGGCTTCAATTTGATTACGACAGTTCTGCCATCCGAGATGAGTATCGGACGTTGCTCGAAATGCACGCAAAGTACTTGAAGGGCGAGACTGCGGCCAAACTGATTGTGCAAGGCCATGCAGATGAACGCGGCAGCCGTGAGTACAACCTGGCATTGGGTCAACGGCGAGCGGAAAGCGTTTACCGCGCCTTGAATCTGCTTGGCGTTGCAGATGCGCAGATGGAGGCAGTGTCTCTGGGCGAAGAGAAACCCATATCGGAAGGTCATGACGAAAGCGCCTGGGAGCAAAATCGCCGGACCGAGCTTTTATATCAAGGCGAGTGATTTCATCATGAAGAAACATCTTGTCGCACTCCTGACGATCTCAGCACTATTTTCAGGATCAGGAATTGCCGGACCGGCTGAAGACGCGGTTGCGCGAGTCGCTGATCTTAATCAGCTCGTTCAATCTCAAAATGAACGCATCGCACGACTGGAAGCACAGTTGCAGAACCAGGGTCTGCTGGGGATGCTCAATCAACTGGATGCGCTCAAGGCCGATGTCGCCTTTTTGCGGGGAGCGCAAGAAGAGCAGGCGCACCGTCAGGAGATTGCCGACAAGCGGACACGCGATTTGTATATGGACATCGACGAACGCCTCAAGGAGGTCGCCAGTCGCCCCATGGCAGCGCCAGTCGAGTCGGTTCGACTACAAACTTCCAAATCACTGGTCGTCGCCCCCGCCACCCCAGTTAGCGGGGCTGATACAGAATCCGAAGCCAGGGCTTACGAGGTCGCGCATGGCATGATCAAGTCCGGGCAATATGCCGAAGCCGTCACCACTTTCCAGTCGTTTCTTGCGCAATATCCAGCCAGCAAACTAGCCGCGAATGCGCTTTACTGGATAGGAATAGCACAAGTAACCGGTCAGTCTGACTTCAACGCGGCAGCAGAAAGCTATCGTCGATTGCTGCGAGAATATCCCAGCAGCCCCAAAGTACCCGATACGCTGCTTTCTCTGGCTCGCGCTCAAATTCAACTTGAGGACAAGGTGGCAGCGCGCGAGACGCTGGATCAACTGTTGCTGAAACATCCTTTCAGCAAAGCAGCTGAAAACGGCAAAAAGCTGCTTGCCAGCATTAATTAAGAATCTCGTCTTGTCTTCAAGCCGTCTTCGCATAAGCGAGATTTTTTTTTCATTGCAGGGCGAGGCAAGTCGCGTCGGCTTGCCTACCGTCTTCATACGACTCACCGGTTGCCCGCTGCGCTGCACTTACTGTGACACCGAATATGCATTTCAAGGCGGTGATTGGCTAACCATCGGCGCAATCATCGATCAAGTACACGCATTTCCCACTCGCCATGTCACCGTCACCGGAGGCGAGCCGCTGGCCCAAAAAGCCTGCATTGAATTACTCACCACGCTATGTAACGCCGGTTTCGATGTCTCGCTGGAAACCAGCGGCGCCCTTGATATTGGGGAGGTCGATCAGCGCATTTCCCGCATAGTCGATATCAAAACCCCCGCTTCGGGTGAGCACGAGAGAAATTACTGGGCCAACCTGGCATTGTTGTCTCCGCGCGACGAAGTCAAATTTGTTCTCTCAAACGAATCTGACTACAACTGGGCCAAACAGATATTGATAGAGCATCCCATTACCCAGCGTTGCCCGGTTTTGTTTTCCCCCGTGTGGGGGCAGCTTGAACCGGCCCATCTGGCCGAGTGGATACTACGTGACGCCCTGCCCGTTCGAATGCAGATTCAATTACACAAAATCCTATGGCAAGAAGTGAAAGGTCGATGAGTCGGGCTGTCGTCTTGTTATCCGGCGGGCTTGATTCCGCCACCACGTTGGCATTGGCCCATCGCGATGGTTTTGCTTGCCATGCACTGAGCCTGGATTATGGCCAGCGCCATTACGCTGAACTTGATGCCGCGCGCGGGTTGGCGCTGAGCTTGGGCGCAGTCGAGCATCGTGTCATGCATCTGGATATGGGCGCATTTGGAGGGTCGGCGCTGACCGATGCGTCGATTGCCGTGCCGGAATTCTCCAGCCCGGGGATACCCGTGACTTACGTGCCGGCGCGCAACACCATCATGTTGTCCTTGGCGCTCGGCTGGGCAGAAGTGCTGGATGCGGATGTGATCTACATTGGCGTGAATGCTCTTGATTATTCTGGTTACCCTGATTGCCGACCTGAATTTATTGAAGCATTCCAGCGGTTGGCCAACTTGGCCACCAAAAGAGCGATCAACGGCGCTTCGATCGATGTACGCGCGCCATTGATCAATATGTCGAAGGCGGAAATCATCCGCTTGGGCGTCAGCCTGGGAGTCGATTACCGACTCACCGTTTCTTGCTACCAGGCGGATTCGACTGGTCGAGCTTGCGGGCGCTGCGATTCCTGCCGGTTACGTCGCCAAGGCTTCGAACAAGCAGGTTTGCCTGATCCGACAAGGTATACCGAATGACGCATTGTCAGGATTGCACTGGCACTGAATAATCCCGTTGTGGTTATTCGTGTAAACCGTGCTTTTCCACCAGGAGATAGATTGATGGACTCAGTTGAAAACCCCGCGTTGGTTGTTGCTTGGGCTGGCTTTTTTTTGGCGCTGATTTTTGGCTTCATGGCGAACAAAACCAGTTTCTGCACCATGGGTGCGGTTTCGGATATTGTCAACATGGGTGATTGGGGACGCATGCGCGCCTGGTTGCTTGGCATCGGACTCGCTATTCTGGGAACCAACTTATTGGCTTTCTGGGGTTATGTCGACCTTGGACAAACCTTTTATACGCGCGGAACCGTGCATTGGTTAGCCGCCCTGGTGGGGGGCTTGACCTTTGGTTTGGGGATGACTCTAGCCGGTGGTTGTGGGCAACGCACACTGGTCCGATTAGGCGGCGGCAATTTGAAGTCGGTGGTGGTCTTCATGTTTCTTGGCTACACCGCTTTGGTCACCATGAACGGAATTCTGCGCATTTTCGTCGACAAGGTTTTACGTGCGGATGTCTTTACGTTGCATCTTGACGGTTTACAGACCTTGCCCGCCCTGCTGAACATGTCAGACAAAGTTTCTCAACTTGCCGTTGCCTTGATAATTTCACTGCTGATTCTTGCGTTTGTTTTTGCCAGCAAGGATTTCAGGGAAAATCGAGATAATCTGATGGCTGGACTGGTAGTAGGCGGGGTCGTGGTCGCGGGCTGGTACGTCACCGGACATCTTGGTTTTGGCGAAAATCCGGAAACCATGGAATTAACATATATGGGCACTGATTCGAGAGGGCCTGAATCGATGACCTTCGTCGGACCGCTTGCTTACACCATGGATCTATGGGCCTATTGGCGTGACAAGACGGTAACCTTCGGCGTAGCGAGCGTATTTGGCGTCGTCATTGGCTCCCTCGTCTATTCCATGCTTAGTCGCAGTTTTCGCTGGGAATACTTCAATTCACCACAAGACATGTTCCGCCACATCCTGGGCGCCATTTTGATGGGATTTGGTGGCATTACCGCAATGGGTTGCACAATCGGTCAAGCGGTAACAGGTGTTTCCACTTTGGCGATCAGTTCTTTCGTCGTATTCTTTGGCATCGTAGCCGGGTCCGCCATCACCATGAAAGTTCAGTACTACATGATGATGCGAGACGCCTGATCCAAATGTTTCATTCATGTATCGCCAAAAGCGACCGATAATGAATTGAGTATGCGTCCATGCGTACTGAAAGAATGAAAGGGGTATTCAATGCGTAAGTTGTTGTTTGGAGCATTTTTGATGGGAATGGCGGCATTCATGAATGTGCCTGCACATGCCAAACCCGAGTCAACCAAAGCCATTAATTTCGAATTCGTTGACGTTAATGGCAAAAAATTCAACCTGTCCGATTTCAAGGGCAAGTGGGTTTTGGTCAACTTCTGGGCGCCATGGTGTCCACTTTGCTGGGTTGAGGTACCAACCCTGAACGAACTGAACAAACGCAAAGATTTTGTAGTGATCGGGGTCGGACTCGACTACGGTCCAGATGAAAATATCGTCAAAGACACCGCGAGCCGGCATGGCATCGAGTTTTATGCGGTTGTCGCGGGCGGGGCTCGACGCAATCCGGATAGCCCGTTTAGGCAAGTCGGCCCGGTAGATTTTTACCCAACGTCGTACATCTATGATCCCAATGGGGAAATTGTTATGTTCATTCCGGGGCAAGTACGGATGAACAAGATTCTTGCCTTCATGGATGATTACAAATCCAAGAACACTCAATTTGCCGGTGCCCCTCCCCCCGAAACGGAGTCAGCATCTCCGATCAAAGATGTCACCTATGGCAAGCCGGCGCCCACCAACAAAGCCAAGCCAAACAAGTCTAAAACGGTCACTTATTAAGATGGAGTTTGACCAAATCGACGAAGATTTGTAATATCTCGCTTCTTCACCGGGTCGGTAGCTCAGCCGGTAGAGCAGCGGACTTTTAATCCGTTGGTCGCGAGTTCGAATCTCGCCCGACCCACCAGATGATTCAAAGACTTAGGCCACTTCTCGGAGTGGCCTTTTTCTTTTCCAGTGCGCCGTGTAAGCGATATGTAAGCGTTTTTGAAAATGCCGATGTATGTAAGCCCATGTAAGCGGTGGTTACAACGTAACCGGCCATCGGCGGTTTTTCCTTCTTCTGGTTCTGGTTGCTTCGGGACCCCTTCGGTTTTTGCTTCGAAGGGGGCTTCGATTTTTTTTGCGGCTTGTGTATGGCGGAGAATGTCTCCGCCATGGTCTGAAAGTGGATCCGTTTTCCCTTCCCTCAGTGAGTCCAGGGCTTGTAACCATTTCAAGCGGCAAGATTACCGCTTGATTCTGCGGCCCATGTGCGCGGTGTAAATGGTGCAAGATTGCACTAAGCATGCGGTCGGCAGGCGTCGGCCCACGCGCAGCGGCGATCAGCGTGACCACCAAATTGACGAGCAGGAAAAACGCCACGGCCAGTGCCAGCGTGCTCATGACGAAGACCCGAACAGTCGAGCGATCACGACTTCCAGCGCCCGCGCTTCGGCAACCACCGGCAGGCGTTGATCGAGGACATGCAAGCGCAAGGTGGCGTCCCTCAGATCGACGCCAAGCGTGCCCAACATCAGGCTGAGGGCATTCACCAGCAGAATGCGCGGCCCGCCTGGCGGTAGCGTCAGCGTGAGTTCGAGTAACCCGGGCTGCAAGGCCGCACGCCCGCGCAAAGCCATCCCGACCACCTGGATGCCGCCATGAATCGAATTCCAGAGGAAGAAACGGAGAAAGCCGAGCAGCCCCACCAAACGGATGTGGCGATCACCGGGCGGGAGAAGTCTGATGCTGGCCCAGGTGGCAGCGAAAATGGCCACCACACCGAGCAGCCAGCCGTCGTGACGTCCTTCGGCAAGAATCCACCAAAGCAGGGCGAACGACGGGCCACGCAGGGCTACAGCGTGAATCATGGCGCAGTCCCGCCGGCAGCGGTTCTCGTAGCGGCGGGGGTCAGATAGGGCACGGTATCCGGGGGATTGGCACCACCTGATATGAAGATGCTCGTTGCCGGGCGGGCATCGGCAATGACCAGCACATCGCCTTGCGCTTCAGCCAGCACATGCTTGGTCACGCTGCCCAGCAGCAATTCCTCGACGATGTGCGATCCATGTTTGCCAACGACAATCAAATCCGCAGCATATTCCTGCTCCATGGCAATGATCTGCTGTGCAGGATCGCCGTGAATGACCCGTACCGAATAATCCGTCGATGCCAGTCCGGCGGCAGCCGCCAGGTCGTGCAACCGTTTGCGGCGGGTCTCGCCGCCGGACGTGATGTATTGTCGGATCACTTGCTCTTCGACGCCTGCGTATGCCAATTTGCCCTCGTAGGGCAGTTCGAATGCATGCAGCAGAACGAGGTCGGCATTGGGCGCCAGTTGCCTCGCTGTGCGAATCGCCTGGATAGAAACGGGCGAGAAATCCACCGCAACCAGCACGCTGCGATAGGCCTCATGCGGGGGCTGCTTCACCACCAGCACCGGACGTTGCGCCGATTTTCGCAGCAGGCGTGCCGCAGTCGAACCCAGCAAGGCGTGGCGCAGGAAAGACTCACCGCGCGCACCGAGAACGACCAGCCCCGCATCCAGCGCGTCGGCCTCGGCAGCAATCACGGACAACGGGTTGCCGATAATGACGCGCGGCAGCGCCGCCACGCCTTGATGGATTGCCGAATCGCTAGCCAGTTGGCTCAGGTGTTCGCGAGCATCATCCACCAACGCCGTCTTGACTGCGGCAAGGTTTCCTACAAGCATCTCTCGCAAGCTCACATCGAGGGCATCAAGTTCCAGTGCGTACAAGATGTGCAGTTCGCTACCGCCGGTGGCGGCGAGACGGAAAGCGCGCGCCACCGCATGGCGGGCAGGCGCGGAGAGATCGGTGGCGGCAAGAATGCGTGTGAACGATTTCATGGGTTTTTCTCCACTGGCTTGATGGTACGGCCATCGCCGGAATTGTTTATTTCATCTTCGAGCACAGGTTTATAGCCCCAGTCCCTTACGTTCTGGAGCATCAGGTCGATATCGTCGGTCGGGATGTGCAGCATCCGCAACGCCGTCGCCCCGAGGCGCAAGCTCGCTTCGATTGCTTCCGGATAGGCGTGGGTGGCCCCGGCGTCGATGAGGCGCGAGCTTGCTTCGAGATCCCGTGCCCGCGCGATGACCGGCACCTGTGGGCAACTGTTGCGCAGGACTGACACTGTCCGTAACGCATTGGCAGGGTCATCGACGGTAAGCAAGATCAGCGCCGCCCGCTCCACATGAATCGTCGTCAGCAGTTCCGGATCGGAGATGTCGCCAAACAGAACCTGATGGCCATCCGCCCTTCCCTGCGCCACGCGCTTCGGGTCGGTATCGAAGGCAACGAATGGAACACCGCTGGTCTGCAGCAGCACAGCAATGGTATGTCCGACGCGTCCATAACCGCCGATGATGACCCGCGACTCCGGTTCCTCAGGCAGCGGGGCGAACCGATCGGAGCCGGCACCACTGTGAATGCCAGCCAGCCGGGAGGCAATGGCATGGTTGAAGCGGATCAGGAAGGCGCCGGCGATCATCGAGAAAAGGACGGATGTCAAAATTGTCTGCCCCACCTCCACATCGATCACCTTGGCATTGAGCGCAATGGCCAGCAAAGCGAAGCCGAACTCCCCGCCCACGGCCAACAGCAGTGCGGTACGCCAGGCGCTAAGCGTATCAATTCCGCTCCTGCGCACGATTGCCGCGACGATCAGTGTCTTGCTCAGCAGGATGAGCAGCGTACCAAGCAAGGCCCAATGCCAAATGCGCGTGATGGCAACGGGGTCGATGAGCATGCCGATGCCAACGAAGAACAGGCCGAGCAAGACATCGCGGAAGGGCCGCATGCTGGATTCCACCTGGTGACGAAACTCGGTTTCGCCCAGCATCATGCCGGCAAGGAATGCGCCGAATGCCAGCGACAGACCGAGACTGTGCGTCGACCACGCGGCCAGCAATGCCACCAACAGCACCGCCAGGGTAAAAATCTCGGCGGATCGACGCTTGGTGACAAGGTGGAAAAGCGGGCGCAGCAACCAGCGCCCCAGATAGAACACGAGCGTGAATGCCAGCAGACCCTTGGCGATCGCCCACCCCAGTGAGCTCGCCAGCACATCGGCACCGACTGCCATGCCAAGCACGGGAATGACGACCAGAAAGGGAACCGCCGTCACGTCCTGAAAGACGGACATCGCGAGTCCGAGACGACCGTGGGGCGTGTTCTCCTCGCCCTGCTCGTTCAACTGGCTGCCGATGATGGTCGAGGACGACTGAGCGAAAACGGCCCCGATCACGAATGCCGCCCCGGCAGTCAGTCCAGCAAGCCAGACCAATGTTCCCACCACGAGGGTCGTCAGTACCACTTGTGCCGTACCCAGCCCGAGAACCTGATGCCGCAGGGCATGCAACTGGGGCAGGGAGTAATTCAGTCCGATCGTAAACAGCAGGAAGACCACCCCGAACTCGGCCAAAGCCTTGAATTCCGGCACATGAACCGTAGGGCCTGCCGTGTATGGCCCGAGAATCACGCCGACCAGTAAATAGCCAAGGCTGGTGGGGATGCGCAGGCGCTGAAAGCTGACCACGACAGCGACAGCGACGCCCAGAAGCAAGAGGATTTGTGTGAGATGTTCCATTTATGCGGAGTACTCAGGTTTCGTCTCGTGGTCATTATTCTGCATCACCGCAAGCGAAGGTAGTTCGCGATGCAAGGCCGCCTTCGCCAGCTGGTGGGCCGTGGCCAGTGCGGTGATAAAGGTGAAAATCTAACCGGCGACCACAAGCAAGAACAGGATTGCTTCGGTGACGATACTCGTTCGATGATGTCCCCGCGCAGCTGGAACCTCGCCAGCGCAACAGTGCCGACAAAGTGGCAGCGGCCGTCACGGCGTGGATGGCCGCCTCGCGTGGCGGGTCATGATGCTGACCAGCGCCGAGCAGCATGCCGCGCCACAATTTCCCCCACCTGCTGCGACAGACAGTTACGTAAAACCAGAACCGGCGCGGCCCGCCCAACGATCCGCTTCTTAGATGGCCTTGATCGATGAGCAGAAACCATCGTTGCAGACATGCAGCACCCCCGTTCCGCGTCCCCCTGTTTTGCCAGAAGCACTGCCTGTTCGATGGCGATGTCCGACGCTGGGGGATAGATCCGTTGCGGCGACGAGGGTGCGAACCTGTTGCACAGTAGGATTGCTCATGGAGCGCTCCTGATGGCTACAACCCCGTGGTCAGTCGCTGCTGTTGGCGAACCCGAGCAGATGCAGCAGGCTGGTAAACAGGTTGAAGATCGAAACGAACAGCGAGACCGTGGCCATCACGTAGTTGGTCTCGCCGCCGTGGATGATGTTGCTGGTCTCATAGAGAATCAGGCCGGACATCAGCAGCACGAACACGGCCGAGACAGTCAGCGACAGCGCCGGGATCTCGAAGAAGATCGCCGCCAGGCCAGCGAGGAAGGCCAGCAGGATGCCGACCATCAGAAAGCCGCCCATGAAACTGAAGTCCTTCTTCGTCGTCAGCGCGTAACCGGACAGGCCGAGGAAGATCGCCGCCGTGCCGCCCATGGCCGTCATCACCGTCTGGCCGCCATTGGGCAAGCCCAGATAGTGGCTGATGATCGGGCCGAGGGTGTAACCCATGAAACCGGTCAGCGCGAACACCAGGCCGACACCCAGGCCGCTGTCGCGGAACTTGGTGATGGCAAACAGCAGGCCAAAGTAGCCGACCAGCGTGATGATGATGCCGGGATGCGGCAGGCGTAGCGCTACGGAAGCAGCCGCGACCACCGCGGCAAACAGCAGCGTGATCGACAGCAGCATGTAGGTGTTGCGGATCACCTTGTTGGTGGCCAGCACCGTTTCGGCACCGCTTCGCGGCAAGGTAATTGCCTGGACTCTTGGATGGTTCATCGCACTCTCCTGATGATGATTAACGGATGGCTCGCTTAAGCCGAGACAACAGCCAGACTGTTCTGACGCATCCCGCTTCGATCAATCTTGACCATATATGACAACTGTTTCGATACCGTGTGATGCAAACGGTCGCTGACGCGATCAATGACTTCCATCATGTTGGCCCCCAGTTCCTCGACCACAACGACGGAATTGTTCTTGAAACGCAGCACGACGCGACAGAGCTTGTCGGCGCCACCACGGTCGGGGCCATTGATGTCATTCATACGCATGCTCACGTCCTGAACGGCATCAGAGAACCGCGAAAGCGCCGCGTTCAGTTTGTTGGTGGCGAATACGCGCAGACGGGATGCGCCGATCAAACCCTTCACTCGAACTTGAACTTGCATTTTGAATCTCCTGGTGAGCGCAGCACTGGCTGCGGAGATGTCAATGTAACCAAAACCCATTGTGCGATATATTCGTATTATTCAGATAAATATTACGAGAATGTCGTAGCATATATGCATGAACCTCAAGCACCTTTACTATTTCTGGAAGGTTGCCAAGCATGGCGGCGTCATGCGCGCCGGCGAGGCCATTCATATTTCGCCACAGACGTTAAGTGGCCAGATCAAACTGCTGGAGGATCAACTCGGGACTGCCCTGTTCAAACGTCAAGGTCGAGCACTGGAGCTGACCGAGGCAGGCAAGCTTGCGCTCGAATATGCGGACGAAATGTTCACGCTCGAAGCGGAACTCGATCAAGCGTTGCGCCAGTATCCGAAAGGTCGCGCCATCGAGTTTCGCGTCGGGGTCTCGGATGCCTTGCCAAAATCGCTCGCCTATCGACTGTTGCGTCCGGCCATCAAGCTTGACCAACCGATCCGCATCATCTGCCGAGAATGGCGTCTCGATCGGCTGCTCGCCGAACTGGCCCTGCATCGTCTCGACCTAGTCATTTCGGACTCACCTGTTCCCTCCAATATCGACGTCAAGGCCTACAGCCACAGCCTGGGGGAGTCCGGCGTGACATTCATGGCACACCCGGAACTGGCAAAGAAATCGACGTTGCCCTTCCCAGAAAACCTGGAGCATCTGCCGCTCCTGCTGCCGGGAGAAGACTCGGCGATACGCAAGGCCATCAACGAATGGCTGGGTCAACAACGGCTACGGGTTTCGATCGCCGGCGAATTCGACGATGCTGCCTTGATGGCCGCCTTCGGCAGAGAGCAGGTGGGCGTTTTCCCGATCCCAAGCGCGCTGGCAGTCGAGTACCCCCCTGAAAGTGGACTTGTCCAGATTGGGAATGTCGAGACCATCAGGATTAAATACTATGCCCTGACCATCAAGCGCCGACTGACCCATCCCTGCGTACTCGCGATCACATCGCACGTAGACAACACGCTCAACGTAACCGCAACAGGTTCAGCAAAGTGAGCAAGATCTTTCATTGACCATCGTGACGACCACTGGCAGCAAGGCCGAGAAGTGGAAGTTCGCTGGGGTTCCGCAGCTCACGTCCGACCCGACCAAGTTGCTCTTGCCGGACCCGAGAGTGCGGTTACAAACAACAGCAAATAGGCGATGAAGATCACGCGCGGCATATCCAGCAAGCCGCCGAACAAGGCGACGCCAAGGAAACTGGCCATCGCGGTGCTGATCGTGAATCCCCAGGGATCGCCCTGCCTGGCGCGATGAATGGCGGCGACCAGGGTTGAGGCAATAAACCCGGCCAGGCCGATCAGCCCGAGCAGACCCTGATCGAAATAAATGTGCACCCAGATGTTCTTGATGTGCCAGGGCAAGTGATTGAAGTCGTAATAAGGGAACCAGCGTTCCATGCCACGCGAGAAGTTGCCATTCAGCAACCACTCTCGCCCCTGATCATCTTTCAGGCTGATATTGTCGATTTCAACCAGGGTGCGCGGTCCATGCAGATACTCATAACGCTGCCAGTTCATCAACTCCAGCACCAGCGGCTGCCGCCCGGTCATGCCTCGGTTGCCAAGCGCGCCAAGGGTAAAAGTCTTGCTCACCCGCTTCCATTCGCCCTCAGTGTTTAGCAGGTGCATGTTCAGTTCGCGGAAATCTGGCGGCGTATCGGTTTGCAGCAATATGTTGCGGCGATAAACCATACCGCGCAGCCAGAGCCGGTCGGCATCGGTGCGCACATCCAGCGATAGCGTGTAACTCCGATCGGCGGGCAGGTCGACACGTTGCGCCATGCGCTCATCCTGACCGCTGCTGAGCAGCAGGATGACGTTGCCGTCCGCCTCGCGCTTGAACTTGTAAGTGCCAATATCGTTTTGCACGCCAGACCAAAGATATTCCGAGGGGAATTTGCCGACGCCCATGCCGAAGAAAAGAGTTGGCCAATCGGGCGTCATG
Organism: Betaproteobacteria bacterium; assembly: GCA_020049415.1. Lineage (GTDB taxonomy): Bacteria > Pseudomonadota > Gammaproteobacteria > Burkholderiales > Thiobacillaceae > PFJX01. Next base: position 48,811 of record JAIFKV010000115.1, read on the forward strand.
ATTTCGAGCGCGTTTTTCCAATGCGTTTCACGAGTGACCATATCGACCTGCGTTGTCGACAAACGCTTTTCCATGCGCGCGCCGAGCAAAGCCGGCGTCACTACCGCAATACTGCCGGTTACCAGCATCATGGTCACCGCCACCCCCTTGTAACCAATCGGCTCCACCAGGCGCCACCCCGCCAGATAACCGCCAGCCACAACCAGCAAAGCCAGACCGAGCAGAAGCAGGGTTGGAAAATTCGGACTCATCACGGTTTGAGTCATCCCCCAGCCGCTTCCCAGCAGCGCAATGACTGCCAGCACAACGCCCAACAGCACGTTCTTGCGCACACTGAAAGCGCCGCCCCAAAGTGCGATGGACCATCCCAACAGGCCGATCAACAAGGGATAGAACCCGACCGGCGAGTAAAGCCAGGCCAGACTGAGCGGTGTGACCACCCCCAGCAGAGTCAGAAGATCCTCTTTCCGGGCAGTCTGATGCGAGCTGTGCGGGAAAAAATGCAAGCCGGCGGCCATCACCAGTCCGACAAACAGATCAAGGTAAGACGCACGCGAGAATGTGGTCACCAAGGCATACAGCGCCAGCACAAACAAGAATCCGCCCAACCAAACCCATAGGCGGCGTTTGGCTTGCGAAGCAACCAGCAGACCAAACGGCCAGGTCATGGCCATGAAACTGTCGATTGCCTCGCCGCCGGTATGCATTTCGGAAAACAGCCCGGTGACACGGTATCTGGTGCTGAAATCAAACAGATGCGTCAGCACCGCAGTGATAGTGCCCGGTTCGATCACTGCGTGGAGAACGCCACGTTCCCACATCGCCACCACACCCATCATGCCGCCCGCTGCTGCCATCCCCCAGGCGAGGGTCAACCGCGCTTGGGTATGATCCTCGCGCAACAATGCCACCACCCCCGGCAACAGCAGCAAAGCCCAGAAAAAGCCCTTCGCCAGACGCACCGAATGCCAGTTGCTGTAATAAGTCGACAGTTCCACCACATCAACCGGTGGCACCGGCCATAGTCCGCGTAACGTACTGATCACGTAGGACAGAATCAGCACGCCGAGAAAAACTCTCTGCACCGGCGTCAAACGGATTTTCAGCGCGTAGCGGTCGGTCGCCATGAACACGGCAAGCGTGACCGCAAGCACCATGTCGTAGTCCTCCAGGTACATGCTGCCGCTCCACGGCGCCAGATTGACCAGCGCCAGCCAAAGCGGGAGCAAGAACAGCAACAGGCGCGGTCGCCACAACCCCAAGGCGGTGTAAGCCAACAAGCCCAGTCCAAGTTCAACCTGAGCAAACGGATAGGCCAACACCGCAAACCCAGCCAACACGAAGCAGACCAGGCTGGCTAACAAAAGAATAATTCGGCTGCGCGTCATGTGCAGGCGTTGCAGGTAACCCATAGACCAGCCGAAAACCCTGCCAGATTTATACAAGCCGCTGCTTTCGTCGAAAATCGAGTTCCTCCGGCAGAAGCATGTTTCAGATCAAGCTGATTGCACCGAGCCAGTCGCCGAGGCTGTTGAGTGATCGATAGTGCCTTATTGTCGAGCTGGAAAGCGGGCATGGCGGTAGCAAAGCAATGAATTGTCGCTACTTTAGCAGCAGCCGCGACCCGGCGGGGACGCCTCAACGGCGTCGAACCCCATGCCGCGATTTTGCATGCGAATGACCATCGGCGGCATCACGCGGAAGCAGAGGCGCGCGAGGCATGCTGCGAACCGCCAACCATGCCCCCACCCACAAACCTGGCAGCGCAAAGATCAGTTCCAGCGACTCACGCAGAGGCTGCTCGTGGAGCAAAGGCAGCCCTTCCAGGAGCAACGCCACAAACAGAGCAACACCCCAACGCGGCAACTCGCTGCCACGCCCAGACAAAGTGTAAAGAAATCCGACAGGCGCCCACAGAATGGCGCTCTTGATCAATTCATAGAAACGCTGCGGAATGTCAACCAGATACGCAGAAATGCTCTCAGGCAGGACGGGCGCGGAGAGCGGCGCATCGAGTTGAAAGGGCAGCAGAACGCTCAGCCCTGAAAACACAACCAACAAAGGCCAGAGCCACTTCGGCAGCGCAAGCAAACGTCGGCTCAGCAGCGGGCCGAACAGCCACCAGAACACCATGCCAGCGACAAAACCGAGCGCCGGCGCCGCCAGACCAGCGGGCGCCAGCAAACGTGGCATAAAGTAAATCTGTGCCAACTGCAACAGCACAGCCAGCAGACCATAAGCCAGGAACACCACGACAGCGGCGGCAGGACGCGCTGAAGCAACCCGCGGCCACACCATGCCTTGCCAAAGAAAACCCAGGGGTATAGCCAGAAACAAAGGAAGAATATGGAAATCACCCGCATTCAATTGGCTGGGCAACAAGCTCAGCGCCTCGCACCAGCTTATCCCGTCAGGCGCGAACGGCAACAGGCCCAGCCCAAGGTAAAGCAGGGTGCAGGTGACGGTGAAGGGAATCAGGGCAGGGTTCACGATACGCAATGGAAAAGCAGAAAAGATTGGAACGCACTATAGAACGCTCCGCGCTGGCTGACCATTCGCAGCGCAAAACACACATCCAGAGGCACTGCCTTGATGGAAAATAACTTGAACAAGCCGCAATCGTTATTACCGCGTAGGCAGATTGTAGGTAGAGCCGTTCAATCGAGCATGTTGTGTTACGCAAACTGGTGCAGTTGGACTTGGCGCAGGTCATCGAGGACATGCGCGCTCCGCCGGGAAATCGGCTGGAGTCATTAAGCGGAGACCGGGCCGGGCAATGAAGCGCGCGCGTCAACAACCAATGGCATGTCTGTTTCCACTTAGAGGATGGCCATGCTTCGAATGTCGAAATCGTTGACTACCACTAAC
>JAIFKV010000098.1 GCA_020049415.1 Betaproteobacteria bacterium
TATTTGGTACTTAATTACTACCCGGGTTTGCCGGGAGCGCGATTTTGCCCTGTTTCTTGAATCATCTGAAAATATTTTCAGCGCATTGATCCTCTACATCGCCATCTGATCAGTCGAAACCTGTTCGGCGCCATTCGCTGGCTTTAAGACTCGATTAATCCCCATTGCCGAAACTGCCCGGCATCCACTCGAAAAGAGGTTTGCCAAATGCAAGCACAACCTGATTGCCGCGTCTGGCGGGTCACTAAACCCGATGCTTATGTGACTCGCACTATCACCTTGGAATCACCGCGCCGGGGCGAGACCGAACACTTCATACGAACCGTCTTCACGCAGCATTACGCGGCCCAGGTAAACAGCCTGGCCGCGGTGCGAGCGGGGGTCCGCTGTTCCTCGAAACCTACCTGGACGAAGCGGTGGAGATCCATATTGGTCGCCTGGCAGCGCACCCGATAGCGCGCGAGCACATCGCGGAAGTCGGCAACCTGGCTTCGATCATGCCGGGCGGCGGCGCCCGCTTGATTCTGAAGCTGGCCGAACATCTGGATCGCCTTGGTTACGAATGGGTGGTGTTCACCGCTACCCAGGAGCTGATCGGCATCTTCACCAAACTCGGACTGCCGCCGCTGGCGCTGGGCATCGCCGATCCAGCACGTCTGGGCGAAGCGGCGCGCGACTGGGGCCGCTATTACGACAGCCGACCGGTCGTCGTCGCCGGCCGCATTCGCCTGGCGCTGGAGCGGATGCAAAAACAGCCGGAGCCGATGCATGTCTGATCGTCTGTTCGCCGCGCTGCAAGGACTGCCGGACGAATTCAACGTGCTGTCCGGCAACGGCAGAACCCACACTGCGGCAACATTGCGCATGGATGTCGCGCGCCAGGCCGAACGCTTGCGCCAGTTGGATGCCAAGGTGATGGGATTGCTGGCGGATAACAGCCCGTCCTGGGTCATCGCCGATCTGGCGGCGTTGCAAGCCGGTGTGGTGCAACTACCGCTACCCGGATTTTTCAGCGACGACCAGCTGCGCCATGCGCTGCAAACCACTGCGGCTGATCTGCTGTTGACCGATCAGGCTGAACGTATCTCCGGACTTGGCCTCGGATTTCACCCCGTCGAGCAATGGGACGATCTTGTCCTGATCGGCCGCGAGATTGCCGCCGCGTCATTGCCGACCGGCACGGCGAAGATTTCCTTTACCTCCGGCAGCACGGGGCAGCCGAAAGGTGTTTGTCTGTCGGCGGCGGGATTACTCGATACCGCCGAAGCCGTTGGCGCGGCGCTGGCCGAGTTGACTATCGAGCGACATCTCTCGGTGTTGCCGTTGGCCTTGCTGTTGGAGAACGTCGCCGGCATTTATGCCCCCCTTCTGCGCGGTGCCGAGATCGTGTTGCCGAAACTGGCCGATCTGGGTTGGCGCGGCATGGGGGGCGGCTTTAACCCGCAACAATTGGTCAACCAGATCGCCGCAATCCGGCCGAACAGTCTGATTCTGGTGCCGGAACTGCTCAAGGCGGCGACGTTGACGTTGCGCGCCATGCAGCAGCGCGCTGCGGCCAGTCTGCAATTCGTCGCAGTTGGCGGCGCACGCTGTGATGCCAGCCTGATCGACGCCGCTCGCGCGATCGGGTTGCCTGCATATGAAGGCTACGGCATGACCGAGTGCGGCTCGGTGGTCAGTCTGAATCGTCCCGGCGCCGACCTGCCCGGCAGCGTCGGTCGGGCCTTGCCGCATGTCAGTCTGCATGCCTCCGCCAACGGCGAAATACATATCGCGAACCGCGCCTTTCTCGGTTATCTGCATGCCGTACCCGCTACCGGCGATTACGCCAGCGGCGATCTTGGACACATCGATGCGCAAGGTTTTTTGCATCTTTCCGGTCGGCGCGACAACCTGATCATCACCGCCTATGGCCGCAATATCGCCCCGGAATGGGTCGAAGCGGCACTGCTGGCGCAACCGGAAATCGCGCAGGCGGTGGTCAGCGGAGAAGCCCGCCCCTGGCTGTCGGCGCTGCTGGTTGCAATGCCTAACGCTGATAGCACCACAAAAACCACCAGCCTGGCCGCTGCCGTCGCTCGCGCCAACGCCAGCCTGCCCGACTATGCCCGCGTCGCCGACTGGTTGGTCTGCGCGCCGTTCACGCCAGGCAACGCACAGGCCACCGGCAATGGCCGCCCGATTCGCGCCGCCATCCTGCGTCAACACGCTGACGCCCTCGCTTCCCTCTATCTCGCCAAGGAAACCACTGATGTCGTTTTATGAACATTTGACCGCAGCCACCGCCGCCGAGCGCGCCCAGTTGTTCGCCGCGCCAGCCATCGCCACCTGCCTGCAAGGAGAGGTCGTTTTGCCGACCTATCTCGCCTTCCTGCAAGAAGCTTTTCATCATGTCCGTCATACCACGCCGTTGCTGATGGCCGTCGGCAGCCGGTTGCCGGAGCGGCTGGAATGGCTGCGCAAGCCGGTGGCGGAATACATCGCGGAAGAAATCGGGCATGAGGAATGGATTCTTAACGACATTGCCGCCGCCGGAGGCGAACCTGACACGGTGCGCGCCAGCCAGCCGCAACTGGCGGCCGAGGTGATGGTGGCCTACGCCTATGACTTGGCGCAACGTCGCAACCCGGTCGGTTTTTTCGGCATGGTGTTCGTGCTCGAAGGCACCAGTGTCGCCCTCGCGCTGCATGCCGCCGACCTGATCCAGAACGCTTTGAAACTGCCTGATGCGGCGTTTTCCTATTTGCGCTCGCACGGCACGCTGGACCAGGAGCACACCCGTCACCTGGCCGATCTGGTGAACCGGATGACGCCGGAAGATCAGGCCGAAGTGCTGCACTGCGCGCGTGTTATCTACAAACTTTATGGCGACATCTTTCGCAACCTGCCGTTGTCGCAAGGGGAAGCCGCATGCAACTGAACAACGCCCGCATTCTGCTCACTGGCGCCACCGGCGGGCTCGGTCAGGCGCTGGCGCTGGCGCTTGCCGAACAAGGCGCCGCGCTCCTGCTCGCCGGACGTGATCCGGCGCGCCTGGCTGATTGCGTTGTCGGTCTTGGCGGCAACGTACAGAGCCTGTGCGCCGATCTGACCCATCCCGAGGCTATCGAAACGACAGCCGCTGCCGCCCGAGAATTCGGCGTCAATGTGTTGATCAACAATGCCGGCATCAACGCCTTCGGCTTGTATGAAAGTCAGAACTGGTCGGCGATTCAGCAGGTCATCATGACCAATCTGCTCGCCCCGATGCAATTGACGCATGCGCTGCTGCCCTGGCTGAAGGCGCAGGAAAAGGCCGCCATCGTCAATATTGGCTCCACCTTCGGCAGCCTTCCGTTCCCCGGTTTTACCGCCTATTCCAGCGCCAAGGCCGGCCTGCGCGGATTTTCCCAGGCGCTCCGGCGCGAGCTGGCGGATAGCGCAGTGGAAGTGGTGCATGTCGCCCCCCGCACCATCGCCACCGCATTGAATTCGGATGCCGTCAACGCGCTGAATCGGGATCTGGGTAACCACGCCGACACGCCGCAAGCGGTTGCCCGCCAGATCGTCCAGGCGCTGCACACGGGTCGTGGTGAACGCCATTTCGGCTTTCCGGAACGTCTGTTCGCCTGGCTTAACGGCTGTGCGCCGGGTCTGATCGACCAGGGTTTGAAAGCCAAGTTAGCCATCGTCAAACGCCACGCCGCTCAACGTTGAATCGCATCACTTAGTCAGAAAGGAATCTCATGCAACGCTTTACCCCCGCACTCTTGATCAGCAGTCTGTTCGCCAGTCTCATCTTCACCCAGAGCAGTGCGGTTTTCGCCGCCACGCCGGAAGAGTCCATCCGTCCGATTCAGGATCAGTGGGCCGAAATCAAATATCGTTTACCCGAAAAGCAGCAGGCGGCGCGCTATCACGCACTCGCCGAACAAGCCGGAGAGCTTGCCGCGGCACAGCCCGGCAAGGCGGAAGCACTGATCTGGCAGGGCATTGCATTGTCCAGCGAAGCCGGCGCCAAGGGCGGACTCGGCGCATTGTCGATCGCCAAGACGGCAAGGCAGCAGCTGGATGCCGCTATCAAGCTCGATGGCAACGCACTGCAAGGCTCGGCCTACACTAGCCTTGGCACGCTGTATTACAAAGTGCCGGGCTGGCCGATCGGCTTCGGCGACAAGACTCGCGCCGAAGAACTGTTGAAAAAAGCACTGGCGATCAACCCCGGCGGGATTGATCCGAATTACTTCTACGCTGACTTCCTGGCCGGACGCGCACGCCATGGCGAGGCCTTGCGCCATCTGGAAATCGCCCTCAAAGCGCCAGCGCGTCCAGGTCGCGAACTCGCCGACAGCGGACGTAGGCAGGAAATTCAGGCCTTGATCGCCCAAGTCAAAAAGGACATGGAGTAAGACCGCGTTATAAGCGCCTTCGGCCTTCGCCAAGCCAGCCGACCGCTCAGGCGGTAACATCCAGACATCGAATTGGGCATCCGCCACATGGAAAACGGTCAATTTGTCTGGCAAACCGATCTCTCACCCACCGGCAAGCGCACCAGAAAGCGCCTCGCAAAACGCCGAAAGCACACGCGCCTGGTTGCGCACCGGCCCGACACTGACGGAACTGAAGGCGCGTTATCCGGGCGAATGGGAAACCGTGTCAGGCGATCTGGCGCAGATTTTCGCCAGCGGCAAACCGGAACAACTACAAACTTATCTGGCCGGGCTGGCCAAACTGCACGCCATGCCGGCAAAAAGTTCAGGTTGGCCCAAGTCCCCGCCACCCAAGCAGAAGGGGAGCGAAGCCCTTGTTCACGCCAAAATGATTCGCCACCGCATGGCCCACCTGGCGCTAAAAGGCTATCTGCTGTCGGCTGCGATGGGCGGCAAGCACGGCAAGATTCGATTCAATTGGTTCAACGGGTTCATCGCGCAAAAGCTGCTGTTCGCCCGCAAGCTCGAACGTAAACCGGTATCTCCATTCTGGTTCCGACTGTTTTGGCCACTGGTCTGGCAAAAGGCCCTGTTGATGCCACTGGTCGAGGCCAAAGGTATCTACTGTTTCTACTCTCAGTCGCTGATCAAAGCGCTGGCGACATTAATCGGCGCGCGCGCCTGTCTGGAGATTGCTGCCGGCGATGGCACGCTGAGCCGCATGCTTGCCGACGCCGGCGTGCGCATCACCGCCAGCGACGATTACAGTTGGCAGCGCGCGGTCAGTTATCCCGCCAGCGTATTAAAAATGGATGCAGCCCAAGCACTGAAACAGTTCAAAACCCCGGTTGTCATCTGCTCCTGGCCGCCAGCCAACAACAGCTTCGAACGCCTGGTTCTGGCATCATCGGAGGTTGATTTGTACATCGTGATCGGCAGCCGCCACACCTTCGC
>JAIFKV010000179.1 GCA_020049415.1 Betaproteobacteria bacterium
TCCTGCGGCGGCGGCACGATGACCTTGTCACCCGGCTGCCAACCTTCTGGTGTGGCAACCTTGTTGGCATCGGAAGTCTGCATCGCGGCGACCAGGCGGACGAACTCGGCAATCGAGCGACCGTTGCTCATCGGGTAATACACCATGGCGCGCAGGATGCCGTTGGGATCGATGATGAAGGTAGCCCGCACCGCAGAGGTATCGGAAGCGCCCGGCATGATCATGCCGTAGTCCTTGGCCACCTTCATCGACAGGTCTTCGATGATCGGGAACGGGATGTCGACGCCGAACTTCTCCTTGATGTTGCGTATCCAGGCGACGTGAGCGTAGTAGCTGTCGATCGACAGGCCGATCAGTTTGCAGTTGAGTTTCTGGAACTCTGGGTAGTACTTGGCGAAGGCCATGAACTCGGTGGTGCAGACCGGGGTGAAGTCGGCCGGGTGGGAGAACAGCACCAGCCATTTGCCCTTGTAGTCGGAGAGTTTCTTGATGCCGTGCGTGGTCTTGGCTTCGAAGTCCGGCGCGGCTTCGTTGAGGCGGGGCATGACGGGAGCGGTATTCATTTCAGACATGATGTTTCCTTGCGTTTGGGTTGAGGGGCGGTCTGCAAACCTTTATTAGTGTTTGCTGATGGAGTGCGGCTTCTGGATGGCTAACGAGCTTTTGAAATTGATTAATCCGTTCGTGCTCATCTGTTTTTTTAATTACCGAATCTCATGCATGCGCTTTCAGATCTACCACTGCAAGCACTTGGGGCGTTTGACCCTGACCATGCCCATGACCTTGGCCATGACCCTGGCCATGCCCCTGACCCTCGCCATATTCATGCCCATCATGCGCATCCGGCGGCAGTTCGATCAGGCTGCCCGCAAGCCAGGCGGCAACGGCATTGTCGGGATCGGTTTCCGCTGTCGCCAGGGCGACGATGCCTTTTCCTTGCAAACGATGTTGCAGCCCCAAGCCGAGGCTGCCGGAGATCAGCAAATTGACGCCATCCAACGGGTGCGGCGCTTGGTGGTCGCACTCATGAAAGCTCTGTGAAAGCGGAAGTTCCAGCAAATGCTTTTCCCGCACGCTGTTGTCTTCAACCTCATACACCCAAAACTTGCGGCATTTGCCGGCGTGACTGGTGATGGTTTTACGGTTCTGGCTGGTGACGGCGATTTTCATCTCGATCCTCCTGGTGAATAGGTACTTGGGGTGCATTCCAGCAAGTGCGAGAAATGCACTGCTCAGCATCTATGGGCAGAACCTCTGCGTCTGTTCCTTACCGCACACAAGGCTCGCAACGAACCGGGCAGTAAAGCTGCGGCTTGGTGCGCCAGCGAACAGAAAAACCACCCGAATGAGTGGACTGTGTAGCTGGCTTCTGCGCCGGCTTTTCGGCGCAACCCTCAAAGGAGAACAGCATGAAACGTGCAATGGAAGTATTCACCAACGATCAATGGCTCACCGACATCAATGCCGTGCTGGCCGATGCAGAGAACTTGCTGAGCGCCACCGCCGATCAAGGTGGCGAACAGATTGCACTGGTACGCGCCAAGGCGGAATCTTCGCTGCGACTGGCAAGAAGGCGGATGGTGGAAATGCAGTCTGCCATGCTGGAAAGTACCCGGGAGGCGGTCAAACTGACCGATACCTATGTGCATGAAAACCCCTGGAATGCCATCGGCACAGCCGCGGGTGTTGGCATGCTTCTGGGTTTTCTGCTGGGGCGGCGCTAGTCGGTAATGTGCGTTCCTGCTCAGCTTGTCGCCGGATGACGCCGGGTTCAACGTGATGACACCTTCGCTTCATGCGTTGCTCCGATTTCTGCTACTGGCAACGGCTGTGCTGGGTTTCGGCGCGACCTTGACCGGTTGTTCAACCACCAAGCAGTTGCATTCGACTACCCAGACCTTGTCGATCAGCCTTGAGCCGCAAGTGCTGCATACCTCCGGCATTGCCTTCATCACGCCGTCATCCGTCACCGGGCAGGAAGAGGACAAGCAGGCATTGGCGCTGGCATTTACCGAAGCATTGAAAAAGGCGCGTCCGGCGTTGCGCGTGGTGCCATTGCCGGCGACCTTGAGTGCAATCAATCGCGCCAACCTCTCCGGCGAATACCGGCAGATGTTCGAGGACTATCGTCTGACCGGGATTTTCAGCCGCGACACTTTGCTGAAAGTGTCGAATGTCACCGGGGTGCGCTATCTGGCGCAACTCAAACTGGGTGGGTTCAGGCAGGAATCGAAAAACCGTTGGGGCACCCTGGGCATCCGCATGCTGGAAACCAAAACCACGTCGCTGCGCTTGTATCTGCAAATCTGGGACGGTGAGAACGGCTCGGTAGCCTGGGAAGGCGCGCAGGAGCTTTCGTCATCGCACGAAACCCTGCAAGAAGACGCCATTCCTTTCAAGACCGCCGTCGAACAGTCCGCCGCCGAGTTGCTTGCGCGCTTGCCATAGCGCCTGCCTCAGCGCTTGCTTTAACGCTTGCTATCACGCCTATCCCGAACACCTGGAGAAAGACATGTCCTTGAAAACCGCAGTGCTGGATGCCGACAGCTATCAGCGCATCGACGCCTATTGGCGCGCCGCCAATTACCTCTCGGTCGGCCAGATTTACCTGTTCGACAACCCGCTGCTGCGCGAACCGCTGCTGCGTCAACACATCAAACCGCGCCTGCTCGGCCACTGGGGCACCACGCCGGGCTTGAACTTCATCTACGTTCACCTGAACCGGGTCATCAAACAGCACGACCTGAACCTGATCTACATCGCCGGCCCCGGTCACGGCGGCCCGGCGCTGGTGGCCAATACCTATCTGGAAGGCAGTTACAGCGAGGTTTACCGCGACATTTCGCAGGATGCCGAAGGTATGCGCCGCCTGTTCCGGCAGTTCTCGTTTCCCGGCGGCATTCCTAGCCACGTTGCACCGGAAACGCCGGGTTCGATCCACGAAGGCGGCGAACTGGGCTATGCGCTGCTGCATGCATTCGGCGCAGTGTTCGACAGCCCGGATCTGATCGCCTGCTGCGTGGTGGGCGACGGCGAGGCGGAAACCGGACCGCTGGCCACTTCCTGGCATTCCAACAAGTTTCTCGATCCGGCGCGGGATGGTGCGGTGCTGCCGATCCTGCATCTGAATGGCTACAAGATCGCCAGCCCGACCGTGCTGGCGCGCATCCCGCGCGCCGAACTGGAAAGCCTGTTGATCGGCTACGGCTACGCGCCGATTTTTATCGAAGGCGACCAGCCCGAACCGATGCATCAGGCGATGGCTGCCGCGCTCGACCAGGCGCTGGACGAAATCCATGCGATTCAGAACCGCGCGCGGAACGAGGGTGCAACGGAACGGCCGCGCTGGCCGATGATCGTGCTGGTCAGCCCGAAAGGCTGGACCGGCCCGAAACAGGTCGACGGCCTGAAAACCGAAGGCTTTTGGCGCTCGCATCAGGTGCCATTCAGCGACATGGACAAACCCGAACATGTGCGCCTGCTGGAAGACTGGATGCATTCATACCGGCCGGAGGAACTGTTCGATGCTGATGGCCGGCTGCTCGCCGAACTGGCCGAACTGGCGCCGCAGGGCACCCGCCGGATGGGCGCCAACCCGCATGCCAACGGCGGTTTGCTGCTGCACGATCTGCGTCTGCCGGACTTCACCGCCTACGCCGTGGACGTGCTACAGCCGGGTGCGGTGGTGGCGGAATCGACGCGGGTGATGGGCACTTTCCTGCGCGATGTGATGCGCGACAACGGCGACAACTTCCGTGTCTTCGGCCCGGACGAAATCAATTCCAACCGGCTGGGTGCGCTGTTCGAAGTCACCGACCGGGCCTGGATGGCAGAACGCTTTGATTACGACGACCACCTCGCCGCCGATGGCCGGGTCATGGAAATCCTCTCCGAACACGTTTGCCAGGGCTGGCTGGAAGGCTATCTGCTGACCGGGCGGCATGGCCTGTTCACCTGCTACGAGGCGTTCATCCACATCGTCGATTCGATGTTCAACCAGCACGCCAAATGGCTCAAGGTGTGCAACGGCATCCCCTGGCGGCGACCGATCGCCTCGCTCAACATCCTGCTTACCTCGCACGTCTGGCGGCAGGACAACAACGGTTTCTCGCATCAGGACCCCGGTTTCATCGACCATGTCGTCAACAAGAAAGCCGACATCATCCGCGTCTATCTGCCGCCGGATGCCAACACGCTGTTGTGCGTCACCGACCAGTGCCTGCGCAGCCGCAACCTGGTCAACGTCATCGTCGCCGGCAAACAACCGGAGCAGCAGTGGCTGAACATGAACGCTGCGATCAACCATACCCGCAGCGGCATCGGCCTGTGGGAGTGGGCCTGCAACGACCAGGGCGGCGAGCCGGATATCGTCCTGGCGGCGGCCGGCGATGTGCCCACACTGGAGATGCTGGCGGCGATTTCTTTGCTGCGCCAGCTCGCGCCAGAGTTGAAGATGCGCTTCATCAACGTGGTCGATCTGATGACCTTGCAACCGCGCGAAGAACATCCGCACGGCCTGTCGGATCAGGATTTCGACAGTCTGTTCACCACCGACAAACCCATCCTGTTCGCCTATCACGGCTACCCCTGGCTGATTCACCGTCTGACCTACCGTCGCCACAACCACACCAACCTGCATGTACGCGGCTACAAGGAGGAGGGCACCACCACCACCCCGTTCGACATGACCGTGCTGAACAGTCTCGACCGCTTTCATCTGGTGATGGATGTGATGGATCGGGTGCCGAAAATGCACGCCCGCGCCGCGCACATCAAACAGCAGATGCGTGACCGACTCAGCGAACACACACGCTACATCGAGCAATACGGCGAAGATCAGCCGGAAATCCGTCACTGGCAATGGTCGACCTCGGAGATCCAAGCATGAGCCCCAATCCGCTGCTCACACTCAAATCCCTGGGTCAGCACGTCTGGCTCGACAACCTCTCCCGCGCGCTGCTCAAGGAAGGTGAACTGCAACGCCTGATCGACGAGGATGGCATCGACGGCGTCACCTCCAATCCCGCCATCTTCCAGAAGGCCATCGTCGGCAGCGCCTGGTATCGCGAGGATCTCGAACGCTTGCGCAGTGCCGGGTTGGATGCCGAAGCGCGTTACGAAGCGCTGGTGATAC
>JAIFKV010000111.1 GCA_020049415.1 Betaproteobacteria bacterium
ATCACTATCGAAAACCCGGTGGAATACCAGGTCGCCGGGATCAGCCAGATCAATATCGACAGCCATGTGGATTTCGCGGGCGCGTTGCGGGCCGTGTTACGGCAAGACCCGGACATCATCCTGATCGGTGAAATCCGGGATGCGGAAACTGCCCAGATCGCCGTCCAGGCGGCCATCACCGGCCACCTTGTGCTGGCATCGCTGCATGCAAACAACGCAGCCATGGCGGTGACGCGGATGATCGACCTCGGGGTTGATCCGGTCACGCTGGCCGCGTCCCTGCGTGGCGTCACCGCACAACGGCTGGTGCGCAGGATTGCCGGCGCACCGGTGTATCAGGCGCCCAACGAGGCGGAGCTGGCCTGGCTCTGCCAGCATGGCATGCGCTTCAAACAGCCGCCGCGCTTTGCCACGCCACCGCAGCCGATGGCCTATCAAGGCAACGTCCCGGTGATCGAGTTCATCGTGGTGGATGCCGGCGTGCGCCGTGCCGCCACCGACAATGCCGGGGCGCAGGCCATCTATGCGGCCGCCTCCCTGCAGCCACAATTCGAGACGCTGGCGCAAGCTGGATCCCGCCTGGCGCTGGAGGGACACACCTCCCTGAGTGAAGTCCGCCGCATCACTTCGGACGTGGATGTGGTCGCGGCGGGCGAGTCCCGCCTGGGCAACATCCTGGTCTGGCTGGGCGTCGTCAATACGACCGAGGTCACCGAGGCCATTGCGCATGTGATCCATCAACGCCAGGCGGGGAGGGTGCTGCGACTGGGCGAGGCGCTGGTTCAACTGGCGTACTGCACGCCGGCTGAACTGTTGAATGGCATGGGGCAGTCGCCGGCGGCGCGCGGCATTGCCGAGACGCTGATGGACAAGGCGGTTGTTGCGCGCGAGGCGGGTCTGGAGATCATCCAGGATTGGCGTTCTGGTGGCGGTTCGCTGTTCGGCATGATGGTCGAGGCGGGCCTGTGTGATTGGGAGGACATCCATGCAGCGACGGGCATTCCTGCTGGGGACTAGCGCCTGGCTGATCGAGGCAAACGCATCCGCCACATCGGCAAGATCGGTCACGCGCAATGCCCTGGAGCCATATTCGGAAGTGGCGCCGATCGGCGAGGATATGCGCCGGTGCATCGCCTTCTTCCAGTTCGATTGCCCGCATTGCCGTGCGCTGCATCCCTTGCTCGAACGCTGGGGACGCAGTCTGCCCAACAGCGTGGGCTTTGAGTTCTTGCCCGTGGTGACGTCGGATCGCGGCCAGATCATGGCTGCACGATCCTGGTATGCGGTGGCGCTTGCCGCCCCCTCGCGTCTGGATGCCTTCAGCGACCGTGCTTACGCGCTGGTGCAGGATGGCCGCATGCGCATGGACGCAGGGGCAACCTGGGAAGCTGCTGCCCGGCAGGCTGGCGTGAGCGATTTCGCGCTGGCCTGGGAGCGGGTGCCGGTTGATCGCATCAGGCGCGGGGTGGAGAAACTGGCGGCCTACCGCATTCAAACCACGCCGTCGCTTGCTATCGCCGGGCGTTATGTCGTGACGCCGGACGCGACCCAGGGTGATGCCGACCTGTTTCTCCGCCTGGCCAGCGGCCTGCTGTCCAAATCCATCGCTCAGCGTTCATCCGCAACATTGCCTTGACTCCTGTGTTTTCAGGGGAAGGGTTGCATTGTCACGTTAAAACATTAACAATAGTTGCAACGGTATAACAAAGAGTTGTATAAGAATGTTGGTGCGATGTCTTTCCATGCTCTGTGCCCTGAGTGTCATGCAGGCACAGGCTGACTCCGGTTCCGGTGGGTCAATCAGCTTTGTGCGCCAGGCGTATCAGGCGCCCTCGGACTTCGCACAGGTGCTGCCGGCCGAGGAAACGCTGATTGATGTTTCTCTCCCGTCTTCGCGCAGGGTTTCCGGACGCACGTTCTGGATCAGTGTGGAGAAAAGCGCTCGCCCAACCCTGGCGGAGCTGGATGCATTGCTCAACCCGCCGGAACCGGTGCACGCAGTGGTCGAAGACGCCTGCGCCGAAGGGGGTGCATCGTTTCCGTTCGAAAGCAGCCGGATTGTGCAAGCCAGCAATCTCGAAGCCGTGCTGGATCAGGTCAGGCAAACCGACAACCGCGTCGTGATCGTTGGACATACCGACAGTGTGGGAAGCGATGCCTACAACTGCCGCTTGGGGCTGAGGCGGGCACGGGCCGCAGCGGCGTGGTTCACCCACCACGGTGTCGCGCGTGAACGCATTGCCATCGGCAGTCGAGGCGAACGTGAACCCCTGGCCGACAACCAGTCCGCAGCCGGCCGCGCCCAGAATCGGCGCGCTGCGGTGTGGCTTCAGGTCGACCAGGACTTGCCATGAAGGAAGTCGATATTCCGCGCTACATCGACTCCCAGCCGCAATTCTTCTGGTGGGAACTGGATGAGTTCGCGCTGGCCGTTGGACTCATGGGGGTCGGCATGCTGACAGAGACCCTGACGATCATGTTCTTCGTCATCGTTTTCGCATCCGCCTGGTTGAAGCGCTTCAAGAGCAACAACCTGGACGGCGCAATCGTTCATATCGCCTTCAAGGCGGGCCTCACACCGCTCAACGCGGTCTACAAGGATGGCCTGGTGCCGGAGTTGTACGCATGAAGCTGTCCGCGATGATGGGTTCCTGGGAGAAGGCGAACCGTTTCTCCCATCTGTTGATGTTGTCGAATGTCGCCCTGGCCCTGACGTTGATGGGTGCGGTGTATCTGGCCATCGGCAATCGGGAGCGGGTGGTGTTGGTGCCGCCTCAGCTGGATACCAGGGTCAGCCTGGACATGTCCACGGCCAGCAGCGAATACCTGAAGAGCTTCGGCCTTTACATCGCCACCCTGGCCGGAAATATCACGCCCTACAACATCGAATTCATCACCGACATCCTGTCGCGTCACCTGGATTCCCGCGTCTATACCGCCGTGCGCACAAGGTTGCGGGCGGTGGCCGACGACCCGTTGTTCCGCAGCAGCGGTGGCGCTTCCTGGTTCGAGGCCAAGCGTCTGGATTTCGAGAAGGAGACCTCGCGGGTCTTTGTCGTGGGGCAGCTCAATACCTTGAGTGCGGGCAAGTCGAGTGCCGATGTGGCGCCCGTGGTTTACGACCTGAAGATCGAGATGCGCGATGGACGGCCGCTGGTGACCGCGCTGAACAGTTACGAGGGGTCCGAGCCGCACACCCTGAAGTGGTTGGCGTCACCCTCCAACGTCCAGAAGCCGGCCGAGGCCAAGGGGGAAAAATGAAGCTCCGCTATTTTTTGCCACAGTTACGTTTGCCACAGTTACGTTTGCCTCAGTTTCATCGGTCACACATCGCCATCAGTCTGTCCCTGGCCGGCTTCACGCTGGCGGCCGGGTTTGCCCAGGCGGATGAACGAGTCGATGCGTGCTCGAATCCCCCCGGCCTGACGGCCAAGCCGAATCCGGGTTGCAAGGTCGCCAGGCAATCGCCCGCCAAGCAAGGAAAGCAGGCCATCAAGCCCGAGGTTGGCAAGCCTGAGGTTGGCAAAGCCGCCCTTGGCAAATCCGAACCGGTCATGCTGCCCGGCCTGGGTCTTCTGCCGGGTGAAAAGCGGCCCATGATGGCCAACGTGGTGCGGGTCACCAGCCACTACAACGAAGTGCTTTATGTCAGCGCGGGGTTTCCGAATCGCATCTCGACTCCGTTTGCGACGCCAAAATTGATCGACAACTCCGAGGTGGAATGGCGGGTGCAAGGCCAGAGCCTGTACATCTCGCCGATATCATCAGAAAAGCCGGTCGGTATTTTTGTGACCGGGGCAGGGGTGAACGATCCCGTGGTGTCGCTCACCTTGATCCCGAGGAACATCCCGGCGCAAACCATCATCCTGCAAATGGATGAAGACCCGGTTTCCGCGTCGATATCCAGTCAGCCAGGGGAATCGGAAGCCAGCAGCTACACCGACAGGCTGCGCACCATCCTGCGCCAGGTCGTCATCGGCAAGACACCGGCCGGTTTTGCCGAAGGACGCCTTCCGGTCGCCGTAGGGCGCATGAACGCGCTGCTTGTGATGCCTGAGAAGCGTTACTCGGGTCAGCATCTGGATGTCTTCAAATACCGGGTAGAAAACGTCGGCCAGGCCGAGATCGAACTGGCCGAGCCTTCGTTCTACCGTGATGGCGTGCGCGCGGTGTCGATCTACCCGGTCATCAAACTGCGCCAGGGCATGTCCACGTCGGTCTTCGTCCTGTCGGACAAGGCGGCGCTGGCGGAGGCCTCGGTCGAGCCCGCCCTGGCGCGCGATGCGACCGGAGCCGGCCGATGAGCGACGCCGGCAAGTTCAGGACATGGTGGGCGGGGCTCTCGCCGGGCAACCGCAATGTGCTCGGTGTGGCAGTGCTGTTTGGCTCGCTGGCCGGCGCGGGCTGGCTGATCAGCCCGAAGGACGCGACGCCGCCGGATGGTGCGAAGTCGGATATCAACAGCACCCACCTGGTCATGCCCAGCCGAAAGAACATCACCCAGGAAGGTCTGGCCGCCGGCCTGGAAGCGACCGGTAATCGCATGAAGTCGCTGGAGCGTGATCTGGGCGATACCAAGCTGCAGAACGCCGCCCTCCTTAAAAAACTCGAAGGCGACCTCCCGGGCCAGGCAGGGCTGAACCCTGAAGTGGTGCGTGAAGTCGCGGCGTTGCGGCGTGACCTTGAGGCGATGAAGACCGGCAAGGCCGGTTTCCCCGCGCCCGGGCTGCCGGTTCCCTCGCTGGATGCGCCTCTGCCTTCGCTGCTTCCAACAGGTTCGGCCAGTCCACCCCACGTCGATGCACTCCTGCCGTCTGCTTTGGCGGCAGAGCCACCCAAGACCCGCTTGCGCGTTGTCGGCGCCATCCCGTCGGACACGCCTGTCCAGGCTGCCAGCCAGGCATCCACCCCGATGCCTTACCTGCCAGCCGGCGCGGTGTTCGAGGGGGTGCTGCTCAACGGCATGGATGCACCGACATCGAGTGTGACGCAGAAGCAGCCGGTGCCGGCCCTGGTGCGCATCAAGAGCGATTCCCTTCTTCCCAACCTGATGAGCATGGGGGATGCGGACATCCGGGAGTGCTTCCTGGTGATCGGCGGCCACGGCGTGCTGGCCACGGAACGCGCCCA
>JAIFKV010000224.1 GCA_020049415.1 Betaproteobacteria bacterium
TTTCCGGGGTCATTTCCATGATGCGTTCGTAGCCGGTTGAAGACACGCCGCCGGCCTGTTCGACGATGAAGCTCATCGGGTTGGCTTCGTAGAGCAAACGCAGTTTGCCAGCTTTGCCCGGGTCTTTGGTGTCGCGCGGGTACATGAAGATGCCGCCACGGGTCAGGATGCGGTGAACTTCGGCGACCATCGAGGCGACCCAGCGCATGTTGAAGTCGCGGCCGCGCGGGCCGGTGCTGCCTTCCAGACATTCGGCAACATAGCGCTGCACCGGGGCTTCCCAGAAACGCTGGTTGGAGGCGTTGATGGCGAATTCCTTGGTGTCGGGCGGAATCTTCATGTCCGGGTGGCTGAGGATGAACTCGCCGATGTCGCGGTCCAGCGTGAAGCCGTTGACGCCGTGGCCGGTGGTCAGCACCAGCATGGTGGATGAACCGTACAAGGCGTAGCCGGCGCAGACCTGTTTGACGCCGGGTTGCAGGAAGTCGGCTTCGGCGGCAGCGCGGTTAGGCACCTGGGCGCGCAGGATCGAGAAGATGGTGCCAACAGAAATATTGATGTCGACGTTGCTGGAACCATCCAGCGGATCGAACACCATCAAATATTTGCCGAGCGGATATTTGTTCGGAATCGCATAGACCTCGTCCATTTCTTCCGAAGCCATGCCGGCCAGGTGACCGGCCCATTCGTTGTTGCGGATCATCATTTCGTTGGTGATGACGTCCAGTTTCTTCTGCGTTTCGCCTTGAATGTTCTCCGAGTCGAGTGCGCCCATGACGCCGATCAGCGCGCCTTTGTTGACGGCATTGGAGATGGTTTTGATGGCGACGACAACGTCGTTCAACAGGCCGGTGAACTCGCCGGTTGCCCCGGCAATATGACGCTGTTCTTCGATGATGAATTGGGTAAGCGTGGTGCCGGTATGCATGAGGCTGTCCTTTAGCGGGGTTGAAAAAAGCTGATTTTACCGATGTGCGGGGCTTGTCCGCACTTCATTAATTCTTATTGCGAGGTCAGTTGGTCGGAACGCGTGAAGGTCCAACTACGGGTAATGCCGAGTATGTCGACTTTCTTGCGGATGGCATCGGGAAAACGCGCAAACGGCGCGGACATTTCGACGATTTTCACCGCTGCGGCGTCAAGCACTTTGGAACCGGATGAGCGGTCGATCTGGATCGATTCGATCTCGCCGTTTTCAAAAATATTCACCGTCAACATCAACGTGCCATACAGGCCATTGCGCTTGGCGGCTTCCGGATAGTTCATGTTGCCGACGCGTTCGACCTTGATGCGCCAATCTTCCACGTATTGGGCAAAGGTAAACTCCTGCGCCCGCGCACCAACAAACATGCGACGCGGACGCTTCTGATATTCATCGCGCTGCTGGTCGATGCGGGCTTGCAGACGGGCCATCTCCAGGCTGTGTTCGGCCAAATCGACCGGTGCTGGATTCGGATTCGGCGGGCGCGGATCGGTCACCGGTTCGGGCTTCAACTCCGGCGTTTTGTAATCGGAATTGATCTGCCGCATCAAGGCTCTGGTTTTTGCTTCCAGTGCATCGACACGGGCGTTGAATTCGGCTTCGGTGCTTTGCATCTGATCGAGTTCGGACGCCGGCAGCGGCGTCTTGGCCTGGCGATCGTCATCGACATTGCCGCCGCCATCGAGATTCACCTGCGCCAGCACATCGGCCTGTAGCGGTTTGTCCTTGGTCTTGGCATTGACCAGCACGACATCCATCGGCGGCGAGGAGTTTTCGAACAGCTTCGGGTTGGCAACGGTGAAATGCATGCTGAAGATGACCAACACATGCAGAATCGCCGAGACCAGGATCGCCTGAGTGAAGCGATCATCCCAGTCGGCCGAGGTCTGTGGCGCGTAGGGCAACGGCGCCACGACATCGGACAGGATGTCCTTCAGGTGGCGTGTTGAAGGAGAAACCGACATGTCAGATCAATGTCGAGCAAATCGATCTCCGCCAGCGCGACCCGAATCCGCTCGCCCGGATTCAAAGTGGGTGCGCCAACCACCTTGGCGACGAAGGGCAAGCCATCAAGCCGAATCAGGTTTTCGCGCCAGACGCTGGCGTCGATTTCCTGAATACCTTCCTGACGCAGCCAACGCAAACACCAATAGCGTTCCATGCCGCGCTGGAAATCGTTGTAAGCGTCATACGCCAACTCAAAATCGCGCACGGCGGCGAACAACAGCGGGTCGTTGCCGGTATGCGGCGGCGCTTCATCCCGCGCCACCGCCAGAATCTGGCGTTGATTCAACAGATCGACATAGCGCCGCAGCGGCGACGTGCTCCAGGTGTAATGCGCCACACCGAGGCCTTCGTGCGGCGCTGGCTTCAGGGTCATGCGCACCTTGCCACCGGTTTGCGCGCGATAAATGCCGGCCACGTTGCGATCCGCCAACATGCCGCCCCAGCGACTGTTGGCCAGAATCATCATCTCGGAGACCAGTTTGTCGATCGGGTTGCCGCGCACCCGGGTCGAAATCTCCACCCGCGCGGCGTTATCGTCGCCCGCCTCCATGCCGCTGACCTTGAACACATAGTCATTGCGCTGCACCTGATCGGCCTTGCCGCGCATCACTTCGAGATGGCGGGCGAAGCCATACAGCCATTCCAGTTCACGCCGGAACGGGTAATCGTTGCCGGCGACGCCGATGGTTGTCTCGTTGAACAGCGGCTCCAGCGTTTCGTGACGCAGATTGGCGGCGATACGGATCAAGTCGGCGTTGGTCGACAAACTTTCGATGGCGTAATCCGGGCCGACATCGACATACAAGGATAACGCCGGGCAATCGCGGTTCTCGGCCAGGGTGTACTGCTCGATCAAATCCCCCGGCAGCATGGTGATCTTGTCGCCCGGCATGTAGATGGTCGATAACCGCGTCGCCGCCAGTTTGTCGAGATCGGAACCGGGGGTGATACCCAGCACCGGCGCGGCGATGTGGATGCCCACCCGAACCGAGCCATCGTCACGAAAAATCACCGAAAACGCATCATCGATTTCCGTCGTGGAAGCATCGTCGATGCTGAACGCCGGCGCATCGCCGGGCGGCAATTCAGGTGGCGGCAGCGGCGCGGCGAGGGCGGGAAAAGCCAGGCCGCGTGGAAAATGCGTCAGCAAGAAGGCCTGCCGATGGAATTCCAGGCTGGACGGAATCGCGCCGCATTTGTCGAGCAAACGCACCGGCGACAGATTGGTTTCGGCGCAAGCATCCGACATCGCCTTGAATTCCAGGCTGTTCTTGTCCGGCTTGTGGGCCAGTTCAAACACCTTGGCGCGCATCTGCTCGGGCAATTCGCCGCGCACCAGCAAAGCGACCCACTCGGCGCGCAGAGCGGCTTCACGCGCTTTGCGCTCCAGCCCCAGCTTGGCCGCAGCCAGGGTTTCCGCCGGCGCGGCCTTGTAGCGGCCCTTGCCCTTTTTCTGGAAAAAAATCGGTGATTGATGCAGGGCCAGGACGATGGCGGCGGATTCGGCGGCGGCAGGCTTCTGACCGAAATAGTCTTGCGCCAGGACTTCGAAGCCGAACTCCTCGCTACCGGCGACTTCCCATAAAAAATCAAGATCGAGTTCTTCCCGCATCGCGCGCGCGGCTTCCATCACTTGCGCCGGGGTCGGCGCGGCGTAGCGCAACAACACATGCGCCGCCTTCAGCTTGCCGCGTTTGCCGTGCTGCGATTCGATCTGCAACGAACTGTCGTTGTCCGCCAGGATAGTGCCGGCTTTGATATCACCGTCTTCTTCGTAAAGAACATACATAGAGGGCTACCCGCAAGCCTTTCGTGGAAACATGGAAAAGATTCAAAAAGCCAGGATGGCGGGAATGTAGTCGATAAAACGCGTGAAACCGTGATCGCCACCTTCCAGCACAACCTGTTCGGCGTCGGCGTAGTAGGCGACAGCTTCACGGTAATCAAGCACGCTATCGCCGGTTTCGACCAGCAACAGATAACGCGACGGCCGGGTAATGGCGGCAACCGCGTAAGCCTGCAACTCGGCAACGTGATCGGCGCTGAACACATACTCGTCGCCGCTATGCCAGTTTTTCTGGGTTTGCCCGACCAGGCCGTTGAGTTTGCTTTCGCACGCGACACACGGGTTGACCAAAATCGCTTTCAGGTCATGTTTTTCCGCCAACCAGGTTGCATAAAACCCGCCCAGCGAACTGCCGATCAACTTGACCGGACTGGAACTGGAAGCGATCAGATCATCCAGAACCTGCATCGCCGCAGCCGGTCGATGCGGCAGATCGGGGCAGACATAGGCCTCGCCTAAACCACGCTGATTCAGCCAGTCGCCCATTTCACGCGCCTTGCCGGATTGCGACGAACTATTGAAACCGTGGATATAAAGCAGCATGGGGCGGAAGGAAATAGACAAAAGTCGGCATTTTAGCGGGCTTGCGCCGCGCCAACAGAGAAAGGCTGCATACCTGCCAACCAGGCCACCAGCGCATCCAACACCTGGCCGCTGGCCTGCCCGAGTCCGTCGGCGGCTGCGGCGGCATCTTGCCGGGCGAGCGGAACCTCGGCGACAAAAACCCGCTGCGCCAGCAAACGCGCTGAACCACGCTCGATCAGCTCCACGTCCAGTTTGACGTGTGCGACGCCCGGCGTTGACGCCGCGTTGTGGAAAAAATCGAGCAACCGGAGATTCAACTGAAAATCGCCTTGTATGCCAGCGCCCAACTGCGCCACACCGGCATAACGACCGCTGGCCAGCAAACGTTCGCGCAACAAGGTTTGCAAGCGCTTGGATGGCGATTCGACCCAGTTTGCATATTGATAAAGGGCGCGCGTACCGGCTGCGCGGCTGTACACCAGACGCATACTTTGCGACAGACCGCCGGGTTCGGCATCGCGCAACAACAACACCGGCCGCACCCCGGGCGGCGGACTGACGGCGGCTGAGACAGCGGCGGCGGGCGCCTCCAGCACATAATGGCTGATGGCTTGGGTGCGCGCACCGGGCAGGCTGCAAGCGGCCAAGGTGGAGATCAATAAAACAGAAAGGCAACGTAATCCAGATTTCATCTTCATTCCTCCCCCGGCCCCAGTTCGGCCTGGTGCGGACCATAAAGGATACGACCGGGATCGGCGAATTCCTGGCTGGTGGTGAGCAGCGTATCGCTGGAAGTCCGCAGCGCCTGCGCCGTGACCTGAGCATCCTGCAAGCCCAGATCAAGACTCAGACGGAGCTGCGTTTGCAGTTCTCGCAGGCTGCTGTCCATACCGCTCAAGGTGGTCCGCGCCATCCCCAGAGTCGCCTCGGTCTCGCTGGCCAATTGATCGAAACGCCGCTCTGCCCGCGTTACCCATTGGCTGCCGTCGTGCATCAGACGACTGCTGTCGCGCAATACCGGCGTCAACTCGGCGCCGACGCTGTCCAGCCGCTGCGCGGCCAGGCGCGCCGCAACCAGGGTGCCGTTCAGCTCGGGGCCAAGTTGCCGCAGATCGCCCGTCACCCCGGCGATATTGACCAGAATATGCGCCAGCGCGGTCTGGTTTTCCTCGGATAACACGCTGTTGACGCGTTCTATCGCCTCGCCGCCGGCTTTGCCCAAGCCTTCCAGCGTGTTGGATATGCGCGCCATTTGCGGCACGCCTTCGTCTATCACCGGGTAGGCCTCGCCCTCCGGCGCTGGACCGATATCCGACCCGCCTTTCCAGACATTATCAAGATCGATCGCCGCCAGGCCGGTGACCAGATTGCGATTGACCACCGCTTCGGCGCCCTCCCAAACCGGCGTGCGCGCATCCACTTCAAGGATCACGCGCACCGTCTTCCCCTGTCCGGGCAGGATGGTGTAGTCGGCTACCTTGCCGACCTTGATGCCTTGCATGCGCACGTCGCTATTCAGTTGCAGACCTTCCAGAGACTGGTTCTTGAAATACACGGTAAAGCGATTTACATCGCTTTTATTGTTGCCGCCGAGCCAATATAACCCCGCCGCCATCACCACCAGCAGCACCACCACGGCGAATCCGACCCAGGCATAACGCGCATTCGATTCCATCTAGAACTCCCTTTATCGGCTTCCCGAATGAGCCGAAAAGTAGGCCCGGATCCATTCATGGTCGCGTTTGGCGACCTCCTTCACCGGCCCATCGGCGATCACTTTGCCGTCATGCAACACAATGACGCGGTCGACCATGCCCCACAAGGTATCGAGGTCGTGCGTCGCCATCAATGCGGTGAGGCCAAGACTGTCACACAGCACGCGCAACAAATGGTCGAATTCACGCGCGCTGATCGGATCGAGGCCGGAGGTCGGCTCATCGAGAAACAGCAGCTTCGGCTCCAGCGCCAGCGCTCGCGCCAGCGCGGCGCGCTTTTTCATGCCGCCGGAAAGCTCACTTGGCCGCTTGTTGGCAGCTTCCATCGGCAAACCGGCGAGGCGGATTTTCATCGCCACCAGTTCATTGCGCAGCTTTGGCGACAGCCGAGTATGTTCGACCAGCGGCACAGCGACGTTTTCCGCCACGCTGAGCGAGGAAAACAACGCACCTTCCTGAAACAGCACACCATATTGGCTGCGCACCTGGCTGAGCGGTTTGCCCGACAAATCACAGATATTCTGACCAAACAGCTTTACCCGCCCCCGCGTCGGACGATTCAAACCGATGCATTCACGCAGCAACACGCTCTTGCCGGTGCCGCTTCCGCCAATCAACGCCACCACCTCGCCGCGCCCGATAGAAAAGTCGATCCCCTTGTGTACCCATTGGCCACCTATCAAGGTATGCACGTCCTCGACCTGCAAGATCGGCGGATCGGCGGATTCTTCGGTGGTGAGATTTCCGGCTGAAGACAGGCTCACAACCCCACCTCGGGAAAAGCGATGGCGAACAGCGCATTGATCAGAATCACCGCTACCAGGCTCTGCACCACGGTTTGGGTGGTGAACTCACCGACGCTGCGCGCATCACGACTGACCGCGAAACCATTGCTGCAAGCAATCAGCGCAATGGCGGCCGCATAAACCGGCGTTTTCGCCAACCCGAACCAGACCAGTTCCACCGGCAAGACAGACTTCATCCGCTCAAAAAACGTGTAATAGGTGATATCCAGTTGGCTGTAGGCAACCAGCGACGAGCCCAGTAAGCCCATGATGTCGGCGACGAAGGTCAACAACGGCATGGCGATGACAATAGCGAACAGACGCGGCAGCACCAGCACCTGGATCGGCGACAGGCCGATGGTGGAAATGGCATCGATTTCCTCGGTGACCTTCATCGCACCGATTTGCGCAGTGAAGGCTGCACCCGATCGTCCGGCAATCAAGATCGCCGTCAACAGCGGCCCCAGTTCACGTGCGATGGCGATGGAAACGCCATCAACAATGAAAATATTTGCGCCAAATTTGCGCACCTGAATGCCGAGCAAAAACGCGAATACGACGCCGATCAGAAAGGTCATCAACATCACGATCGGCAGCGCCTTCAGCCCCACCGCATCGAGTTGGGCGGTAAATTCTCGCAGCCGCAGCAGACGCGGCCGGCGCACTACCTCGAACACGCCTTCAACGATGCGCCCAAGAAAAACGAATTGGCCAAACATTGCTTGAGTCCACTCGGCCAGCCGTTGCCCGAGCGAGGGAAACCAGGCGTTCTTGACCGGCGGCGCGGGCGGGCTGCCGTCGAGACGCTCGGTCAGAAGATGGATCAGGGTGTCCTGATGCGGGTTGAAGTCGACCAGTTCGACGTTGGCCCAGACCACGCCCTGGGCGCGCAAACGATTCACCACCAACATGATGCCGGCGCTGTCCATGTCCGCCAACTCGCTGGCATCGACGCGTAAATGCAGGTTGTGCGGCACCGCCGTCTCGCCCAGCAAGCGGTCGATTTGCGCCAGATGATCGATACACCAGCGTCCGCGTGGCTTAAGCACGCAGGCCTCGGCCGTCAACGTGCATTGCAGACTCGGACTGGCGTCAATCATGACGCCAGGCGGCCGAGCAACTTGTCGTGAATGCCGCCAAAGCCGCCGTTGCTCATCACCAGAATCTGGTCGCCCGGTCGCGCCTCGCTGGCGATGCGCTCGACCAGAGCGGCCAGATCGGTCTCCGTCGTCGCCTTGTCGCCCAGCGGCGCCATCGCCGCCGCCACATCCCAATCAATGCCGCCGCTGTAACAAAAGACGCGATCCGCCAGCGCCAGGCTGCCCGGCAACAGATCCTTCATGACACCCAGTTTCATCGTATTCGAGCGCGGTTCGAGCACCGCCAGGATGCGCGCGGAAGGTCCGATCTTGGCGCGCAAACCTTGCAAAGTCGTCGCAATCGCCGTCGGGTGATGCGCGAAATCGTCATAAACCGTGATTTTGTTCGCCCCGCTTCCCACCTCGCCACGCACTTCCATCCGCCGCTTGACGTTGATGAAGCGGCTCAGCGCATCAACGGCATGCTTCGCCGGCACCCCGGCATGGCGGGCGGCGGCAATCGCGGCGAGCGCGTTCATGCGGTTATGTTCGCCCTGCAACGACCAACTCACCTGCCCAACCGGCTGATCGTCGAGTGACACCGCAAACGTATCCGGACTGACAACACGGGCCTTCCAGCCAAACCCGGGACCGCCAAAATACTCGACCGGACTCCAGCAACCGCGCCCCAACGCGCGCAGAACATTGCTGTCACCGCCATGGGCCACCACCAGGCCATTCGCCGGCACAGTGCGCACCAGATGATGGAACTGCGTTTCGATGGCGGCGAGATCGGGAAAAATATCGGCGTGGTCATATTCAAGATTGTTCAACACCGCCGTGCGCGGGTGGTAATGCACAAACTTGGAACGCTTGTCGAAAAAGGCGGTGTCGTACTCGTCCGCCTCGATGACGAAAAACGGGCTGTCGGTCAGCCGCGCCGAGACACCGAAATTCATCGGCACGCCGCCGATCAGATAACCGGGATCAAGCCCGCAGTCTTCCAGTATCCAGGCCAGCATGGAAGACGTTGTGGTCTTGCCATGCGTGCCGGCTACCGCCAGCACCCACTTGTCGCGCAACACATTCTCGAACAGCCACTGCGGCCCGGAAATATAGGGCAGACCGCGATTCAGGATTTCCTCCATCAACGGCTGCTTGCCGCGCGTCACCACATTGCCGATGACAAAAATATCCGGCTTCAATTCCAGTTGTTCCGCGCCAAAACCTTCCGTCAAACGAATGCCTTGCGCCTCCAGTTGCGTACTCATCGGCGGATAAACATTGGCATCGCAGCCGGTGACGATGTGACCAGCCTGCTTCGCCAGAACGGCGATGCCGCCCATGAAAGTACCGCAAATACCCAAGATGTGAATGTGCATGAAAGAGTGAACCAGGCGGGAGTTGATCGGGTGCGCAAGCGCGGCATCGATTATCCGTTGGGTTAAAGATTGCCGCCAGTTTGCCGAAAAGGCTTATTCTTTGAAGGTTAATGCGCACTTGTTTGAATCATGGCTCAAACTCCCAACGTCATCGGCAACGCGGTCATGCAAAGACTGCGAGAAAACGGCATCCCGCCGACGCCTGAAAACTATGCGAATAGTTACTACCTGATCTCCGGCCAACCTAACCCGGAGAAGCCCGCCATTGAAGTTGCCGCCAGCGAACCGAATTCCGCTTTCTACCAACAACTGTTGACCATGCTGCGGCAAATGGTGCAAGAAGTCACCGACAAAACCGACAGTCTGGCCAAGGATCTGGGCAACAAGAACAAGCATCTGTCCGGCAATGTCGACAGTTTGCGGAGCAGTCGCGATAAAAATCAAATCCTGCGTCTGCTGTCCACTGTCGTCATGCAAGCCAGCGGCATCCAGCACACCGTTGAATCCAGCCACAAGGATCTGATCGAAACCAGACAGGCGCTCAACACACTGCAAGAAGAGATGGCCGAAACACGGCAACTGTTGAATGAAGACACGCTGACCGGCGCGCTGAATCGGCGCGGACTCGAACAGACCTTGGCGCGGGAGATTGCCCGCGCTCAGCGTGGAGATGGCACTTTAACGGTCAGCATGGTTGACCTTGATCACTTCAAATCTGTCAACGACAACCACGGCCATGAAGCGGGCGACCAGATGCTGAAGCACTTCGCTGATCTGATCAGATCGGTGCTGCGTAAATCCGATGCGCTGGTGCGTTATGGCGGCGAAGAATTTACCTTGATCCTGCCCGACACCGATCCCCGCGGCGCACATCTGGTTTTGGTGAGGCTGCAACAATTGATGAGCAAATCCCCCGTCGATTACGCCGGCAAAAAAATCAACACCACGTTCAGCGCCGGCATCGCCAACCTGCAGGCCGATGACAATGGCCACACTTTGCTGCGGCGCGCCGATGAAGCGCTCTACGACGCCAAGAACAGCGGCCGCAACATGATCAAGATCGCCAGCGCCCCACCCGCCCAAGGCAGCCCAAAAAAGACTTCCGGCATCGACTAATCGAACAAATTATCGATGTCGGCCTGACTGACCTGCGCCTCGGCCCTGACCTGCGGCCCTTCCAACAGGCCGGATTCGGCATCTTCTTCGATCAACAGATGCGCCAGACTGGTTTCCATCTTTTCTATTGTCAGCATCAATTTATTGATTACCTGGCCGACCAGATCCTGAAACGCCTGCGCCTGAATGATCTCGGTAACCTGGATCAACGCCTGCCCATGCTGCGCCTGCAAGGCTTGCAAAAATTCGAGCGCCGCCGGAGAACGCACTTTGCGCAGGAGCAGTTGCGCCGCTTTTTGCTGCGCGTGCAGGCTGTCACTGATCGATTCCGCCGCGCGCAAGGTCTGGCTGGCGGATTGTTCGGTCAAGGTGGCAATGTAGTGCAAGCGGTCTCGCGCATTATTGACGATCGCCGATTGCGGTATCTGTTCGTTGCCGATTTCCCGCAAAGCCGAGCGCAATTCACCCACGATATCGACCAGATCGTGGCGCAGTGTGTTGACGTTACTCATTGCTGGACTCCAAAAACAAGAAAGACGCGCTCGAAGGAGCCTTCGTTGAGCGCACTTTTTGCCCTATCGGCGAAGAGTTTGATTTCTTGAGGACATTCAATCGATTCGATCAAGCCCGGTCTGGGCGACAATAGCGGCATGCACCTACCCGCCACTTCCCCGCGCCTCCTCGCCGCCAACCTGGTCAACGCCGTTCTGCTTGATGGTTACAGCCTTACCGCCAGTCTGGCCAATTTGCGTGCAGCGTCAACCGACCTGTCGACCGTCGACGGCCGCAGCGCCAGCCAGAACCTGGCCGCGGCACAGAATCTCGCTTACGGCGTTTTTCGCGAGGCCGGACGGCTGCGCTTCTTCCTGGCGCAATTAACCGAGCGACCGATATCACCGGTCGAACTGAATGGTCATTTACTGGTTGGCCTGCATGAACTTGATGCCGGGCTGTCCCCCGCCTACGCCGCCGTCAACGAGACGGTCGACATCGCCGCGCGTCGATATCCGCGCGCGCGCGCTTTCGTCAACGCCGTGATGCGCAACTTTCAGCGCCGCCGCACGGAACTGGATCTGGCGGCGCGGAAACACCCGGAAGCACGCTGGAATTTCCCGCCCTGGTGGCTGGAACGTTTGCAGGACGAGTATCCCGCCAACTGGGAAAACATCGTCAATGCACTGAACACCCACCCGCCGATGACACTGCGCATCAATCCGCGCCAGACCACCCTGAACGACTACCGCGCCCAACTCGACGCCAGCGGACATCCGCATCGACTGGCGGGCGCTACGGCGCTGATCCTGGAGACCCCCGTGCCGGTGGCGGAGCTGCCAGGTTTTGCCGAAGGTTGGGTGTCGGTGCAGGATTTCGGCGCACAAATGGCCGCGCCGCTGCTCGACGCGACTTCCAGCATGCGCGTGCTGGATGCCTGCGCCGCGCCCGGCGGCAAAACCAGCCACTTGCTGGAAATCGCCAATTTGGACCTGGTGGCGCTGGATAGCGATGCAAACCGCTTGGTCCGAGTCCAGGAAAACCTGGATCGACTGGGTTTGGCAAAGCAACCTGATGCAAGCATTCGCCTGCTCGCCAATGACGCCGGCAAACCTTCATTGTGGTGGGACGAAAAACCCTTCGACCGGATTTTGCTCGATGCGCCCTGCACCGCGTCCGGCGTTGTGCGCCGGCATCCGGACGGCAAATGGTTGAAACGCGCAGAAGATATGCAACACTTGGCGCGCGAACAATCCAGACTATTGGAAGCTTTGTGGCCGCTGTTAAGGCCGGGTGGCAAAATGCTGTATGCGACCTGCAGTCTGTTCAAGGCTGAAAACAGCGAACAAATTGCCGCCTTCCTCGCCCGTCATACCGATGCTTGTGTTGAACCCATCGAGATCGCGGGCGCGGTATCGGGTCAACTTGGCGCCCAGATCATTCCCGGCCTGAATACCGATGGATTTTTTTATGCCCGCTTGCTCAAGACGTAACTTCTTGCGCATCGCCTGTACCTCGGCGATGCTGCTGGTCACGTCCGCAAGCCACGCGCAGAGTAAATCTTCGGTCGAGGGCATCCGCCTGGAGCAGGCCGAAATATCGCGTCAGGGCGAGTTGTTCCAGCTTTCGGGGCAATTCAAGATCATGCTTTCTCCCACCTTGGAACATGCCCTCATGCGCGGCGTGCAACTGACTTTTGTGCAAGCGTTCGAGGCCGAACGTCTGCGCGATTTCTGGCTGGCGGAAAGTTTGATCGACCTCACCCGCTCCATCCGCCTGTCTTATAACGCCCTGTTGCGGCAGTACTACGTCAGCCTGTCGGGCGTATCCAGCACGCACGACGACCTCGCTTCAGCATTGGACGCGGTAGGCGATCTACGCGATTGGTCAGTCTTGAACGTCAAGCAGATGAAACGCAAATCCGACTTCAAGGCTTACGTTCGCATGTATCTGGATATCTCCCAGCTGCCGAAACCGCTGCAAGTCAATGCGCTGGCTTCTTCCGCCCGTTGGCAACTCGATTCGGGCTGGCAAGAACGAAAATTCAAATACTGATGCAGCCACCACAAGGCAGAAGGGCCACTGCACCAGGAGCCTGTCGGACTTTGGTCGTTGCCGCTTCCCCGCCATGATTTATCTGGTCAGCTTCAGCCTGCTGCTCGGCACAGGGTTGATCGGATTGCTCGCCACCGCAGCCGATAACACTGAATTCCTTGCCGGCCATTTATCGCTTCTGCTGGCCTTCACGGTGGCGGCGGCGGGCGGTTTGATCCTGCTGATCACCTATCAAGCGTTTGTCCTGGTGCGCCGCATCCGCGCCGGCGTTTTTGGCGCAAAACTCACCGCGCGGATGTTCCTCATCATCAGCTTGATGGCCCTGGTGCCGGGCATCGTGGTGTATGGCGTCTCGGTGCAGTTTCTCGTCCGTTCAATTGAATCCTGGTTCGACGTACGCATGGAAAGCGCACTCGAGGGTGGCCTGGCACTGGGACGTTCGGCGCTTGAACATGTGCAGCGCGAGGTCGTGCGCAAAAGCGAAGCCCTGTCGCGCCAACTCGCTGAAGTGCCACCGGTATTGCAGACCGCGCAGTTGGATGAACTGCGCGAAGCGGCCGGCCTGCAAGAAGCCGCGCTGCTCGACAGCAACGGCAAGTTGCTCGCCATTTCATCCGCTAACCGCAGCACATTGATGCCACCGTCGCTGGAACCCGGCGCGCTCTGGCAAGCCCGCTCGATGCAGCCCTGGTCGCGTCTGGAAGCGACGCCGGAGGGTGGCATTTCCGTCAAGGTAGTGGCGCCCGTCAACATCGTCGCCTTGAATGAACCAATGCGTATTCTGCAGGTGACGCATCCGGTTCCGACGCAATTGGCGGTGGATGCGCAGCAAGTCGAAACCGCGCGCCAGGGCTACCAGGAACTGCTGCTTTCACGCCTTGGGCTGAAGCGCATGTATGGCATCTCGCTGACCATGGCGCTGACCTTGGCGCTGTTTTCCGCGCTCAGCCTGGCATTTCTGATTTCCGAGCGCATCGCCGCCCCGCTGCGCGCACTGGCGCGCGGCACCCGCGCTGTCGCGCGCGGCGACTTCACCCAGGTGCATACGGTTTCCAGCCGGGACGAAATCGGCATGCTGACCCAGTCATTCAACCGCATGACCCGCCAGCTTGCCGATGCACGCAGCGCGGCCGACGAAAGTCACGACAAATTACTCGAAGCCAATGCCTACCTGGAAGGCGTGCTCTCCGGCGTTACCGCCGGCGTCATCACACTCGAACACAGCCTCGACGTGCGTCTCGCCAACCCCGCCGCAAGCAGCATTCTGGGGGTGCCACGCGCCGAACTGGAGTCACGCAAACTCTCCGAATGGGGCACGCCGGACTGCGGACTGCGCCAGTTTGCGCTGAACATCACCGAACATTTCCGGGCCTCGCCCAGCTTGGCCTGGCGTGAACAACTTGCCTTCTCCACCCCGACCAGCAACCGCATTCTGCTGGTTCGTGGCACGCCATTGTCGCAAGGTGACCATCCCGACTATGTGTTGGTGCTCGACGATGTCACCCAACTCATCCAGGCGCAGCGTGACGCCGCCTGGGGCGAAGCGGCGCGGCGCATGGCGCATGAAATCAAGAACCCGCTGACACCGATCCAACTCTCCGCCGAGCGACTGGAAGCCAAGCTTTCCGACCGCCTTGATGGCCCCGCGCGCGACACCCTGACACGTGCCGTCGCCACCATCGTCGGCCAGGTTTCCGCCTTGAAAGGCCTGGTCGACGCATTCGCGCAATATGCCCGCCTGCCGTCGCCGCGCATCGAGCGCGTCGATTTGAACAATCTGGTGCAGGAAGTGCTGGAGCTTTACGAAACCGTCATTCCGATCCAGGTCGAACTGGCGCCCGATTTACCGCCGGTTGCCGGCGACCCTTCACTGCTCCGACAGGTCATGGTCAACTTGATGAAAAATGCGCAGGAAGCGCAAGAAACCTGCGCCTCACCGCAAATTCGAGTAATCACCCGGCGTGAAGCCGGACAATCCAGCGAGCGTATTGTTCTCTGCGTGGAGGACAATGGCGCGGGGTTCCCTGAAGAACTTAAAAGCCGTATGTTCGAGCCCTACGCGACAACCAAACCGAAAGGCACCGGATTGGGCTTGCCGGTAGTAAAAAAAATCATCGAAGAACATCATGGCGAAATCGATATCTGCAATATTGAGGGTGGCGGCGCGCGAGTCAGCGTGCGGCTGCCAGTACTTGTTTAGAGGCAAACTGGAAGGAACTCGGTGCAAGGCGCCCTAGAACCTACAATGCACCGAGGTTTTTCTTGCCCCTGACCCCTGCAACCTTGCCACTTAGAAAGGCGGGATATGTCTGAAATTCTGGTAGTTGACGATGAGCCGGGCATTCGCGAACTGATGCGCGAAATTCTGGAAGAAGAAGGTTATGAAGTTCGCATGGCGGAAAACGGCACCGCCGCGCGCGCCGCGCTGGATGCCAAAACGCCTGATCTGGTACTGCTCGACATCTGGATGCCCGATGTCGATGGCGTGACGCTGCTGAAAGAATGGAAAACCCAGGGTCGGCTGACCATGCCGGTAGTGATGATGTCCGGTCACGGCACCGTACATACCGCTGTCGAAGCGACTCGACTGGGCGCATTCGACTATCTGGAAAAACCGGTTTCCTACAAACACCTGCTGGAAACCGTCAAGAAGGCAATGGAGAGTCGGCGCGCCCGCCCCACCACCACCGGCACCCTGGATCAACTTGGCCAGGGCGAAACCATTCGTCGACTGACGCAACGCCTGAATCTGGCCATCGGCGCTGGTCTACCCGTCGTCTTGCAGACCCATCCAGGCGCGGGCGAGGAAATCATCGTGCGCTATCTGACACCGCCGAATGCCGCCAGCATTCGCGTCGAACAACCCGCCTTGCTCGCCGACCGTCCCGCCGACCTGCTGACCGAGGCGAAGGGCGGACTGATCTTCGTACCCGACCTGTCGGCACTATCCAGCATGCAGCAAAAGGGGCTTGCATTGCTGATCGCACGCAGATCCGAGTTCAGCGTCCGCGTTGTCGTCGCCAGTCCGCTGGCGTTGGCGCAACTGCTGGCGCAAGCACGACTGTCGCAGGAACTGCATGACCAACTCATCCACGCGGTGGTCGAATTACCCACCCTGCACTCGCGCCCCGAAGACATCCCCGCGCTCGCCGCTCAGGTTCTGGAGGATGCCTTTGTTCGTTTGCTGATTCCGCCGCGCCGATTTGACGATGCCGCGCTGGTAGCGCTCGCCGGCTATCCCTGGCCAGGCAATCTGGCCGAACTGGAAGCGCTGGCTGGGCGTTTGGCGCTGGAAGCCGGCTCCGGCCCGATTGAAGCTGACACAGTCGAAACCCTGCTCGGAATTGAAAAAGAAACCGCTAGTCAGGTCGGCGTCGACCTGATGTTGCATCTGCCATTGAAAGACGCCCGCGATGCCTTTGAAAAAGCCTATCTCATCGCCCTGCTCGGCCAATGCGGCTGGGCGATGAGCAAAACGGCCGAACGCGCCGGGCTGGACCGCACCAACCTGTATCGCAAGGTCAAGCAACTCGGCATTGAAGCCCCCGGACGCGAAAAAGAACCGGCGGGGGAATAACACTGCCGAAGGCTGATTCCGCCACGTTTTTCGATGCCTGGTTAAAAACCGAGGCGGTCGCCGGACCACAACGCGCTTACCGGCTGGCCTGTCGCCTACCCGAGCAAATGCGTCCAAGCGGCCGAACCGCCGCCGCTCGGGCCGACTGGGCATTGGCGCACACTTTATTCTGGCGCGGCCGGTTTGCAGAATCACACGCTTTACTGGCATCGATCCAGATCGACGCGATCACCCCGGAAGCCGGTGCAGAGGCCAGACTTGAACTACTGATCCCGGCGCAAATGAGTTGGGCGCTGATCCTGTTGGGCGAAACCGACATCGCCCTCGCGCAGGCCGAGAACGCCTTGCGGTGGGCGCGGCAACACCCCGCCGCGTCGCATTTCGCCCTTGCCTGCGGTTATCAGGCGCTGCTGCATTGTTTTCTGGATGCGCCGCTGGCAACGCTGGAATGGAGCCGACAAGCGCGGGCAGCCGCAGCGGAAAGAGCCCCGACCAACCTGATCCCTCACACCCATCTGCTCGAATATTGGGCGCTATCCCGGCTCGGTCAGCCAACCCACGAAGCTGGCGCACAAATCGCCCTGGCCGCCCTGCGCCGCCTTGGCCGAGCTGAAGAAGCGCGTGGCTTCAGCATCTACGCCCAAGGCCTGTTTCATCAAACGCCGAGCCTTGCCTGCACGCAACTGGATGCCGCGCTTGATTTGAACGCGCGTTGCGGCCTGCATCATTGGGAAGCCCATCTTCTGCACCTGAAATCGCGAAGCCTGGATGCCGCTGGCCAGCTTGGCGAAGCCAGCCGATTTGAGCGTCTGGCAAAAGAAACCGCACAACATCAAGGCGCATGGCTATTCCTGAGCAAGTTTGAAGGCATAGAATCGCGCACCCCCGCCAGCCTGAAA
>JAIFKV010000100.1 GCA_020049415.1 Betaproteobacteria bacterium
CGCTGCAAGGTTCGGCGATGCATTTTCAGCGCCCGCGCAGTAGCGGAGAGATTGCCTTCATGCTGCGCCAGCACGCTTTGGATGTGTTCCCACTCCAGGCGATCGATCGAGAGCGGTTCTAGCGGTGGATCGACATCGGCAATTGCGTCGGAATCATCGCTGGCATCGCCCAAAGCGGTCAGAATTTCATCAACGCTGGCGGGCTTCGGCAGATACTGCACCGCGCCCAGCTTGATCGCCGCCACCGCCGTGGCAATACTGGCGTAGCCGGTCAACAGCAGAATGCGCGCCTCGGGTTGGCTGGCGCGCAACGGTTCGATCAGATGTAAACCAGACTCTGTGCCCAAGCGTAAATCCAGCACCACCGCATCAAACAGCTGGCTCGCCGCCAGCGTCAAAGCAGCCGCGTTATTCTCGGCCGTCTGAACCTGATGCCCGCGTCGGGTCATCGCCAATGCCAGTGTTTTCGCGAACACCGCGTCATCATCGACGATCAATACTCGCCAACTCACAGCTTAGCCTCAGCGGAAAGCAGCGGCAGCAACACCCGCGCGATGACCCCGCCAGAGGCGGATTCGCCAATGTCGAGCGAGCCGCCCATGCGCTCCAGTGCGGCGCGCGCCAAATCCAGGCCAACCCCCCAGCCCTCGGCTTTGCCTTGGCTTAAACCCGCCCCGCTATCTTCAACTTCCAGATGCAGCACCTGCCCCACTCGCCGCGCGCGCAAGGTCACGGCCTTTGGCGAGGCTTGTGCCGCATTGTTGAGCAACACAATCAACACCGCTTCCAGCGCGGGATCATCCTCCAGCAGCGGTAACGCCTCCTCCGCCAGTAACCGAACCTGCACTTGCGGCCACATCAAACCCCAGCGCTCCAGGGTGCGCAGCAGCCAAGCCCGCGTCGGCATCGGCTGGCCGGCTTCGGCTTGACTCGCCGTTCGCGCCCGCGCCGCGTTGCCCAAGCGCTCCAGCACCGCCTGCATGCGCAACACCTGGTCGGAAAGCAGCGCCAGCGACGGATCAAGTTCGTCGTCGCCGGCATAGTCGCGGCGCAACTCATCCAGCGTGATGCGCACCGAACTCATCGGCGTCGCCAAGTCATGCGCTGCGGTGGCGGCCTGCAAACCGAGCGCAAACAACTGTTCATCGCGCAGACGTTGCTCACGTGCTTGCGCCAATTCGGCGTCGCGCCGACGCAAAGTCGCGGCTTGTCGACCCGCAAATGCCGCCACCAACGCGGCGGTCAAGAGAAAATTCAGCCACATACCGGAGAGATGCATATCCACCGCCGCCTCAGGCGAAACCTGGATTTGCAGCGGCTGATAAAAGCGCATCAACACGGTGTAAATCGCCCCCACCCAAAGCGCCATCAACCAGGCATGCAGCGGCGGCAAGGTCACCGCAGCAAGAATCAGCGGCGCCAGCAGCAAGGAAATAAATGGATTCGCATAGCCGCCGGTCAAATACACCAACGCGCCGATACAAGCCGCATCCACCGCCAATTGCAATGACACTTCCGTCAGCGCCGAGCCACCCGCGCGCAGTCGCAGCCAGGCGATGCCGTTCAGCACAACATGTAAAGCCAGAATCAAAGCCAGCGACAACAGCGGCAAGCGCGCATCCAGACCAAGCGCCAACAAGCCGATACCCAGCCATTCGCACAGAATCAACGCCGCGCGCACCTTGATCAAACGCTGCTGCGCGGCGCTTGGCAGCACTTCGTGGTCTACCCGGAATAATTTGGAGAACAAACGCATGTCGGCATTCTAGCCAGCCTTCGTGCCCAGCCACCTGCGACAACATGTCGCATTCAAAGCGTGAGCCAGTTTGGCTAAGATGAACCCGCTTCCATACGTGTTACGTTTTAAAACGTTCTTGCGTATCGATTAACCCGCTTTGGCATTGCCAAAGCGGGTATTTTTTTGTCTGAAGCCCCCTTTCTCAAGGTGCGACACTATGTCGCATCGCTGTTCTGTCGCGCGCTGACTACCATCCGGCCACTTTTTTGATCCCGGAGTTTGAACATGAAGTTGCGCTTGAAACCCCTAGTCGCGGTATTGGCGGCCAGTCCTTTTTATAGTTTTGCGGCAGACATCCCGATGCTGGATGAGATCGTCGTGACCGCACCCAGAAGTCAACTGCAACGTTCAAGCGTGTTCAAACTCGGCGAAACCGAACTGGCGCCGATGCGTTCCTCAACCAGCGACGCGGCAAGTTTGCTGCGTGACGTTCCCGGGGTCAGCTTTTACGGCGCTGGCGGAGTTTCCAGCCTGCCGGTGATTCATGGCCTGGCCGATGACCGTCTGCGAATCAAACTGGACGGCATGGATTTGATTGCCTCCTGCCCCAACCACATGAACCCGGTACTGTCCTACATCGACCCGAGCAACGTGGAGACGCTGAAAGTCTATGCCGGCATCACCCCGGTCAGCAGCGGCGGTGACGCCATCGGCGGTGCCATCATCGCCGAATCACGCGCACCCGAATTCGCCGCCCCCGGCCAAGCAGCCATCAGCAAAGGTGAAGCGGGGGTGTTCTACCGCAGCAACAACAACGCGCGCGGGGCCAATGTCTCGGCCACATATGCCAACGAGCAATTCAATATCAGCTACAGCGGCGCCACCAGCCAGGCCGACAATTACACCGCTGGCGACGACTTCAAAACCTACGATTTCACCGGCCGTATCGGCCACACGCTGCCGCGCGATGAAGTCGGCTCCACCGCCTACGAAACCCGCAACCACGCCGTTGGACTGGCGTTCAAAAACAACGCGCATCTGTTTGAAGCCAAACTGGGTTTCCAGGACATGCCGTTTCAGCTCTACCCGAATCAGCGCATGGACATGCTGAATAACGAGCAGAACAGCGTGAATTTGCGCTACCTGGGCAAACTGGATTGGGGCTCGCTTGAAGCCCGCGCCTATCACGAGAAAGTCGATCACTTCATGGACTTTGGCGCCGACAAGCGATTCTGGTACGGCAATGGCGTACCTCCCATCGGCTCCGGCGGCCCCACCGCAATCGATGGTTCTCCCTGCGGCCCGATCAGCACCACCTGCGCCTCCGGCATGCCGATGTACACCGAAGGTAAAACAACGGGATTCAGCGTCAAGGCCGATGTCGCGCTCACCGCGCAAGACCGCTTGCGCGTCGGCGGCGAAATTCAGCAATACCGGCTTGACGACTGGTGGCCGCCGTCAGGCGCTGGCATGTGGCCGGGCACCTTCTGGAACATCAAAGACGGCGAACGCGATCGCGCCGCGCTGTTTGGCGAATGGGAAGCCCACCAGCAGTCTCAGTGGATGACCCTGCTGGGCGCCCGCGTCGAACAAGTCAGCATGAATGCCGGTGATGTGGTGGGTTACAACCCGGCCAATATGATGAGTTTCCAAGGGCGTGATGCCGCCGCTTTCAACGCTCAGGATCACAAGAAAACCGATCACAATCTGGATCTCACCGCGCTCGCCCGTTACAGCGCCAATGCCCAGTTGGACATCGAGTTCGGCTTTGCTCATAAGGAGCGTTCGCCCAATGTGTATGAACGCTATACCTGGTCCACCTGGCAGATGGCCGCGCTGATGAACAACTTTGTCGGCGATGGCAATGGTTACCTGGGCGATATCAATCTGAAGCCGGAGAAGGCCGACAAAATCTCCGCCACCTTTGATTGGCACGCCGCCAACAGTAGTTGGGGGTTGAAAGCGACGCCGTTTTACAGTGATGTCAATGATTACATCGACGCGGTGCAGTGGAATGCCGCCACCAATCAGCCAGCCACGACACGGGTGACGGACAAATTCAGTGTTCTCAAATACGTCAACCAATCCGCCCGACTGTACGGCATTGACCTCTCCGGCCACATGCCACTGGCCAACACCGGTTGGGGGAATTTTGCGCTCAAAGGGCTGCTGAACTACACCAAAGGCACCAACCAGGATACCGACGACAACCTGTACAACATCATGCCGCTGAACGCCAAAGTTGCGCTCACCCAGCAAAAGGGCGGCTGGGACAACAGCGCGGAGCTGGTGATGGTGCAAGCCAAGGACAACGTTTCGGCAATGCGCAACGAAATCAAGACACCGGGTTATGGCCTGGTCAATCTGCGCGGCAGTTATGCCTGGAAGCAAGTGCGTGTCGATTTCGGCATCGAAAACCTGTTCGACAAGTTTTACTATCTGCCCACCGGCGGCGCTTACACCGGCCAAGGCACCACCATGACCAACCCGGCGCTGCCCAATTACCCGCAATGGGGTACCGCCGTCCCCGGCATGGGCCGCTCGATTTATGCCGGCTTGAACGTCAAATTCTGAGCCAAAATTGCGCCGCCCGAATCGCTTCGCGTCGATTCGTTAGTGGCGGCGCGTTTTTTTAAGGAATCAATGATGCAACGAACGCTTGGGTTGTTTTTCTCTGCTTGCTTGCTCGCCACTGCCACCCTGGCCGACAACGTCAAGATCGAAAACGCCTGGGTGCGCGCCACCGCGCCGGGTCAGAAGGTCGCCGCAGGCTTCATGGACCTGACCGCCGATGCCGACATGAGTCTGATCGGCGGCAACAGCCCGGTTTCAAGAGAATTCGAGCTTCACTTCATGCGCATGCAGGATGGCGTCATGGAAATGCGTCAGCTAACCGAAATCCCGCTGCCAAAAGGTAAAACCGTGCGCCTGGAACCGGGTGATTTACATGTCATGTTGATCGGCTTGAAACACCAGATAAAACCGGGCGAAAAAGTCCCCATGACAGTGCGAGTCAAAGCCGCCGACGGCAAAGTACGTGAAGTCGCAGTCGAAGCAATTGCGCGG
The DNA here is from genome assembly GCA_020049415.1 of Betaproteobacteria bacterium. Classification (GTDB taxonomy): domain Bacteria; phylum Pseudomonadota; class Gammaproteobacteria; order Burkholderiales; family Thiobacillaceae; genus PFJX01. Next base: position 4,805 of record JAIFKV010000100.1, read on the forward strand.
AAACCAGGCGGAAACTGAACGTTAGGCTCTGGACCTCGGCGAATGCCGGGTCCAGGATTCGTGTAAAAAAACGCATTGACCGCTCGAATTTCAAAAGAGAGCCACTGGTTTTAACGCAGCCAATATTTACGCCGCACGTAGGGCGGAAAAGCCGGCGGCTTCTTGCCGGCGCCTTCCGCCGTATGCACCGAGCGTTGGCGGAAGGCGCTATCGCTTTTCC
>JAIFKV010000199.1 GCA_020049415.1 Betaproteobacteria bacterium
TTCCGCCCAACCGCGAGATGAGCATCCTTAACGGCGTGCTGCAACTGCATCTGCCGGAACTGCCGCGTGGCCGGCGCATGCCGATCGATGGATTCCTGCGCGCGCTGGCCGAGGCTCAGGGCGTGCGTGCCATCGGCATCATCCTCTCCGGCACCAACACAGACGGCACGCTGGGCCTGCGCGCCATCTTCGGCGCCGGCGGCGTGTGCCTGGTACAAGACCCCGTCAGCGCGCGCTACGACGGCATGCCGAAGAGCGCCATCGCCGCTGGTTACGCCACTCATATCCTGCCGGTGGAAGAAATGCCGGCGATGCTGCAGCAATTGGCCAAACAGTCGATCTACCGTCTGTGCCTGCCGGCGATCCAACCCGAGCTAACCATCAGCGGCATCAACCAGATCCTGCTGCAACTGCGTAGCGCCACCGGCCACGATTTCTCGCTCTACAAAAAGAGCACCATCGGTCGCCGCATCGAGCGGCGGATGGTGCAGCACGCCATCGACGATCTGGCGGTCTACGCACGTTTTCTGAAGAAAAACCCCGCCGAAATCCAGGCGCTGTTCAAGGAATTGCTGATCAACGTCACCAACTTTTTCCGTGATCCGGAAGCCTTTACCGCGTTGAAGGTAAGTATTTTGCCGCCTTTGCTGGCGGCCAAGTCGGCCGGCGATGTCTTTCGCGTCTGGGTGGCCGGTTGCGCCAGCGGCGAGGAAGCCTATTCGATCGCCATGGTGCTGCAGGAATTACTCGACGAGGACATCCTCATCCGCCCGCAGGCGTGGGACTTCCAGATCTTCGCCACCGACCTCGACGACGACGCCATCGCCACGGCGCGCGCCGGCAGCTATCCGCCCAATATCGCCCAGGATGTGACGCCGGAGCGCTTGCGCCGCTTCTTCCTCAAGGACCCGGATGAAAACGGGGGCTTCAAGGTAAAGAAGAGCATCCGCGAGAAAGTGGTGTTTGCCGTACACAGTGTGATCAAGGATCCGCCCTTCACCAAGCTTGATCTGCTGAGTTGCCGCAACCTCCTGATCTATCTGGAAAGCGAACAGCAAGACCGGCTCGTCCCCAGCTTTCACTACGCCCTCAATCCGGATGGGGTGCTGTTCTTGTCCAGTTCGGAGAGCATGCCTCCAGCGGCATGACCAGCATCTGTAACGACCCGAACTGGAGCCATATGCAACCGCTCAAACCCCCCATGACAGCGACCGCCGGCAACCCCAGGACGAGCAGAATCGCCGAACTGAGCCAGCGCGCCTTGCTGCAAGCTTTCGCACCGGCGTCGGTCACCACCGACCGCAAGGGCAACATTCTTTTTGTGCATGGCGATGCCGGCAACTATCTGCGGCCACCGCCCGGCCCGATCAGTACGCAGGTGGTGGAGATGGCGCGTGCGGGCCTGCAACTCGAGTTGCGCGCCGCCTTGCTGGCGGCGGCCAGCCTGGCGAAGCCAACTCTCAACCGGGAAGTGACGCTACCCGGCGATGACGGCGGCAGTCGCACGGTGAGCCTTAGTGTGCGGCCGCTGCCGGGGCAGGCGGCCGACGGCGAAGACTTGCTGCTGGTGAGCTTTCAGGATGTTGCCGCTCCTGTTGCGGCTCGGCGCACGCGTAGCAAGCGTGGCGCCGCGCCGAGCAGCGCCGAGGCGGTGCGCGTCGCCGAGTTGGAGCGTGAAGTGGCCTATGCCCGCGAAAACCTGCAAAGCACCATCCAGGCAGAGCAGGCGACCAACGAAGAACTCAAATCCGCCAACGAGGAATTGCAATCTACCAACGAAGAACTGCAAAGCAGCAATGAAGAGTTGGAAACCTCGAAAGAGGAGTTGCAATCGCTGAATGAAGAAATGCTGACGGTGAACAGCGAATTGAATGCCAAAGTCGAGCAGTTGAGCGGCGTCCAGAACGACATGAAAAACCTGATGGACAACATCCATACCGGCACTCTGTTCCTCGATCACCAACTGGCCATCCGCCGCTACACGCGCGAGGCGCTGAAGATTTACCCGCTGATCGCCAGCGACATCGGCCGCCCGCTGGCCGACATTAAGTCGAATTTCGACAGCCAGGATCTGTTGGTCGAGTCGCAAGCCGTGCTCGACACGCTGGTCCCGAAAGAGCGCGAAGTGCGCACTGCCGACGGCAAGTGGTATCTGGCGCGCATCCAGCCTTACCGCACGTTCGACAACGTGATCGAGGGCGTGGTGCTGACCTTTACCGAAGTCTCCGACTTCAAGCGGCTGAGTGTCGCCGCGCAACGCAACGAGGCTATTTTGGCCACGGCGCAGGAAATTGCCCACCTCGGTAGCTGGGAACTGGACGTGGACAGCGGCAGGGCCCACTGGTCGGACGAGATGTACAAACTCTTCGGCTACCCGGTGAGCAGTCAGCCGATGGTGCTGGACGATGTGCTGAAGGCCCTGAGCGAAGACGATCGGGCACGGGTGACGGCGGCGATGCAGAGTGCCGTCGCCAATCGCACGCCCTACGACATCACCTATCGCATCACCCGCCAGGATGGCACGCAGCGCGAGGTGCGCGCGCGCGCCCTGCCGATGGCCGATGCCAGCGGACGCATCACGCATCTGGTTGGAGCCTCGCTGGATGTAACACCATGATCAGCCTGGGCAACAATCTGCCCCTGCGCGCCGCCGCCGAGGCGCAACTTGCCGCCACACCAGAGACCACGCCGGCGCGGCCGGTGGCCGACCTGTTGCACGAACTGCAGGTACACCAGATCGAACTGGAAATGCAAAACGAGGCCTTGCGCCAGACGCAGCAGGGACTTGAGGATGCACGTGACGGTTACCTCGATCTCTACGAATTCGCCCCGGTCGGCTATCTCACGCTCTCGGCGGAAGGCTTCATCGAGGCAATCAACCTCACCGGCGTCAAACTGCTGGGACTGGAGCGCAAGGCGTTGTTGCAGCATCGCTTCACGGCGTGCGTGGCGGCCGAGGATCGGGATGCCTGGCTGCGGCAATTCGAGCGCATCCAGGTGTGCGGCGAAGCTGCCAGCGTGGAACTCGCCCTACAGCGCGGCGATGGCAATGTATTCCACGCCCAGCTTGATTGCGCGCCGCAAAAAGTGATGCGTAGCGGTATCCCCGGGGGCGGCGCTGGCGGGACGAAATGCCTCGTTGCGGGTAAGGCGCTGCGGGTGACCCTCAGCGACATCTCGGCCCGCAAGCGAGCGGCGGCGATCATCAAGGAGAACGAGGAATTCAAAACCGCTGTCCTCGACGCCATGGTGGCGCAGATCGCTGTGCTCGACCGCGACGGCGTTATCGTCGCAGTGAATGAAGCCTGGCGGCGCTTCGCCCGCGACAACGCCAGCGCGCCCGCAATGGCGGCCCAGCAGACGCAGCTCGGGGTGAGTTATCTGGATATCTGCCAGGGCAGCGTCGGCGCGTCGACGCAAGGCGCGGATGACGCCTACGCTGGCATCCGCGCCGTCCTCGATGGCCGCCTGCCGAGTTTCAGCCTCGAATATCCCTGTCACTCGCCGACCCAGCAACGCTGGTTTCTGATGTACGCCACGCCGCTGGGCGACAAACGCCGGGGCGTGGTGATTTCCCATACCAACATCACCGAACGCAGGCTGGCCGAAGACGAACTGCGCATTGCCGCTGTTGCTTTCTCGACCCAAAACGGCATGGCGATCACCGACCCCAACGGTGTCATCCTGCGGGTGAACCCGGCCTTCACGCGGATGACCGGCTACAGCGCCGAAGAAGCCGTCGGGCAAACGACGGCCTTGCTCGGTTCGGGACGTCACAGCCCGCTGTTTTATCAGCGCATGTGGCAAGCGATCAAGGACGATGGACACTGGCAGGGTGAAATCTGGAACCGGCACAAGAACGGCAAGATCTACGCCGAGATGCTGAATATCACGGCGATTGTCACGCCCGACCGCGGCATCGCCTACTACGTCGCCAATTTTTCCGATATCACCGATGACAAGGAAGCCGAGGCCGAGATTCACCGCCTGGCCTACTACGATGCGCTCACCAGCTTGCCCAACCGCCGCCTGCTGCAAGACCGCCTGGGCCAGGCGGTGGCCGCCACCGCGCGCAGCAAGCTTTACGGCGCCCTGTTCTTCATCGACCTCGACAACTTCAAGGCGCTCAACGACACGCGCGGCCACGCTATCGGCGACCTGCTGCTGGTCGCCGTAGCGCAGCGCCTGCGCGCAGTAGTGCGCGAAGGCGACACGGTGGCGCGCCAGGGCGGTGATGAATTTGTCGTGCTGCTGGAGGATCTGGGGGCGGATACCCATGAGGCGGTCGCTCTGGCGGGGCATCTGGGCGAAAAGCTGCGCGCCGCCTTCGACCAGCCATTCACGCTCAAGGGCGACGAATACCATTGCCAGCTCAGCATCGGCGTCCGCCTGTTTCATGTCGGCGATACGGTCGATGAGTTGTTCAAGCATGCCGACCTGGCGCTGTATCAGGCGAAGAATGCCGGGCGCAACCTGTTGCGCTTTTTCGACCCGGCCATGCAGGCCGAACTGGACCAACGCAGCGCACTCGAAGCCGAACTGCGCAAGGCGCTCAAGCGCCAGCAATTGCGGCTTTACTACCAGCCGCAAATCGATGCCAAAGGCCACGTGACCGGCGTCGAGGCCTTGCTGCGCTGGCAGCATCCGCAGCGCGGCCTGGTGCCGCCGAATGAGTTCATTCCGTTGGCGGAAGAAACCGGCCTGATATTGCCGATCGGCTTGTGGGTGTTGGAAGCGGCCTGCGCCCAGCTGGCGGCCTGGGCCGCCGAAGCCACTACGCGCAAATTGCAAATCGCCGTGAATGTCAGCGCCCGGCAGTTCCGCCAGGCTGACTTTGTCGAGCATGTCGACCTCGTGCTTGTCGCCAGCGGCGCCAATCCGACCTGCCTGAAACTCGAACTGACAGAAAGCGTGGTGCTGGAAGATGTCGCCGACACGATCAAGAAAATGACCGCGATCAAACAGCTGGGGGTGAGTTTTGCCATGGACGATTTCGGCACCGGCTACTCGTCGCTCGCCTATCTGGCGCAATTGCCGCTTGATCAACTCAAGATCGACCGCTCCTTCGTGCGTGACCTGCCGGGCAACCGGAATGACGAAACCATTGCCCGCACCATCATCAGCATGGGGCGCGGACTGGCCATGGACGTGATTGCCGAAGGCGTCGAAACCGAGGCGCAACGCTATTTTCTCGAAATGCACGGCTGCCATGCCTTTCAGGGCTATCTGTTCAGCTGGCCGTTGCCGATTGACGAATTGGAACTATTTCTGCTGCAAGATGCAGGAGACACATCATGACCGATAAACCCATCAGCTCCGCTTCCCTGCGCGCCGCCGCCGAGGCGCAACTCGCCGCCACACCCGAGACCACGCCGGAGCGGCCGGTTGCCGACCTGCTGCACGAACTACAGGTACACCAGATCGAGTTGGAGATGCAGAACGAGGCCTTGCGGCGTACGCAGCAGGCCCTTGAGGATGCACGTGACCGTTACCTCGATCTTTACGAATTCGCCCCGGTCGGCTATCTCACGCTCGCAGCGGAAGGCGTCATCGAGGAAATCAACCTCACCGGCGCCACGCTGCTGGGCCGGGAGCGCAAGGCGTTGTTGCATCATCGCTTCGCGGCATGCGTCGCGCCGGCGGATCGGGATGCCTGGCTGCGGCATTTCGAGAGCGTCAAGCAGCACGCAGAACCCCACAGCGTGGACCTGGCCATGCAGCGCGGCGATGGTTCGGTGTTTCAGGCGCAACTTGATTGCGCGCCGCAAAAAGTCGGCGCTGGCGGGACGGCGCTGCGGGTAGCTCTTTCCGACATCAGCGAACGGAAGGCGGCGCGGGAGGTACTGGAACGCCATCAAGAACAACTCGAACAGTTGGTGGCACAGCGCACTGCCGAACTGCGGGAGGCGGAAACCAAGTACCGCACGGTCGCCGACTTCACCTACGACTGGGAAACCTGGATCGACGATGCCGGTATCGCGCCGACGAGTTTCTGGCGCGTCCGGTGTTGTATATCGAGATCACCCACGACGATGATCGCGCCAGCCTGCTCGAACATTTGCACGAGGGCGAGCGTAACGGCGTGCGTGATATCGAACTCCGTATTCGCCACAAGAACGGCGAGTTGCGCTGGATCGAGCATTTGTGCCGGCCCGTCCGGGATGCGGCGGGCCACTCGCTCGGCCGCCGCGTGTCGAAT
>JAIFKV010000150.1 GCA_020049415.1 Betaproteobacteria bacterium
GTTCGGCGATCTGCTTGTAGTTCACATCGCCCTTGATGTAGCCCCAGCGTTTCATCTGGGTCAGCATCCAGACCGCCATCGACTGCCACGGGAAGGGATCGAAATCGACCCGGTCCGGCACGTTCTTGATGTTGCCAAGGCCATCGGCGAAACGGCCGGTCATTACCTGTTCCAGCACGATTTCCGGCTGGTTCAGGTAGTTGGCCGGCGCGATCGCCTTGATGATTGCCGGCCGGTTCTCCGCCTTGTGGGCGTACTCGGTGGCCAGCGCGATGGCGCGGAACATGGCGGCGAAGGTATTCGGGTTCTCCTTGGCGAAGCCTTCGGTGACGCCGAACGCGCAGCACGGGTGACCGTCCCAGATGTCACGCGACAGCGTGTGGATGAAGCCGACACCTTCGAACACCGCGCGCTGGTTGAACGGCTCCGGCCCGAGGAAGCCGTCGATGTTGCCGGCGCGCAGGTTCGCCACCATGTCCGGCGGTGGCATGATGCGCAGCTCGACATCCTGATCCGGGTCGAGACCGTGCTCGGCCAGGAAGTAACGCAGCAGCAGGTTGTGGATGGAGTAGTCGAACGGCAGGCCGAACTTCATGCCCTTCCAGCTCTTCGGGTCCATCTTGTCTTTGTGCTTGATGTGCATCGTGATCGCCTGACCATTGATGTTCTCGATCGCGGCCACATCGGTCGGCACCGCCTGCGAGCCCAGGCCCAGGCTCATCGCCAGCGGCATCGGCGACAGCATGTGCGAAGCGTCGTATTCGTTATTGATCACCTTGTCGCGCACCACCGCCCAGCCGGCGGTTTTCTGCAAGGTCACGTTCAGACCCTGCTTGGCGTAGAAACCCATCGGGCCGGCCATGATGATCGGCGTCGCACAGGTGATTGGAATGAAGCCGATCTTCAGGTCTTTCTTCTCCAGCGGACCGGGTTCGGCCGCCATCGCGGTGGCGGCGGAGAGCGGGAACAGTGTCGACAGCGCGGCGAACGCAGTGCCGGCGCCAACGGCTTGCAGGAAGGCGCGGCGCGTGGTGTCTTGCGGGAAGATCGCGCGCATCAGCGTCGATTGCACGACCCGTTCCATCACCGCATCTTCGCCGCTTGGCGCCACGACCTTGTCGTGTTCGGCCTGATTCTTGTGATGGCCGCAGGTGCAACCGCCACGGTTCAGTTTGATCTTGGAATTGAAGGGATTATCGAAGCCGGACATTTTGTTACTCCAATCGAACAGGGTTCAGGTATTCGACAAAGAGCAGCAATCGTGCCAACTCTCGAAAGCCATATTGGAGGCCATGCCCGGGGCATGGCATCGGCGTGTATTGCACTAAAACCCGACAACCCCGCACTAGCACAGGGCAAAACAGTTCGTAGTCATCAAATTTTGCAGGATGGCCAAGCGCAGCGGGCCGATCGAACATTGCGCGTGATGGGCCCGCTGCGCTTGGCCCATCCTACCTATCCTTGATCATCCGGCATGTCGGCAAAAAACAATGATGCGCACACATTGATAACAATTTGTTATACAGCCAACCATCTCATAGCACCGAGTTGCACATTAACGATTCAGTCACGTTATTCAGCGCCAGAAAATTTTGCTTATTCCGGCATCTCCGACTCAATTGAAACGGGCAGTTCCACACTGACTGCCAAACCCCGAAGATCCAGCCCTGGGCCGAACGCCACTCGGCCATGGTATTGCTCGACGATGCGCAGCACGATCGACAAGCCGAGGCCGACGCCGTTGCCATCGGCTTGATCCAGCCGATTGAAACGCTGTCCCAGCGCCGCCCGTTGCGCCGCCGGCACACCCGGCCCGCTGTCCGCCACCAGCATGCGGACCCGCCCCCCCGTTGAGGCGACGCTGATCTCGACGCGACCACCGCGCGGCGTGTAACGCAGGGCATTGTCAAGCAGGTTGCGAATCAGGATGCGGAGTGCTTCCGCATCCGCGCGCAGGGGTGCGCTCAGCGCATGCAGCGACAGGTCGATCTGCTTCTGGATCGCTTGAGGCCCCATGTCCTGGCAAAGCTCGCGCGCCAACAACGCCAGATCTGTCGTATTTTCGCCTGGCTTCAGGGCAGCATCGAGCCGACTCAGCGTGAGCAACTGATTCAACAGCCGCGCCAGACGATCAGCCGAAATAGCCGCCTGCTGCTGCGCCTGCATGCGCGTGTGTTTGTCACCCGCCAAACGCATCGCGTCGAGCTGGGCGCGCAAGGCTGCAATCGGCGTGCGCAGTTCATGTGCCGCATCGCCGGTAAAGCGCCGTTCCGATTCCATCGCAGTATGCAAACGCTGCAACAACGAATTCAGCGCCGAGATCAACGGCTTCAGTTCCTGTGGCACCGCATCGAACGACAGGGGCGTCAGATGACTCGGTTCGCACGACGACACCTCCGCCGTCAACCTGCGAATCGGCCCCAGACTGTAATAGATCAAGCCGATCAGAGTCAGGATGCCCAGCGGCAGAATGAGCAGATACGGCCGAATGTTGCTGCGTGCGATCCCTTCCACCATTTCCCTTCGATCCAGCAGATCCTGCCCGGCGATGACGCGATAGACGCCATCGGCCGAAGTCCTGGCCAGAATACGAAAGGTGCGTGCGGCAAAGGCATCGTTGCTGTAGCCGTCGCGCCGCTCGAAAGCGCGGCTGCTTTCCATATCGCCGGAGCGCAGAATCAACCGGGGAAACGGACGCGGATCGCTGGATACATGAGCACCGGCGGACGCTGGCGGCAGCTTCAATTGCCAGATCTGGAAGGTGGTGTAGCTGTGATCCGAATGCACGCCGACACCAATATCACCGATGCCGCGTCCTTCGTTGATGCGACTCAGGAACATCAGGGTCTGCACCAGTTGCGCCAGATGAGCATCGAGTATTTCATCCGCTTCGAGACTGGCAGCACGATAGCTGCCGACCGCCGCGAACAGGCCGCAGGCGAGCAGAACGGCAATCGCTGCCGAGATCAATCTGGCCTGTAGCGATTTCAGCATCGCAGTTCAGGCTTCCATCATGTAACCAATGCCACGCAGGGTGACAATGCGGCCGCTGCCCAGTTTGCGGCGCAGATGGTGGATGTGGACCTCCACCGTATTGCTTTCCACCCCCTCCCCCCAGCCATACAACGCAGCTTCAAGCTGCGACTTGGACAGCACGCGGCCAAGATTCGACATCAGTTTCTCCAGCAAGGCGTACTCTCGCCCGGACAAGTTGATCGGCTCACCCGACAACCGCACCCTGCGTGCCTGCGGGTCCAGCTCAATCTCACCCGCTACCAGACAGTGGCGAATCTGGCCCTGTGCGCGCCGAATCAACGCATGCAGGCGGGCGGCGAGTTCTTCCATATCGACCGGCTTGATCACGTAGTCATCGGCCCCCGCCTTGAAGCCGGCCAGTTTGTCGCTTTTCCCATCTCGTGCGGTCAGGATCAGTACCGGCAGCGTCCGCTGTTGCTGGCGCAGACGCTGCAACAACGAGATGCCGTCTTCTCCCGGCAATCCGATATCCAGCACTGCCGCCGCATAGTCTTCGCTGAGCAGGGCGGGCCAGGCCAGACTGGCGGCCTGCACCCAGTCGGGCACAAAGCCGAGCGAACGCAGCCCGCTGTAGAGGCCGTCTCCCAGGAGTGGGTCATCTTCGATAATCAGGATACGCATGAGCATAGTTTCTTAAGATGTTCTTAAGCTTGCCTTAAGACCTTATTAAGATAGGGGGCTGAACATGACGGCAACATGGAAGCGTTCCATGCCTTTATTCGGCCCCAAGGAGGAAGTCATGCCCAGTACATTCAATTTCAGGTGGCTCTTGTTGCCCCTGCTTTTTCTGATCGGCGCTGTTTTCGCCGATGACGACGGAAGGACTCTGTCAGTCACCCCCTCGACAGTGAGCGTCAAGGTCGGCGAGCAGGTCTTCGCCAAAGTCGCCAATGCCAATGGCAGCGTCAAAGCCACATCCGCCAATACAAGAATTGCCAGCGCGGAATTCAAAGATGGCAACGTGAAAATCCAGGGCAAATCAGCCGGCAGCACAAAGATCAGCGTCAAGGACAAGAAACGGACGGTCGAGGTGACGGTGCAGGTCAGCGCAGCGGTCATCACCCCGCCGCCCAACTCGGGCTCCGGTCTTGCCCTGTCACCGGGCAATCTGCTGTTGATTCCGGGCCAGAGTGGCGTCTTCAACATCAGCAACGCCGCTGGACGCGTCTCCATCACCAGCCCCAACAGCAACATTGCCACCGCCAGCCTGAGCGGCAACACCATCCAGGTAAAAGCCAAAGCAGTTGGCAACACCCTGATGACCGTGCGCGACAGCCGCCAGTCCGCTGTTGTTCAGATCACCGTGCAAGCCGCCACCTTGCCTCCCGGCGGCAGCGCCACATTGAGCGGCTACACCCTGCTGGCCTGGAACGATCTGGGCATGCACTGCATGGACGGCGACTACTCGGTGTTTGCCATCCTGCCGCCCTTCAACAACCTGCGCGCGCAACTGGTCAACAATACCTCCACCCAAGTGGTCACGCAGGGGGTATCGCTGTCATATGAAGCGATGGCCGATCCGGATGGCTCGATCAACAGCAGTTCCGGCAACAAGAGCAATTTCTGGCAATACGCGAAAGCCTTGTTCGGCGTGGAACCGGCGCCGGAAACCGGCCTCACCGGCAATATGATGGCCTCATCGGCGCCACAGCCGATGGGCTACAACGCCACTGACAAGATGTTCCTGGCCGAAGGCATCCCGATCACCCCTTACGACGACACCGGCAAGTTCAATCCGTATCCGCTGGTCAAAGTGGTAGCGCGCGACACCACCGGCAGGGTGCTGGCACAGGCTCGGGTGGTGCTGCCGGTGTCTGACGAAATGAGTTGCGCCAGTTGCCATGCTTCCGGTTCCTCGGCCGACGCCATGCCGAATGCCGGCTGGGTCAACCAGCTCAACCGGGAGCGGGACTTCAAGATGAATGTGCTGCGTCTGCATGACGAGAAGCAGTTGGGCAAAGCGGCCTATACCAGCGCCTTGCAGGCCAAGGGCTACTCGGCGTCCGGCCTGCTTGCCACGGTAAATCAGGGCAAACCCATCCTGTGCGCCACCTGCCACGCCTCGAACGCGCTGCCCGGTACTGGCATCGCCGGCGTGAAACCGTTGACCGAAGCGATCCACGGCCATCATGCCCAGGTCAAGGATGCCAACACCGGCGTCCTGCTCGGCAGCATTACCAATCGCAGCGCCTGCTACCAGTGCCACCCCGGCTCCGAAACCAAGTGCCTGCGCGGCGCAATGGGCGACGCGGTCGATGCCAATGGCAATGCCACCATGGATTGCCAGGCCTGCCACGGCAGCATGTCCAACGTCGGCCGCGCCGGCCGGGTCGGCTGGCTGGATCAGCCCAATTGCCAGGCCTGTCACCACGACGGCAAGCGTGAAACCGCCGCCGTTACGTCAACCGGCATCCTGAAGAAATGGGTCGATACGCGCTATGCCAGCAATCCAAACACGCCGGCGGCCGGCTTCTCGTTGTTCCGCATGAGCAAAGGCCACGGCGGTTTGCAGTGCGAAGCCTGCCACGGCCCGACGCATGCCGAATATCCCAGTTCGCATCAGAACGACAATTTGCTGTCCCTCGACGTCCAGGGCCGCAAGGGCACCATCGGCGAATGCACCGCCTGTCACAAGAGCGTACCCATCACCGCGAACGGCGGCCCGCACGGCATGCACACCATCGGCAGCGCCTGGGTGAGCAAGCACGGGGACTATGCCGAAAATAACGCCACAGCCTGCGCCTACTGTCATGGCGCCGACTACCGAGGCGGTGTTTTGTCAACGGTGAAGACCGCACGCAGCTTCAACGCCGACGGCAGAACGGTGAATTACACAGCCGGTCAGAAAGTGGGCTGCTACGACTGCCATAACGGCCCGAGTGGAGACTGACCCGCGCATCTGACTGACCAGTAGCCAGTTTTACAGGCCCGCAGTGCTCCACTGCGGGCCTTTTTTTGTCTATCAATTCTGA
>JAIFKV010000170.1 GCA_020049415.1 Betaproteobacteria bacterium
GCCACCATCCAACCGGTAACCGCCGATCAGACCGGATTTTCGGAAAGCGTCACCCAAGCCAATCATGAGTTGGTAAAAGGCTATAAGCGGATACGCAACGAGTTCTGAGTTGGGGCCTAGATCGTTGTGGCTGCGGACGATGCCCCACGGATAAAAATCCAACTGGGCCTGGGATGAAGTCGCGCGGGCCTATTACTGGCATCGCTTTTTCTCCCATCAACCGGACCTCAATTTTGCCAGTCCGCATGTGTTCAAAGCGGTGATGCAGGCGATGCGCTTCTGGTTCGATGCCGGCGTCGACGGCATGCGTCTCGACGCGGTGCCCTTCCATGGAACAGACGCCAATTCGGCAAGCTCGTCGGAAATTCTTTGCAGCTCCCCATCGGCGCCGACTGGGGCGCAGCCTGTGTCGATCTGTCGCCACATTTAGCGCGCGTGCTGAAGGTGTTGCCATACGCGCTGCTGTTGGCGGTGAAACCCAAGGCGGCACAAAGCCCATAAAATGCGGCCCCCGAAATACTTTGCAATGCAATATTCGCATCATGAAAAAGAAACCCGTCCACGAAGAACGCCCGCAACCCGCGCAAATGGAAGCCATCCGACGCCTTGTCAACGATGGGAATCTTGACGAGGCAATGTGGCGCATCAGCACGCTGAGTCAGCGTTATCCGCATTTCAAGCCGCTTTATGCGCTGGCTTGGGATGTCGCCCACCTCGGCGGTGACAGGCTGACGGCGGCAGTTGCCGCCTGGGATTGGACACATGCTTCGCCCAACAGTCCTGCAGCCTGGCAAGCGCTGCACTTGTCGACGCGGGAAGAATTTCCGGCGCTGACCATAACCGCACTGCGCCGGCTTGAAGTGCTTGAAGGTGGGCCGCAGTCAGAAGAACCGGCGCCTGTGGAAACCCCTTTTGGGCCACTGAGCCTGGACGAATCGATGCGTATGGATGCCTGCCGCTTCCTGTTGAGCGTCAACCGTGCGGAAGAGGCGGAGGCGCTTATCGCGAACATTGAGCATGCCTCTGCCCGCAACAACCTCGCTCTGATCGCGTTTTCGCGCGGAGACGTCGAACGCGCCGCCGCGATTCTGGAGGATTCCACACTCAGGACGCCGAACAATGTGTTTGGGTTGGGGCACCTGCTGCATTTCCGCCTTTGGATGCATGGCAGTGCGGATTTGGCGACCTTGGGCGATGCGCTCGAAGCGGCTACCCCGCTGCGCGGCGATGACCTGTACGCCAAACTGTTCGGCCTGGTTCTGCTTGAACGTTTCGATGCCGCCGAAAAAGCTTGGCAAGAAGCCCAGCCGGAGCATCTGAAAGAAGTAAGCGACCATGCGCACTATCAAGCCGCTTATGTCGCCTGGCGACAGGGCCGACCGGAAGACGCTCTGGCGCGATTGCGCGCGTCACCCCCGGGCGGAAAATGTGGCGCCTTGCTCCATACCTTCCAGCAAGCCCTGGAACGCTCCGACGTTCCCGACTGGCAGATCGACGAATCAAGCACCTGGTGGCCGCTTTCATCGACGCTTGAGCTGGGATCATTGCGCAACGCCGATTGGGATGCCGCCTTGCCGTTGTTGCAACGCTTCAAGCCCCATGTCGACTATCTGGCGCGCATGGCGGAACTGTCTGGGAAAGCGATGCGTACTCTGGCTTTGGTGCTGCTGCGAGAACGCACGAAACACGGCGACGCTGCCGCGCGCAACACGCTTGTCGATCTATTGGCGCGCCCCTGCGGCCCGGATGGCGATCGTCACGAATTGCACTACTGGTTGCAGCAACAAGGTCTGGTGGAAAGGCATGCATCGGTGTGGATGTGGCTGAAAGGCCAGGTCAGTGAAAGGCGCAATTACAATATTCGCATCGTCAACAAGGGCACCTCTGAAATCGATTTGCCGCCCGAAGACGCTGCGCGTTACATGTTGTTTGTCGCCTTTTACCGCCAGCGACGCTTGGAAGAGGCGGCGGCAGAGATAGAAGAATTGCTGAAGACATATCCGGAAACCCCGCGCTTGCTGGCCAACCTGGCGCTGGTGCGCATCGACATGAAGCAGCCCCTGGAGTTGATTGAACCGCTAGCCAGAAAAGCCCATGCAATCGACCCCGAGTACGCCTTCGCCCGTATTGCGCTTGGGCATGTGCTGGTACAGCTGGGCGACCCGATAGCGGCCAACCACTTGATCGAACCGATCCTGTTGCGGGATGAAATTCACATCTCCGAGTGGCGTGCCTGCTTGGGGCTGCAAATTCGTTCGGCCATCGCCTTGGGCGACAGCAAAACAGCGCACGACCTGCGTTTAACGCTGGAAGAAACCGAAAAGATGCTTGCCAAAGCGAGTGGCGACGAGGAGTAGGCTCGAGCGGCTTGGCGGACGTCGTCTTACCCTTTCTCGTCGCCATACTTCTTTAACTTCCGCCACAGCGACACCCGGTCGATGCCGAGCAACTGTGCCGCCAGGGTCTGGTTGCCGTGGGCTTCTTCCAGTACCCAGAGGATGTAGTCGCGTTCCTGTTCTTCCAGTGGAATAACACGGCCGTCGCGACGGCGGAAGGCGCGGATGCTGAGGTCTCGCAGGTCGTCGGGGAGGTGGGCGGCTTCCAGGCTGTCGCCCTGGCAGAGCGCAACTCCGCGTTCGATGATGTTTTCCAGTTCGCGCACGTTGCCGGGGAAGTCGTAGGCTTTCAGCAGCGCCAGGGCTTCTTCCGAGATGGCGCGCACAGGTTTGCCCATCACCGGGGCGGCGCGGTCGAGGAAATGTTGCGCCAGCAGCGGGATGTCTTCGCGCCGTTGAGACAACGGCGGGATGTGCAGATTGACGACATTGAGCCGGAAGTAAAGGTCTTGCCGGAAGCGGCCTTCCGCCACCCAGGCTTTCATGTCGCGGTTACTGGCGGCGATGAAGCGCACATCCACTTTGCTTGGCTTGGTGCCACCGACTGGCAAAACTTCCTTTTCCTGAATCACGCGCAGCAATTTGACCTGCATGGAGAGTGACATTTCGGTGACTTCATCAAGAAACAGGGTGCCGCCATGCGCGGCGACAAGCAGGCCGGTTTTGCCGATGGCGCCGGTGAATGCGCCCTTTTCATGGCCGAACAGTTCATTGGCGAGCAGTTCTTCGTTGAATGCGCCGCAGTTCACCGCCAGGAATGGCCCATCGGCACGACCGCCGTTGTCATGCAGGCAACGTGCGAACAGTTCCTTGCCGGTGCCGGATTCGCCGGTGATGAGGACGTTGCAACCGGTGGGGGCGACTTGCCGGGCCATGTCGAGCAGTTTCTGCATGCCGCCGTCGCGAGTGATTACGCGGGTGCGGCCCTCGAAGGCATCGAGTTGGGCGCGCAGGGCGCGGTTCTCGCGTTTCAGGCGGATTTTTTCCAGCGCCTCGGCCACCGTCTTGCGTACTTCGTCGAGGCGAAACGGTTTTGCGATGTAGTGGAAAGCGCCTTCTTTCATCGCTTCAACCGCAGTTTCCAGTGTCGCGTAGCCGGTGATCATGATGACTTCGGTGTCGGGATGCTGCGACTTGCAGCGGCGCAGCAGATGCATGCCGTCGACCTTGTCCATTTTCATGTCGGTCAGCACCAGGTCAAACGGTTGTGTATCGAGCAATTCAAGCGCATTCGAGCCACTTTGGGTGGCGGTGATCTGGTAACCCTCCTTGGCGAGAACATGTTCCAGATTGCGCAAGGCGATGCGCTCGTCGTCGACGAGGAGGAGGCGGTTGGTCATGCTTGTATCCATTCTGTAAGGTGCGCCGCGCGCACCGTGGGGTTGATGGTGCGCATGTCGCACCCTAAGCGCTTGGAAGCCGGATGCGGAATTCGGCGCCGCCTTCTGGCCGGTTGGCGACGCCGATGCAGCCGCCATGTTCTTCGATGATTTCGTAGGTGATGAACAGTCCAAGGCCGCTGCCGTGGCCGACCGCCTTGGTGGTGAAAAACGGGTCGAACACGCGTGTGAGCAGTTCCGGCGGAATGCCGGGGCCGCTGTCGGCGAGGCACAGATCAATCACCTTGGCGCCAGGTCGGCATTGGCCGGCTGGCGCGGGATAGCCATCGACGTCGCCGACCACGCTGGCGCGCGCTGAAATGGCGAGTTCGTTCCCGCCATGGTTGTCCGCTTCGCTCATCGCGTCCCATGCGTTGACGATCAGGTTGAGCAATGCTTGTTGCAAGCGGGGGCGATCGCCCATCACCGCCAGATCGGGGGGGATTTCGACATGCATCTCAACGCCGGGCGGACGTTTCGATTTGAGAAAACGCAGGGTTTCTACCACCAGTTCGACCAGCGGCACGGCGGCGGGTTTGAATTCGCGGTCGCCGGCGTAATCGAGCAAGCTGCGCACGATACGGCGGGCGCGCAGGGTTTCGGTGTCGATGTCTTCGATTAGTTGCTGGTGAAATGTCGGGTCGATGCTGGCGTCTTCCCGGAGGATCTGTGCCGAAGAAGAAATATTCGATAGCGGATTATTCAACTCATGCGCCACACCGGAAAGCAGGGTGCCGAGCGAGGCGAGTTTCTCCGCGCGCAGCAACGTGTGCTGACGGCGTTCCAGTTCGTCGAGAACGTGGTTGAAGGCCGCCGCGAGGGAGACGAACTCGCGTTCCGGGCTGTCCAGCGCTAGACGCGTCAATTGGCCGCTGGCGACGGCTTTCATGCGGGTTTCCATCGCTCGCAATGGACGCGTGACCTGACGCGCCAGCAGCACGCCGGTGAGCATCAGCAGCGCCGCAACTACCGCCAGCGAAACCAGCAGATTGCGTTGGTGCGCCGCCAGTGCGGTATTGAGCGACTGGCGTTCGAGCAGGGCGAGCCGTTCGCCGACGGTCATGCGCCGCCATTGCGCCGGTGTAGCGATCGAGATCATCGAGCAGGCTGCGGGTGGTGCCTTGGCCGGCGAGGCCGTCCAACTCCTGGGCGTCCCGTTTCAGCAGTTCGCGAGTGCGCCCGGCGTAGCGGGCGTGATCCTCCAGGTCGCCCGCCTGTTGATAGAGAAAATGGTTTTTTTCAAAGCGGCGCAATTCCAGCGTGGCATCGAACAGTTCGGCGACCTTGCTGCCTTCGCGCGCCTTGTCGGCGATGCGGTCGAGTTCGATCAATG
>JAIFKV010000045.1 GCA_020049415.1 Betaproteobacteria bacterium
ATGCCGCGCCAAGCACGAACAGTTCGAGCGTGAGCATCAACATGAAGCGGTTTTGCTCGATGAACTGATGCCGTTCAAGTCGCTGGATATGGACCTGAAGCAATTGGCGAAACCCAAAAAGTTTCTCCAGACTCTGGTCGGTTCCGTCCCCGAAGGTGAACTCGAGGTGTTGACCGATGCACTGGCCCAGGTTGGCGGCGTCGTCGAGTTGTTTGGCCGGCAGACTGGGCGGGCTTATCTGGTGGTGATTTGTCCGCAACTGCGTTGTTTGCTGTCGCGCGCCATGCTGGAAAAACATGGTTGGCGTGAAATCCATTTGCCGAGCGAGTTTTCCGGTCATCCGCAAGAAATCGAAAGCGAGTTGAAAAACCTCGACAAACGCATTGCACAGAGCGTTGACAAACTAGAAGAAACGCATCGGCATACTTTCGAGGGCGTTGAAGATCGGCTGGCGCATGCGGTCAAGTCGATCGAACTGGCGGAGCCTTATGCGCGCCTGGTGGGCGAGACTTTGACTGAACCGGGGGGACAGGTACTGATACGCGGCTGGATTCCGAATCGCAACCTGAAACGATTGCAATCGCAGTTAGCCAACTTGACCGGCAAGTACTCGCTGGAAACCCGTCCGCCACAGCCGGGCGAACGCGAATCAGTGCCTTCCGCTCGACGCTACCCGGTCTGGCTTGGCCCATTCGCCGAACTGGTACGCGGTTATGGCGTGCCGTGCTACGGCGATTTTGATCCCACCTTGTTTTTCAGTATTTCCTTTATCGCCATGTTCGGCATGATGTTCGGCGATGTCGGGCATGGCTTGATGATCGCGCTGTCGGCGTTGCTGTTGCGCGGCGAGATAAAACGATTCCGCCCCTTGCTGCTGGCGGCGGGCGCTTCCGCCAGTGGATTCGGCTGGATCTACGGCAGCATATTCGGCCTTGAACACCTTATCGAGCCGCTCTGGATTGCGCCGCTGTCCGATCCGGTGCGCATGTTGCAAGCCGCCTTGTGGTGGGGGGTCGGTTTCCTCGTCGCCACCCAGTTGATCATGCTTTACAACCGCATCGCCGCGCGCAACTGGGGCGCGGCGATGTTCGACGCCGGCGGCGTGGCGGGATTGTTGCTCTATCTGGGCGGCGTATTCGCGGTTTATTTGGGTTACCTGGATGCGCCTGGCGCGGATTTGTCTTTGCTGCTGGCAGGCGTTGGTTTTCTGCTGATTTTGATCTATCACACCACGCAACAAACCGAGCCCTGGCCGGGACGATTTTTCCTTAGCCTGATGGATAGTCTGGAAGCGGTCTTCAATGACTTCGTCAACACGGTTTCTTTCATGCGCGTGGCGGCGTTTTCGATCAGCCATGTTGCCCTGGCGATGGCGATTTCCACGTTGAGCGCCGAAATGGGGCAGGCCGGGCAGATCGTCGCGCTGGTTTTCGGCAATCTGCTGATCATGCTGCTGGAAGGCGCTATCGTCGCCATTCAAGCCTTGCGGCTGGAGTACTACGAAGGTTTCTCGCGCTATTTCACCTGCTATGGACGCGAGTTCAAACCGTTACTGGATGCCAGGAAAAGGAAGGCTTCAATAATTTGATTCAAGCCAGTTCATCGCCATGCATGCATCACCATGCATTAGACTGAATATTCATACTACCGAGTCAGCCGGCTGTATTCTGCGATTTCGCACCACAACCTTCAGGAGTTCACGATGAAAACACGCATAGCCAAACTTTTACCCATGCTGATAGCGCTGGCTTGCTGCGCTACTGCCGTTCCGCCCAGCATCGCAGTGGAGCCGGCGGCTTCAGCCAGCGAGGAAAACAGCAATCAGGCGGTCATGGCGCGCTGGCAGGAAGCCCGTAAGAAGTACGATACGCTTGCCGGCAGCTTCAAAAACGATCCCGCCAAGGCCAAACTGGTGGCGGATTTTTCCCGGCTGCTGGATGAGGCGGGCACCTCGTTGAATGAAGTGCTCGAAGTGACCTCGGCAGCCGCGCCGGATGCCAAGAAAACCGCTACTGCCTTGAACGCCTTGAAAACCAAAATTAAGGCGCTCGGTGTTCAGCAGGCCAAGCTCAAGTCGGATAAAGCACTTGCCGATAGCTCCACCAGTTTGATCAACTTGCTGGGGGGGGCGCTCAGCCAGCGCCAACAGGCAACCAAGAGCGCGGTCAGCAACCTGCGCTGATACTGAATGCCATGATCTGACAGAACCTGTTTCGGCTTCATTCGAGGAAAGAAATCATGTCTAGTAGCTCGTCTTGTCAATACGGCGACATGAAGCGGCGGCTTTTTTCTCCATGTGCCGTTGTAACTTCTTGCCGTACCCCCCATACGGCAGTGAAGCTCCTAGAAGCCTGGCAAAAGAATCCATCCATTTCATTTGTCACCGTTTTGATGGAGCAAGCGACTAGATTCGCGCTGCTCATTCTGTTCATCTGGGCGATTACGCCTGTCGCCATGGCGAATGAAGTAAAAGGCTTCGTACAGGTTGTCGATCTGCAGGGCGCGGCCGAGGTGCGCATCGGCGACGATCCAGCCTGGCAGTCGGTGAAACAGGGGCAGCGGCTGGCGCCGGGCAGTACCTTGCGCACTCGCCCGCACAGTCGGATGGCCCTGTTGCTGGCTGACCGCACGCAAGTTCGCCTGAATGAAAACAGCCTGTTGGAGATTCAGGAAGTCAGCGATGGCAGCAAGACGGCGGGGCAGACCAAATTTCGCCAACTGCTCGGCCGCAGTTGGGTGCAATCGAAAACCGTGCCCAAGGGGGTCAAGTGGGTCACCCCGGTGGCGGTGGCCGGGTTGCGCGGCACCGACTGGGAAATTGAAGTCGCCGAGGATGGGCGCACGTTGCTCACCGTGCTCAGCGGAGAAATTGATTTTTCCAATGAATTTGGCGCAATGGTGGTCAAGGCCAACGAACAGGCCTCGGTCGAACCCGGCAAACCGCCGCTGAAATTGCTGGTGCAGAACCCACGTCAACGCGTGCAATGGGTCAGCGCTTACCAGGCTGACCCGCTCCGCCATATCACACTGGATGGGCGTGGCATTCCGGCTTTGCGAGCGACCCTGGCCGAATCCCCCTCGGATGAGCCGAACGCCTTGCTTGTCCGCGCCCGCGCACTGGCCGACCTGGGGCGCTGGCAAGAAGCGCGATCCGCTTTCGACAAAGCGCTGGCGTCTGCGCCGGATCGTTCTGACGCGCGCACCGGCATGGCTTTCGCCGCGCTCAATGCGGGCGACACTGAACGTGCGCGTAGCCTGCTGGGTGCGACCGTCCTCGACGACACTCGCGACGAGTTGGCCGCTTATGCAGGGGTGTCTTTGAAAATTCTCGAACAGGACATCGCTGGCGCTTTAGCTGATTTACAAGTGTTGACCACGCGGACAGATCTGTCCCAGCCTGCGCCCTGGTTGATGCAAGCCGATCTGATGGCCTATGCGGGGCGTTTCGACGCGGGACTCGACAACCTTGATCTCGGTCTTCAACGCTTCCCCAATCACCCGCGCCTGCTCAGTCTGAAAGCCCGTTTGCAACTGCTGGCCGACCAACCGGCGCTGGCCATCGCCAGCGCCGAGGCTGCGGCGCTGGCAGACGCAAACAGCTTCGAAGCGCAACTGGCGCGCGGTGACATCGCTCGTCGCGAGGGCGATGTGGTCAATACATACGATGCTTATGAACGGGCCATCGCGCTGAAGCCGGAAGATGATCGGGCCTGGTTTGGCCGTGGCGTTGCCGAAAGCGAGCGTGAATTTGTCCGCGCCGCCAGAAACGATTTGACGCGTGCGCTGGCGTTGCGGCCGGAGGGCGTCGGTTATCAAGGCGAGCGCGGCACCCTGGAGACCTTCGCCAATAACCTGCCGGAAGCCGAGGCTGCTTTTCAAATGGCCTTGAAAACGCATGCTTCCGATTTCACCGCGCTCACCGGCCTCGGTCTGCTCAAGTTGAAGCAGGGCGAACCAGCAGCGGCGCTGGATGCTTTTCTGCGCGCCGGCGTAATGGAGCCGCGTTATGCCCGCGCTCAGGTCTACGCCGCCGCCGCTTATTACCAACTCGGCTATCACCGGCAAGCCTTGGAAGTCCTCGCCCGCGCCAGCGAAATCGATCCGCTCGATCCACTCCCGCATCTGCTTTCCGGCGTTATTCACAGCGATCTCTTGCGTCCGGCGGATGCCATCGCCGCTTCCCGCGAAGCCTTGCGTCTGATGCCTTATCTCAAATCGCTCAACCAAGTCGCCAACGACCAGAAAGGCAGCGCCAACCTGGGACAGGCTTTTGCCTTGTTCGGTATGGAGGAATGGGCGAACAGTTATGCGCAGGATTCTTTCAACCCATTCTGGGCGGGCAGTCATCTTTTCCTGGCTGATCGCTATAGCGGGCTGTTCAGCAAGAACTCCGAGTTGTTTCAGGGACTCCTCGCCGACCCGACGGCATTTGGCGCCAGCAACCGTTTTCAGAGTCTGATACCCGCGCCCGCCAGCAATCTGTCGCTGTCTCTGCGGCATAGTCAGAGCGATGCTTTTGATGGCTTCAGCCCGCAGATTGAATTGAGCGGCTATCGGGTTGAACCGAAGCCGATTGCCTACTACCTGGGCTACGAGAACATCCACTTTGCTAATGACGACGGGCCCTACGACCTGGGTATCGCGACCGCCGCCGTGGGCGTCAAACCCAGTCATGAAACCGGGGTATTCCTTTTCCTTGATCGCGGTCGTCAGACTGACGAGGCCGTGGTCGGCGAATATGCCGGTATGCCTTATGACCTGGATGATGAATTGATCTCCCGGCGCGCCGATCTGGGTTTTCATTACAGCCTGAATCCACGTTCTGAAGATGCGGTCACTTCGCGTGTCAGTGTCCAGCAACCTGAATACGCCTTCCGCCATAGCGTCGAAGTCGCGGATCGCCATCTGCTGTCTTGGGGCGCGGATTTCAGTCTGCGCAAGACCCACTCAAGACTGAATGTCGAATACGCATTTTTGCCTGGCCTCGGCGAAATGGGCGACGCGCGCCTGCGTGAGCGTACAAGCGACTTCTATCTATCCGACACCTTCCAGTTCAGCTCAGACATGAGCCTGCAACTCGACCTGTTTTACCAGCGCCAGCAGCGCGAGGCGGAGATTGAAATCAGCACCCAGTTCCAGGGCGAAACATACCCGGACAGCGATTCCGCCGAGCAACAAAAGCATCGTCAGATCAGCCCTCGGCTGGGACTGGTCTATCGCCTTGGCGAGAACCGGCGTTTGCGTCTGGCGTATCAGAACTGGCTGCGTCCGGCCGGCTTCAGCTCACTTGGGCCGGTTGCCACCGCCGGCATTCCGCTGGACGACCGGATGGTCCAACGCGGCGGCGAATTGAATCGCTTGCGCGGACAAGTCGATTGGGAGATCACCCCGCGCGCCTTCGCGACCGGTTTTATCGATTACAAGCGGATCGACAATCACCCGCTATCGATCGTGCCGTTTACCGTTGCCGAACTCGAAAGTCTGGGCAAACTGCGCCCGCGCGA
>JAIFKV010000093.1 GCA_020049415.1 Betaproteobacteria bacterium
CGGCGTAGGCATCCTGCATTGCTTCGCAGGGCGTCATGAAACCACCGCCCATTGGGGTTAAAAGGTGGGTCATTGCCACTTCCACAGTGGGAGAAAATTTCAGCGGGTTGTTATCCTTGCCCATGATCAAGGTCGCGTCGGCGCGAACTTCACGCTTGGTCATCGATCGGGCCAGCAGCAAATCGAGTGTGCCCTGGGTGGATTGTCGCAGCAATTGCCCCAGCGTTTGCATGAACTCAGGCGTGAGGCCTTGGGGTAATGGCAGCGTTGTCATACCGGCTCCGTCAAGAAATGCCTGCATGAGCACATCTTTCGGCACCGCCTCCCCGTTTGACCTGGTCGGGGGCCGCGCTTCATCCGAAGCCAGCTTAGTCGGCGGCGCTGGCTTTTCGATGGGCGTGGGCGGAGGTTCATTGGCAGGCAACACCGGCTGCGCGGGCGGGACAGCAGCCTGGTTCTGCCAAGAAAGAAAGAAACCGTCCTCCGCCGGCAGTTTTTCAGGCTGAGACATTGGCGGCTCGGTCAATACCGCCTTCGGCACCTGAAATGCCCCATGCAATTCGGCGGTGTGATCTGGCAACGGGGCTTGCGGTGTCTTCGGCTGATCCAGCCCAGCCAATAAATCAAGTCCGTTGTCGACAGCCGGGAGGGATTGACCGAGTGGTTGGCCGAGCGGGCTTCCAGATTGGAAGGGATCACTGCCGACGCTACTCAAGTTGAAAAGATCATCAATACTCGGCCCCGAATTACCACCAGAATGCACCGACAGGCCCAAATCCACAGACAAATCGGACTGACAATGAGGAATACCTGAAGCGGACAGCGAAGATGGCGGAGGGGATGCGGGCGCCGCGAAGGGATCGAAGTCGTCGGGGATGATGCTTGCGCTGGCCGCCAATTGTTGCGTCGGGGGAGGGGGCAGAGTCTTGGGCAGCATGGGAGCAGCCAAATCGGCGAAAATATCGAAACCTTGGTTGCCCGGTCCGGCTGCAAGCGCTTTTTTTTCCTCCAGACTGACGCTGAGGACGTAATCGCCAATGGCCAGTTCATCCGCATCAGCCAGAATGGCCTGATTTCCGTTTCCCAGCGCCCGTCCGTTAACGCGGACCGCATTGATCGTGCCAAGATCAAGAATGGAAAATTTCCCGCCAGCATAGGTCACTTTGGCATGCAGACGTGACACATGCCGCTCAGGGTCCGACAAGACCAGGGTGTTGTCCGGGGTGCGTCCAATTGATCCGCCATTCTCGCCAAACATTGCCGACAAATCACTCGTCGTCGGTGGCTTGCCAAGATAGCTGACAATCCGAATTTTCATCATGGCACTCTCCTCAAGATCATTACATTCCCTGGGTGCATCCTAACTCGGATATTTCATAAAATTTGCGTTGATGATCGCGCCAGCCATTGTTGGCAATGGGTATTTGGCGAAGGAGTAGCGTAGTTATTGGTACGCCCGGCCGAGGAAAAACTTCCTGTGCGGACAAGGGGCCAGCGAGGGTTGGTGAGCATTGTTGAAATATCCAGGCCAGCAGGCGATAGAGCGCCGAAGCCAGGTCACGCCCCTTATCGCTAACCATCGCACCGATTTGTCATCCGCCATTGAACACGATGAGGCTGATCAAGATGAACCAGAGTGATACCCAATCGAGCGCTCGACCCGAAAGCGCCAACCCCAGCGATCATCCAGCAGAGTTCGATGACCGGACCTTGATTGCACCGGCTTGCATGAACGCCGGTTCAACGACTACCGTTAGTCCTTCGGAAAAGGTCAATTCGCCTGAATATGATGATCGAACCCTCATCGCCCCGACACCACAAACTGCCTCGACACTGACTCGCTTCGGAGTCGGAGGTGTCGCGCCCGGCACAACCGCAACAGGCATCACGGGACAAGTCGGTCGCTACCAAATTCTTGAACGTCTTGGCCAGGGCGCCATGGCGGTCGTGCACAAGGCGTATGACCCGAGCATCAACCGGACGCTGGCCATCAAGTTTTTGCATCCACAGTTATGCATCGATGAAGAATATCGCGGTCGCTTTGTGCAGGAAGCCAGGGCGGCGGGCAATCTTTCGCATCCCAACATCGCCACAGTCTTCGATGTCGGCGAAATTGACGGACAACCTTATATCGCTATGGAGCTGTTGGAAGGCGATGCCCTCAATGATGTTATGGAAACAGATGGCGCGATGCCGATCAAGGACGTCCTCGAAATTGGCATTCAGTTGGCAGGCGCACTCGATTACGCACATACACGCGGCATCATTCATCGCGACATCAAGCCCAGCAACTTGTTGCGTCTGAAAGATCGGCACAGCATCAAGGTGACGGATTTCGGGATTGCCCACATCGAAAGCTCTGGTAGTGCTCAGCAAACCAAAATGGGTGCCGTACTGGGAACACCTCAATATATGTCGCCTGAGCAAGCGCTCGGGCAAAGTGTCGATGGTCGTTCGGACCTGTTTTCGGTTGGCGTCGTGCTCTACCAGCTGGCAACTGGAAAGCAGCCATTCAAAGGCGACAGTCTGATGTCCTTGATGCAGCAGATCGTCAAAGAAGAACCCAAACCCATAGAACAGTGGCGCCCGGAAGTGCCGCCTGCACTTCGCCGCATCATCAACCGTTGCCTGAGCAAGCAACCTGACAAGCGCTATGCAACTGGTCGCGAACTAAAAGAAGCACTGACTAAGGTTCTTCAAGATGTCAATGAAGAAGCAGAACAACAAAAGCTTTCAAAATATTTACCATTGCGCGTGAAATGGGCGCTGATCATGGGCTTGGTGATAGCCATCACCATGTCCATTTCGGCGACTGTGTTGCATAAGCGCCAGCACTCTGCCTTGATGATGCAGGTCATGGATTATGGCGCCTCATTAAGCAAATTCATGGCTACTGAAAGTGCTGTGCCTATCCTGACGGAGGATTGGGTCGCCATCGATGTTTTTGTCCAGGAAGCCATGCGTACTCAAGATTTCCATAGCATCAGCGTCATTGATCATCTGGGTTTGGTGCGGGTAAGCAGTTTGCAAAATCTGGTCGGCAAACCTTATGGAACTCCAAAAGAACTAAAGCCGATAGCCGACCATTCCGGAGCTCGCGTTACACATTATCTTTCTGGGCAGAATACCGGCGTTATCAGTTTTGAGGCGCCGATCACTTTTCAAAACAAGACGATAGGGCAGGTTCATCTTGGCATCCTTGAAAAGCCACTGACCAAAGTGACACAACTCAGTTTTACCTTGATGGTAATGCTGGTTCTGATTACGGTATCTGCCGCCATTGTCGCTACCTATTTCATGGCTAACCGTTACTCGAAGCCAATCAAACTGATCAAAGAGTCCATGAAAGAGATAGGCAAGGGACATCTCGACTATCGCATCGTCGAATATCGCAAGGATGAATTTGGTGAGATTTACCTGGCATTTGATGAAATGGCAGCTTTACTGCAAGCGCAGGTTGAGAAAACCGGCACTGATGCGGCAAAAGTTGATCAGACCAATCACTGATCATTCGTCAAGACAAGATGTCCGTTCTTGCCAAAGCGATTTTCACCATTATGAAATGGGCTGTGATCAGCCTCACAATTCAATACGTCGCCGGCTGCTCCAGCCACCCCACAGAGTCGCCTGACATTAGTCAGGACAAAGCAAGGTCATCCTCGCCAGGACTTGTTGGTCGTGTGATTGCACAATCGTCACGCTTTGTTGTTTACGTCCCTTCTGCACAAGACACGTTGCGTTCTTTGGCTGAACATTACCTCGGTACTGTAGAAAACGAATGGATGATCAGCGAATTCAACGATATCCAAACCATCGAAGCGGGGATGCCGTTGATTATTCCGCTTCGCCCGCTTAATCCATTGGGCGTTGATACGAAGGGTTTTCAAACCGTTCCTATTCTGACTTACCACCGCTTCGGAACAAATTCCGACAAGATGGTGGTGACATCAACCGCATTTGCCGAACAACTGCAATATCTTAAAAGCCATGATTACCACGTCATCCGCTTATCCGATCTGGTTGAATTTCTCAATGGAAAACGTGCGCTGCCAAAGCGCAGTGTGGTTATTACGATGGACGATGGATATCTTTCGAATTACCAGTACGCATTTCCCTTGCTCAAAAAACATGGATTCCCTGCCACGATTTTTCTATACACCGATTTTGCTGGCGCTGCAGATTCGATGAGCTGGACACAGATGAAAGAAATGATAGACAGCAAACTCATCGACATTCAGGCCCACTCAAAAACACACGCCAATCTCAGTGAACGACTTGCTGGCGAATCAGAAAGCGACTACAGAAAACGTATCGAAAACGAAGTTATTACTCCGCGCAACCTCCTTCTTCGCAAACTGGCCAGTAAGCCTGTAACTTTTGCCTACCCCTATGGTGACAGCAATCCGGTTGCCATAGATATCATTACAAAAGCGGGCTTCCAATTGGCGGTAACAGTCAACCCTGGAGGCAACCCCTTCTTCGCCCATCCCTACCTATTGCGCCGCAGCATGATTCTGGGTGATCACAGCATCGAAGACTTCAAATCAAAATTACAAGTTTATGTAGACTTGGATCTCTGATGGCGTGTTCACGATTCTATGCAATGTTGAATTTGATCGGCTATCGATCAACTATCGCGCTATTTGTGACTCTCTTGGCATCATGCTCTACAACTGCGCCCGCCCCCGGAGCGTCTGAGACAGCCGACATTCCAGGCCCAAATGGACAAACAACTACCGATCATGTTTTGTGGGAATTGGTTGAACGAATTCAGCGCAAAGCGCTGGTACTGATGCAGCAAGAACAATGGTTCGAAGCTGCGATTCAATGGGAAGTTTTGCAACTACTGTTACCAAACAACTCGGATTACTCGCAAAAAATCGAAGAATGCCTGATTCGCAGGGACAGCCTCGTTTCAAATTACAACAAAACAGCGAATGAGGCGAACAAGAAAAGAGATTTTGAACTAAGCAAGATTTCTTACCTGAAAATTCTCAGCTTGAATCCAGATAATCAGACTGCCATTCAGGAATTACGCAAACTCGAGGCGATAAAAGCCAGTAAAAACATCTCTCTCAGACCTTACCCAGTAGCGATAACAAATCATGATTCAAGCAAAAAGTCGGCGAACCATCAGACAGCGCCATATTCAGGTACAAGACAGGAGTTGGATTTAGGCATTATGTTGTTCAAACAGCGTGATTTTGCCGCAAGCATTGCCACACTAGAGCGCTATCTTTTGACGGATCGTCAAGATAAAGAGGCAAATCGCTATTTGTTTGACGCTTATCAATTACTTGCCCATCAGCAACTGCGTAGCGCCAATCATGAAGAAGCACTGGGCAATCTAGAAAGAGCTCAAAAAATGATGCCTCAGCAGTCAACTACTGATTTGCTAGTCACTATTAAATCACTGCGCAACAAAATAGCGGAGGATTCCTATCAACTGGGTGTGCGCATTTATTTCAGTGATATTGCAAAGGCCATCACACTTTGGGAGCGCAGCCTTCAGTTCGACCCATCCCATAAACAGGCCAGCATACGTTTAGCTCAAGCTAGAAAAATGCAGCAAACTTTGAAATCAATACCTGGTAAAAGTCAGCATTAACTCAGCGATTTGCCGGGAACTGTTTAATGCGTTGTGTTAAATCTAATGCTTGCTGACGCTTGAGGCGAGCAGATTCGTTATTGGGATCATATACAAGAACTTTATCCCATGCCTTGATGGTCGATGCCAAGTCTTGCCGGTGAAAGGCAGATGTGGCAATGCGCGAATACTTCTGGATTAGATCCTGCCTGATCTGCTCTCCTTGTGCTTGTGCAAGTTTATGCTCCGGATCGAGTTTCATCGCCTGTTGCAAGGTTTCGTAGGCATCCTCTTTCCTGCCGCCACGAAGCAACTGTATACCGGTTTGATAGGCTTTTTCGGCACGACTCGGTTCTGCTACAGGAACAACCTGAACCACGGGGACTTCAACCTCAGCCGGACTAGGCGGAACAGGTTTAGGTTTGTTGATGACTTCAACTGGAGGGTCTCCTGGCACCTTGATGACCTGACCGGTAAACACATCGCGAGGCACACGTATATCGTTATATTTTGCCAAAATATAAAAATTGAACACATCACCCAGAAAGCGATGTGCAATCATCGATAGGGTTTCACCTGCACGAACTGTATGCCGGAAAGATTTGCTGCCAAGGGTTGCCAGTGGATCACTAGCAATCTGGCGAAGCATGTTCTTGGAAACTCGGTTGTCCTTGTCCAAAAGGATCGATTGTTTCAGCAAATTCTTCGCCTCATCCTCACGGCCTTGATTGAGCAAATCCACTGCTTCCATGGCCATTTTATTGGACTGCGATTTCGCAGCCTCTTCGGAAAGCGGCTGGGAAACAGCGCTTTGCCCCGATGATTGTGTCTGTGGCAGCGGCGCTGTCGCAGTACCATAGCGCTCATTCTTGGTCTGAACAAAAGGGATGCTTTCGCAACCTGTCAGCAAAGCAACCAGCAGACTGTATGTAATCAGTAATTTCATAAGATCATTCTTGCCTATTTTCAAACACAAATTAGCACTTGTTACGGGTGTCACAGGTGACTGCGGAAAAACCGAACAATCAACTCTAATGAACAAGGTTAAAGCGACCCTCTTAAACTTACTTAATATCCTCTAAATCCTCTAAATCTTCGAGCGTCGTTCTGTTCGAAGACGTTGGTCGGTCGGGTTGTCCTCGCATAACTACCATTCAGGCAGGCATTGTCACGAAGACCGAACCTTATAAAGTCGTACTCTAAATCAGTTTGGGCTTAAGCGATGTGCTTTCATCTCGAACTTGGCCTAAGAGCCTGTCGGACTTTGGCATCGTCGGCTGCAAAGTCCCGGGGGGTATAAGCGGGAAATCGACCTCGCCGACCCCTTTTTTGCCGGTTTCTTGCACCCGCAAGGGGTACGCCGGATTCGTAAGCGCTAAAGCGCTACGATTCCGCTGCCCCATGCAACAACCATGCGGCGGCGAATCCGGCAAAAAACGGCCTCAGCGGGGTCGATTTTCGCTATCGACGACCAAAGTCCGACAGGCTCCTAGCCAAACCATGAAAAAGCATTGACGAAAGTGTACTCCAGCAGTTAAGTGTTACTACTCAAACTACTCAATGAACCCTGTCGGAGCATAGTGTGAATGAATTTGACGCGTTGCTAGAGCAAACGACTGATACGCCGCCTTGTGGGCCCAATCTGGAATATGACCAGAGCTACCTGGAATTGGAGCGGGCGGTTCAGGTCAAGCCGGAACAAGTTCTTGGCGATCACATCATTCCGGCAACCACCCCTGATTGGCTGGACATCAGAAAACGCGCGATCGAACTTCTCGGGAGAAGCAAGGACATCCGAATTGCAGTCTGGTTGACCCGTGCCTTGGTTTCACTTGAAAATTTGCCTGGACTGGTAAAAGGACTCAGCTTTATCGAAGGCCTGTTGAAGCAATACTGGCAGGAAGTTCACCCCCAACCAGATCCGGATGATGGCGACATCACAATACGGGTGAACACTTTGGCGGCGCTGGTCGACAGCGAAGCTTTGCTTGGAGATCTGCGTGCCGCAATCTTTGTGCAATCCTCAAAGCATGCCCGTCTAACCGTTCGTGACGTGGAAATCGCGTCAGGACACCTCCCTGCCCAAGCCGGCAGCAAACCAATCTCCCTCGTCGAGATCGAGTCTGCGGCAAATAACGCATCAGAAAACGGACGAACCATCAACCTGGAAATACAAAGCGCGTTGCAAAGCCTGAAAGCAATAAATCAGCATATTCTCGAACACGCCGGGCCTGAACGGCTGATCGACTTCAAGCCTTTGGCTAACACGCTGACGCGCCTGTTATCTATTTTCAAGCCTACTGTGAACTCATCCGACCCTGCCAATCAGGCTGATGAATTTTCGGCTGTAGTGGATGCGACACCTGGCCCATCAGTTCCGGCCGGAATCCGCAACCGCGACGACGTCAACCGCTACTTGGACGATGTCTGCGAATACCTCAGCAAACACGAACCAAGCAATCCAGCCCCCTTGCTGATTCGTCGAGCACAAAAAATGATGACGATGGACTTTGTCGAAATCATCAAGGAACTGGCCCCGGATGGCCTCAATCAAGTCAAGACCATTGCGGGCATTCCCAAATAAATCGCATTGACCTGAACAGTTGTCAGCGCAATTTCCTTCATATGTTATTATTTTTCTAACACACCCTTTCTGGGAGTCAAACCATGGCAACAGGCAGCAGTCAGAAATTCATCGCCCGTAACCGGGCTCCTCGTGTCCAGATCGAGTATGACGTCGAACTTTATGGCGCCGAAAAAAAGGTTCAGTTGCCCTTCATCATGGGCGTGCTGTCTGATCTGTCAGGCAAGCCAGCAGAGCCGCTTTCACCCGTGGCAGACCGAAAATTTCTTGATATCGATGTCGACAATTTCGATAGCCGCATGAAATCCATGAAGCCACGCGCAGCCTTTCAGGTGCAGAACACGCTGACTGGCGAAGGTAACTTGAATGTGGAACTCACCTTTGAAAGCATGGATGACTTTTCTCCAGCTGCCGTCGCACATAAAGTTGACGCGTTGAGCAAGTTGCTTGAGGCAAGGCAACAGCTTTCCAATCTGATTACCTACATGGATGGAAAGACTGGTGCAGAGGAATTGGTTGGCAAACTTCTGCAAGACCCGGCACTGCTGCAAACACTGGCAACCAGTAAAAAGCCGGTAAGCGAATAGCAATCTTGCGGTTGAAAAAATTTACAAACGCCCAGAACAAAGAAATCCCAAAGGCAGGCAATCGGTTAATTCAGCTTCAGTTCTGGCGCTAGCACATTTCATCGGAAGATCACTGTAGCAATCTGAGAGGAGTCTCGACAATATGGCCGAAAACCAGAAACAAACCGGCGCATCAGAAGAAATCGCCGTAGAAGAAATCAGCGATTTCGATTCACTTCTCAGGAAGGAATTTCGCCCGAAATCGGATGATGCGAAAGCCGCTGTCGAAAAGGCGGTCCGCACACTTGCCGAACAGGCACTTGCCGAAACCAGTCTGATAGGTACTGATGTCATCAAGTCGATCGAATCGATCATCGCCGAACTTGATCACAAACTCTCTGAACAGGTGAACATCATCCTGCACCATGAGGACTTCCAGCGCCTGGAAGGCGCTTGGCGCGGTCTGCATTATCTGGTCAACAACACCGAGACCGATGAAATGCTGAAAATCCGCGTCATGAACATCTCGAAGGCAGATCTTGGCAAGACCTTGAAACGTTACAAGGGCACTGCTTGGGATCAGAGTCCACTGTTCAAACGTATTTACGAAGAAGAGTATGGGCAATTCGGCGGTGAGCCGTTCGGTTGCCTGGTCGGTGATTACTATTTCGATCACAACCCGCCGGATACCGAACTTTTGGGCGAAATGGCCAAAGTGTCTGCCGCCGCTCATACACCGTTCATCGCCGGTGCGTCTCCCAATGTCATGATGATGGATTCCTGGCAGGAACTGGCGAACCCGAGAGACCTCACCAAGATATTCACCACGCCGGAATATGCCGCTTGGCGCTCCCTACGGGAATCTGACGATGCCAGGTATATCGGCTTAGCCATGCCTCGCTTCCTGTCACGCCTGCCTTACGGTGCAAAGACCAATCCGGTGGAAGCGTTCGATTTCGAGGAAGATACCGGCTCGGCTGATCACAGCAAATATACTTGGGCCAATTCTGCCTATGCCATGGCGGTGAATATCAATCGATCATTCAAGATGTACGGATGGTGTTCGCGTATTCGCGGCATTGAGTCGGGAGGTGCGGTGGAAGGACTGCCCGCGCATACATTCCCGACTGACGATGGCGGTGTCGATATGAAGTGCCCGACCGAGATTGCGATCAGCGACCGCCGAGAGGCCGAGTTGGCGAAAAATGGTTTCATGCCTCTTGTTCACCGCAAGAACTCCGACTTTGCCGCTTTCATCGGTGCCCAGTCCTTGCAGAAACCGTTCGAGTACGATGATCCGGATGCCAGTGCCAATGCCAACTTGGCCGCGCGCCTGCCCTATCTGTTTGCCTGTTGTCGCTTCGCGCATTACCTGAAGTGCATTGTTCGCGACAAGGTCGGCTCGTTCAAGGAACGCCAGGACATGCAGGTATGGTTGCAGAAATGGATCATGAATTATGTGGATGGCGACCCCGCCCACTCCTCCGAACAAACCAAGGCTCGCAAGCCGCTGGCAGCAGCTGAAGTGGTGGTAGAGGAAGTGGAAGGCAATCCGGGGTATTACACCTCCAAGTTCTTCCTTCGGCCGCACTATCAGCTCGAAGGGCTGACAGTGTCGCTGCGGTTGGTTTCCAAGCTGCCTTCGATGAAGTCTGCTTGAACCTGTTGAAGCGTAGTAGTGCAATAGGTCTGCGCTTTCCTCAGAGGGCGCATTTTGAAGAAATGCAGGAAAAAGGAGAGGCAAAATGGCTGTTGATATGTTTTTGAAACTGGGCGACATCAAAGGCGAGTCGACCGATAAAGCGCACGAGGGCGAAATCGACGTGCTAGCTTACAGTTGGGGTATGAGCCAGTCCGGCACAACCCACATGGGCGGTGGAGGCGGTGCCGGCAAGGTCAGCGTTCAGGATCTCTCGATCACCAAATATGTTGATGCGGCCTCGCATGCGGTGATTCTGGCGTGCTGCATTGGCACCCACTATGACGAGGCGTTACTGACTGTTCGCAAGGCCGGCGGCGACTCCCCCCTTGAATACATCAAACTGACAATGAAGGAAGTGATTGTCACCTCGATAACAACCGGTGGGAGCGGTGGTGAAGACCGGATTACCGAGACCATCTCCCTGAATTTCGCCGAATTCAAGCTTGAATATCAGGAACAGGACGAAAAGGGGGCGGCCAAAGGCGGCGCCAAGGAAGCTGCTTTTAATATTGCCCAGAACTGCAAAGTGTAAAAAATATCTGGCGGCGCACCTTCGGGCAAGCCGCCAGGGACCGCTTTCATTCTCAGCTTGGCCAGGATTGCGAAGCAATTCCCGCAGAGTTGACCCGTCTTGGCTAAATGTCCTGTTTCCTAACTTGCCGCCGTGATGGCTGGGGGGTTGTATGTCCTTGGATGACATGTTCCTCAAGGTTGAAAGCAAACACCAGGGAACCATTAAAGGTGAGTCGAAAGACGCTGTTCACACCAATGAAATCGACATCGTCAGTTGGTCGTGGGGAATGCGCGCATCGACAACGCTGGGGGCGGCCGGCCCGACAGGCAGAGCAACACTGCATGAACTGATTGTGGTCAAGTTCGCGGACAGTGCATCTACCGCGCTGATGTCCGCGATGAACAACAATGAAGATATCAAAAAAACCAAACTGACAGTTCGCAAGGCCGGCGATCACCCGCTTGAGTATGTGGTGATCACTTTGGAAAACAGCCGCATCACCTCCTACCAGGTTGACTCCAGTGGCATGAACAACAACAAGCGGATTACCGAGACACTCAGCTTTGCCTACCGGAGCATCGACATCGAATATGTTCCACAAGGCGACGATGGCAGTGGCCTTGGCAGTCACGAATTCTTCGCCACCATCGAGCCGTCATGAACGCGATGAATGCCGAGTTTTCCCTTCGCGCCGGCGACCCCGATGAGGCCTTGCGCTTGCTACAGGATCAAGTGCGCACGCATCCCGGGGATGCCAAGCTGCGCATCTTTCTTTTCCAGTTGCTTTGCGTGCAGGGCCAATGGGAACGCGCCTTCAACCAGCTGGATGTCGCCGCCACCTTAGACCCGGCGGCAATGGCGATGGCCCAAACTTACCGCGAAGGCATCCGATGCGAGTTACTGCGCGCAGAAGTATTCGCTGGCCGAAAATCACCAATGATTTTCGGCGATCCAGATGAATGGCTGGCATTGCTGATTGAAGCCTTGTTGCGGGAAGGCCAGGGCGAAGCGGGTCATGCGCTTAGACAACAGGCTTATGACCAGGCGCCCGTCACCCCGGGGGTCATGGATGGCCAGCCCTTTGCCTGGATCGCGGATGCGGACATGCGCCTTGGCCCGGTGCTCGAAGCCGTGATCAATGGCCGTTATTACTGGGTTCCGTTTTCACGTATGTCGCGCATGGACATCGAATCCCCCGCCGATCTGCGTGATTGCGTCTGGATGCCTGCGCATCTTGAATTCAATAATGGCGGGGAAGTGGTTGCCCTCATCCCAACCCGCTATCCCGGTTCGGAGTCCTCCACTGACGGACTGATCAAACTTGCGCGCAAGACGGTGTGGGATGAGCGCCAAGACGGTTTTTATTGTGGACTCGGGCAACGACTGTTCAGTACCGACCACGCCGACTTCGGCTTGATGGATATCCGTGATGTTCGCTTCGGCGCTGATGCAGTGCATGCTGATGTCCGTCCTGAGCCGGTTTGAACGTGGCTGAAATCGGTCTGATGGAGCGGTTGCAGCCCGCGCTGCTGGATCGACTCACCGATGACGAACCCGATCAGATCAAGGAGTCCATCGACAATCGGGTGATCAGCAAAAATCGTTTGCGGCAAGCCGTACTTCGCGACCTTAGCTGGCTGTTCAATGCCGTCGCACCCAATAGTATCAAGTGGGATAGTTATCCCTACGCTCGGCACTCGGTGCTGAATTACGGCCTGCCCTCGATGTCCGGCATGACCGCTTCCACTATCGACATTCTCGACCTGGAAGGTCTGATACGTCAGGCCATTCTTGATTTCGAACCTCGCATCATGTCAGCCAGCCTGCATGTTCAAGCGCTGGTGCTGGAAAGCCAGATGGATAGCCACAACATCGTCAGCGTTCGCATTCATGCCGATGTCTGGGCGCAACCGGTGCCGCTGGAGTTTCTCGTGCAGACTGATGTTGACTTGGAAACCGGTGAAATCTACGTTCGCGAATTTGGTTAGCGGCATGTTCAGTTTGAAATCAAGCAGTTCCTGAAGCACACGCAAAGAACCTGCTCCGTGGATCCCCGCCTTCTGCACTATTACAACCTCGAACTTCAGCATCTGCGTGAGATGGGGGCTGAATTCGCACAGCAGTTTCCCAAGATCGCGGGCAGACTGGGTATGGATGGAATCGAAGTCGCGGACCCCTATGTAGAGCGCTTGATGGAAGGTGTCGGCTTTCTTGCCGCAAGAGTGCAATTAAAGCTGGACGCCGAATTTCCCCGCTTCACCCAGCGACTGCTGGAAATCGTCTATCCCAATTTCCTGGCGCCGACGCCCGCGATGTTGGTCGCACAGTTTCAGCCTGATTTGAATGAATCCAATCTGGCCCGTGGACTGGTCATCCCTCGTGGCACTGCTTTGCGTAGCTTGCCTTGCAACAGCGATCAGAGCACCTGTGAATTCCGTTCCGCCCAGGATGTGACGTTATGGCCGCTGGAAATCGTTTCGGCGCAATACTTCAACTATGCACCCGACATCCCGCTCAACAACTACCCCATCAAAGGCAAGGTAAAGGGCGGCATCCGGCTGCGCATCCGCGCCACGGCCGATCTCGCTTTCGAGCAGATCTCGCTGGAAAGTCTGCGGCTGTATTTTTCCGGCGCCGACGAAACCGCCTATCGGCTGCATGAACTCTGCTGCGGCGCGACCCTTGGCATGCTGGTAGGGCCACCTGATCGACCCTCGCCCTGGACCGAATTTATTGCCGCAGACCAGATCAGGTCGGCGGGTTTCAGCGATGAAGAAGCCTTGCTGCCAGCCGCGTTGCGCGGTTTTCAGGGCTATCGGTTGCTACAGGAATATTTCGCGTTTCCTCAGCGTTTTCTGTTCGCCCAACTGGGCGGTCTGGCGAAAGCATTTCGCCGCCATGCCGGCAAAGAGTTGGAGATCGTGCTGCTCTTCAGCCGTGGCGAAGCCGCGCTGGAAAGCATTGTCGACGCTGGCAATTTCGCGCTGAATTGCACCCCGGCAATCAATCTTTTTCCGCATCGCGCGGAGCGCATTCACCTGACCGAGACCAATCACGAATACCACATTGTGGTTGATCGCACCCGACCGATGGACTTCGAAGTGTTCGACGTCAGTGAGGTGCGCGGTTTTGGCATCGGCGCAAACAGCGAGCAAGCTTTTCTGCCCTTCTATGCCGCCTATCACCTGGAAAACGCTGAACACCCTGCCTACTACATGCTGCAGCGTGAACCACGACTGCTTTCAGCCAACCAGAAACGCAATGGTTTCCGCTCCAGCTACATCGGCTCCGAAGTTTTCCTGTCGCTGGTGGACCCGAAAGAAGCGCCGTACCACAGTGATCTGCGGCAACTCTCGATTTCCACGACCTGTACCAACCGCGATTTGCCGCTGTTGATGCCAACCGGCGTCGGAAAAACCGACTTTACGCTCGACCAAGCTGCGCCGATTCAGGCCATCCGCTGCATCAAGGGCCCGTCCAAACCGGCCTCGCCCCTGCCAGAGGGGGGGCGCGCCTGGCTCGCGGTAAGTCACCTATCCCTCAACTACCTGTCGTTGATGGAAGGCAATGCTCAAGAAAGCGCCGCGACATTGCGCGAAATGCTCGAGTTGTACACAACTGGCAGCGACCCAGCCGGCATGCGTAAACAAATCGAAGGGGTACGCGCCATTAGCATACAACCGGTGGTGCGCCGTTTGCCGATGCCAGGTCCCATCGTCTGCGGGCGCGGCCTGGAAATCACGCTGGAGATCGACGATCTGGCCTTTCAGGGTGGCAGTGCTTTTCTATTCGGTATGGTGTTGGAGCAATTTTTCGCCCGACATGTTTCCATCAACAGCTTCACAGAAACCGTACTCCGGTCCGGCGCACGCGGCGAAATCATGCGCTGGCGACCCCGTTGCGGCGAACGGGCGATCTTATGAACTGGCTGCGCGATCTGGAGAAACAGCCCTGGGGGCATGATTTCTACCTAACGCTGCGCCGATTTGAATGCCTGCACGCCAATAAGCCCAGGATCGGCCAGTCGCTTCGGCCAGCCGACGATGCACTGCGACTAGGTCAGGAGCCAGCGCTGGACTTCGCACCTGCTGCCATTTCGGCGTTCAAGAACGTACCAGGACGACCACCACGACTGGAGCAACGATTTTTCGGCCTGCTCGGCCCGAACGGCCCCTTGCCGTTGCATCTGACCGAATACACCCGCGAACGACTGCTGCACAAGAATGATGCGACGCTGGCGCGCTTCCTGGACATCTTTCACCACCGATTTTTAAGCTTGTTCTATCGAGCCTGGGCGCAGGCCCAGCCGACGGTGAGTCTCGATCGCCCTAAAGAGGACCGGTTCGCCCTTTATATCGGTGCATTAGCCGGCCTGGGTAGTCCCAGCCAGCGCAATCGTGATGCGGCCGGGGATCACGTCAAGCTGTTTTTCTCCGGCCTGCTGTCTCGTCAGGTGCGCAATCGCGACGGCCTGGAGGCCTTGCTTGCCGGTTTTTTTCGTCTGCCCGTCAAGGTTGAAAGCTTCGTTGGCCACTGGTTGAGTCTGCCCGCATCGGAATGGTCCCGGCTGGGTGCCGGAACCGCTGCAGCCAGACTAGGGCTGGGCGCGGTGCTAGGTTCCCGGGTCTGGGACCGCCAGCACAAATTCCGCTTGCATCTTGGTCCGCTGAGTCTCGAAGAATATCGGTGCTTTCTGCCCGGCGGAGCGGGATTGCCAAAACTGGTCGCGCTGGTGCGCCAGTATCTGTCGATGGAACTGGAATGGGATGTTCGCCTGATTCTGGCGAAAAACGAGGCGCCGAAACTCTCGCTTGGCGGTGGCCAGCAGCTCGGGTTGACGTCTTGGCTGGGACGCGAAGCGGCGAACCGGGACAAGGCCGACCTGACCCTCGACGCTGAACGAATGTTTGCTAATGCCGCACGCGCGGCGAGAAAGGAAATCAACCATGTCTGAGATCAGCCGCATCGCGTTGTTCGGCAAACTCAATCCACTGGTATACAAAGCGATCGAGAATGCCACGGTGTTTTGCAAATTACGCGGCAACCCCTACGTCGAACTGGAACACTGGATCGCCCAACTGGTGCAACTACAGGACTCCGACCTGCATCGCATCCTCGCGCATTTCCGCATCGATCAGAACGTGCTGGCAAAAGACATCACCGCCGCGTTGGATCGGCTGCCGCGCGGCTCGACGGCGATCTCCGACATTTCCGAACATATCCTCAACAGCGTGCAGTGGAGCTGGCTGTATGCGTCGCTGATGTTCGGCGATGCGCAAGTCCGCAGCGGCCATCTAGCTGTCGGTATGCTCAAGACCGCGACGCTGCGGCATGCGCTTTGCAGCATTTCGAAGCAATTTGAACTGATCAAGGCGGACGATCTCACCGAGGCCTTTGCGCGCATCGTTGGCGACTCGCCGGAAACCAGCCTGCGCGCCAGCGATGGTTCGGCGCTGAGCGGCACCGCTCCCGGCGAGGAGACCGGCGCCATCTCCCCAGCCCAGATGGGCAAACAGGAAGCACTCAAGCGTTTCACCGTCGATCTCACCGAACAGGCCCGTGCCGGAAAGCTTGATCCCATCGTCGGTCGCGATGAGGAAATCCGCCAGGTTGTCGATATCCTGATGCGACGCCGTCAGAACAACCCCATCCTGACTGGCGAAGCCGGAGTCGGCAAGACCGCCGTGGTAGAAGGATTCGCCCACAAGATCGCGTCCGGCGATGTGCCGCCGCCATTGCAGAACGTGACCTTGCGTGCGCTTGACATCGGACTGTTACAGGCCGGCGCCAGCATGAAAGGAGAATTTGAACAGCGGCTGCGCTCGGTGATCGAGGAAGTGCAGGCTTCGCCGACTCCGATCATTCTGTTCATTGACGAAGCGCACACCCTGGTCGGCGCCGGCGGCGCGGCCGGCACCGGCGATGCCGCGAATCTGCTGAAACCCGCGCTCGCCCGCGGCACGTTGCGCACCGTCGCGGCCACTACTTGGGCCGAGTACAAGAAACATATCGAAAAGGATCCAGCGTTGACCCGCCGCTTCCAGACTGTGCAGGTCGCCGAACCGTCCGAAGAGAAAGCGGTGTTGATGATGCGTGGCGTCGCCTCGATCATGGAAAAGCACCATCGCGTGCAAGTGCTCGACGAAGCGTTGGAAGCCTCGGTCAAGCTCTCGCATCGCTATATTCCCTCCCGCCAACTACCCGACAAATCAGTCAGCCTGCTGGATACCGCCTGTGCCCGCGTGGCGATCAGCCAGCATGCCGTGCCACCGGAAGTCGACGACAGTCGAAAACGTATTCAGGCGCTGGAAACCGAGCTTGAAATCATCGCCCGGGAGAAGGCCGTAGGCATCGACACAGCGGAACGGGAAACCGCAGCCAACGACAAGCTCGTTGACGAAAAACACCGGCTGGCTGAACTGGAAGCCCGCTGGGCGCAGGAAAAATTGCTGGTTGATCGCATTCTGGAACTTCGCGCCAAATTGCGCGCCGGCAGCGGCAAAGTGGAAGCCATTGCTGTTGAATCCCCCGCTGCCTTGGCAACGCCAGCCGAGCTGCCGGCAGCAGAGGCAACAGCGATCGAAGCCGTGGAGCCGGCCGCCGAACCCATCGCGCAAGACGAAGACAGCGGCGAAACAAGCCGGCAGACCCTCCTCGCCGAACTCAAGGATCTTCAAGCCCAGTTGCATACCCTGCAGGCCGAACGGCCGCTGATCCTGCCCACCGTCGACCATCAAGCCGTCGCCAGCGTGGTTGAGGACTGGACCGGCATCCCGGTTGGTCGGATGGTCAAGAACGAGGTGGAATCCATCCTCAGACTGGCGGACACCCTTGAGGAACGCATCATTGGCCAGCGCCATGCGCTGGACATGATCGCCCGGCGCATCCAGACCTCGCGAGCCAAGCTGGACAACCCGAACAAGCCAATCGGCGTGTTCATGCTGTGCGGCTCATCCGGCGTCGGCAAGACCGAAACGGCGCTGGCGCTGGCCGAAGCCCAGGAAGCACATACCGTTTCCACGCTGAAGGGCGCCCCGCCCGGTTATGTCGGCTATGGCGAAGGCGGCGTGTTGACCGAAGCGGTCAGACGGCGGCCATATTCCGTGGTACTGCTCGACGAGGTGGAAAAAGCCCACCCGGATGTCCACGAAATTTTCTTCCAGGTCTTCGACAAGGGTTGGATGGAAGATGGCGAGGGTCGCGTCATCGACTTCAAGAATACCTTGATTCTGTTGACCACCAATGCCGGCACCGATCTGATCATGGGCT
>JAIFKV010000113.1 GCA_020049415.1 Betaproteobacteria bacterium
GTGAACCACTGGTGCGGGATGCTGGCGAAGAAAGCGGTGAACAAGGTTTTGATGCCGTCGAAATCGTTGGCTTGCAACAAACGATACAGTCAGCCGATGTAAGGCCCGGGCAGCGCCGGGTTGCCGCTGAGGGCTTGCAGCAGGCTGTCGTTCAGACTGACCTGCACTTCAAGATTGGGATATTTAAGGGTGAATTCCTGCCGACCGGGAATGCGCCTCCGGAGTGCGCCGTGCAAAGGCGCTGTTTTCCAGCGGGTGCGAACCCCGCCCGTCCACTTTCGCTCCGGACGGAAGCAACTGGAGCAGTCATGGAGGAATCGAAGTGGCTGAAGCCTCTGGTGTGTAAGGTTCTGAAAAGAACTTGGCGACCATGCAGGCCATAACGTGAGTGATCGCTGAGCATGCCTCGAAAAAGCTGATGCGGATGACGACCCGACACTCCGACA
Source organism: Betaproteobacteria bacterium (assembly GCA_020049415.1). Lineage (GTDB taxonomy): Bacteria > Pseudomonadota > Gammaproteobacteria > Burkholderiales > Thiobacillaceae > PFJX01. The sequence goes on from JAIFKV010000113.1 coordinate 447, forward strand.
GGCTGCTAGATCGGCAACTGAATCAACCCATTCTCGTCCAGCGGAAAGAATGGATTGAAACAGACTTCCCAGAGGAAGCCATCAGGGTCGGCGAAATAGCCTCTGAAACCACCCCAGGGCGCGATCTCGCCGGGAAGAACCAATCGACCTCCCGCATTTACCGCTTCCAGCAAGGTTGCTTCGACTTCGCCCTCACTCACAACATTGTGCGCCAGGGTGAAGCCCGAGAAACCGGAACCGTCCGCCGCCACCTTGGCATCCTCGGCCAGGGACTCACGCTTGAACAAGGCAAATGCCACACTGCCCATTTGAAAGAACGCTATTTCTGCTTGGCTGCCCGAAGATTCTTTCCATCCCAGTGCTTGGTAGAAGGCGCGACTGCGTGCCAGATCAGTCACACCCAGGGTAATAAAGCTGATACGTTGTTTCATCCGACAAACTCCGCTTGAAATTGAATTGAGTGATGGAGGAACGGCAGTGGCATCGCGCGTCCGGACTCAGGGATTATTTATGGTCAGCCCTTAGCCTTTGAACGCCTCCGGCGAGGCGAGATAAGCGCGTTCTTCCGCCGTGCTGACGCGGCCGAGGATAACGTTACGGTGGGGAAAGCGACCGAAGCGGCGGACGATGCCGCGATGATGTTCGGCGAAACGCAGGTTACTGACGAGGCCGGCGCTTTGAAACAAGGCGACCGACTGATCCTGGTCAGCCAAATTTTCGCTGTGCATCAAAGGCATATAGAGGAACAGAACACGGTCGCGCGGCAGGTGTTGGTCGTCACCGCGCGCGATGGCTTGGCGGGCGACCTCCACGGCACGCTGCTCGGTGGCGAAAGCCGCTGGCTTGCCGCGAAACATATTGAGAGGCAGTTGATCGAGAACGATGGCGAGCGCGAGCGCACCTTCTGGCGTTTCGCTCCAGGCATCCAATTCACCGGCTGCGGCACCCCGCCAAAGCGCTTCGAAGCGTGCCCGAATTTCATCGTCCAGAACCGGCGTCGAGGCAAACCAGCACTGGCTGATGCGCGGTGAGTACCAGTACTCCAGTACATCATGAATAGCGTGATCTTTAATCATGGGCAGTTTTTTGAAGGTTTGTTTGACTGAAGCCGAATCAGCAGCGCATGGCATACAGCAGCGTCGCCCAGGACAGCAACATCAGCGCCGTATAGCCCCAGAAGTAACCGGTTCCGGCCCAACCGCGAGAGGCTCGCCTTTTGCGTATGGTCATGAATTCGCTGCTTGCGACCAAGGTAAACACCAGACTAAAGGGCGCTACCATGACGATCACCATCAATCGCGCGTTGTCCAGAGTTTTGCTGCAAAGCGCTGGTTGCAAGCGCAAAAAGGTGTCGTAGTGACTGACGGAAAACCAGGCCAGACCAAACAGCATGCTGCTCGCCGATACGATCCAGACCAGGCTGAGCCAGAAATCCGGCTGCCGCAAAACGGTGATCAGTTCCCGCATGCGTTGAATAATGGCCTCTTCCCAGCTTGCCGCAAGCCGCTCGAACGTTGCCAGGGAACGCTGCAACACTTTGATGAACAGGTTCATCGTGGTCAGATGTTGCTCAATTTAGGGAAAGCGGAAAATCCGCATTCCAGGAACGGGTGTAGCGAAACCAGAATGCGGTGTTTGTGCTGATGATCGGCGCCAGAGCGCGCGTAGACGCAAGTTTGTTATCTGCTGAATGCTGGGGCAATGTGCTCATGATGCGTCCTCCTTTGGATAGTTCTCCCGGCTAACGGCCCGAAGCGCGGAAAACTTCAGTTTTATATGCGCGACATCGCGCAAATCTCGAACAATTCGTCGGTGATGCAGAATTTTCAATCAATAAAACGAAAGTTTCACAGTCTTCGGTATTGGGCTGCGACTGACTAACAGCATCGAATCACAACATCCTCCTCAAGGTTACAAAAGTGGATAATCCATCGCTGCCGCCAAGGTCTTGAATCAATGCAGTGGCGGTGTCCGGGCACGATTTCAAATTAACTCTCCCTTTTGCGAGCGATCATGAACAAACTCTTTATTTGCAGTGTTTTATTTGCTTTCAGCACCGGTTTTGCAGCGGCGGGTGAAAAAGAAGACGCCGTCAAACTGGTGCAAAACGCCGCAACGGCGGCATCCAAGGACAAAGCGGCGGCCATTGCTGAAATCAGCAAGCCCGCTGGTGTTTATGTGAAGGGCGAACTGTACGTTTTTGCTTATGATCTGAATGGTGTCATGGTCGCGCATCCGATCAATGCCAAGCTGATCGGCAAGAATCTGCTGGAAGTGCCTGATGCCGATGGCAAGTTGTTCCGCAAGGAAATCATCAGTCAGATCAAAGACAGCGGTACCGCCACGGTGGATTACAAGTACAAAAACCCGAAGACCGGCAAGGTTGAGGAAAAGGTCAGCTTTTGCAAGAAGGCTGCGGATTTGGCCCTCTGTGCCGGCTATTACAAATAAGCATGCGCAGCCTCAGGGGCCTGCCTAACTTTAGCCTTTGATGGCGAAATCGACCTTGGCGAGGGTTTTTCTTTTACCGCTTGCTCTGTTGCGTGGTATTTCAGCCATGCGACCGAGATGCGGCTAACGAATAGGCTGGTGCAGTCGATAAGCCGTCGGAAAATCCAAAGTCCAGCAGACTTCCGGGCTCTGAGCGCCTGGCGGCGCGCGCTACTCAGCGCCGCCAGGCACAAATAATAGTGGGTCAACACATCATGGAAATTGCCGGGTCAACCCAGCAGGAGGAAGCATGCTTACTTTAGGTTTCCGCAAAAGTCTGATCGCGCTCGCACTGATTGCGGGGCTGGGAATGTTGTTTTCCACATTGGCCGGACTCTGGCTCGCGCGCGATGCGTCGCAGGTCGCTGAACATATTTATCAGGTTCGCACCGCGCCCACGATTGAATTGATGAAGGCGGTCGATGCCTTGCACCGCGCGCGGCAGACCATTCTGATTGCACTCTCGGAAGAAAATGAAGACATCGCGGAGTCGCATTTGAAACAGATGACCAGTCTGGATGCGACCATGCAAACCGCATTGAAACTTTATGTCCAGGCGGCTCCGGATCAGAAGCAGAACATTAATCAACTTGAAATCCAGATTGCCGAATACAACAAGGCGCGTGATCAATCGGTCATGATGATTTCGGTGGGCGACCTGCCCAGCGCGCTGGAAAACATCAAGTCCAACGCCGGGCCGAAGTTCGACAAAGTCGCACAAGCGTTGTCTGGCGTCATTCAGACTCAGGCGAAGCTGGCGCACACCGATTATGAGCAATCCGCTTTGCGCTTGAAAAGCCAGGGTGCCATTCAAGGGCTGGCGGCTTTGTTTGCCTTGGCCGGCATCGGACTGGCTTTTTATTGGATAGGCAAAGCCATCATGCGCCAACTCGGTGGCGAGCCGGCCGCTGCGGTGAAGGTGGCGCGCGCCATTGCCAGCGGCAACCTGGACAGCGAGATTGTGCTGCGCAAAGGCGATGAAAGCAGTCTGCTTGCCGACATGCGACTGATGCAAACGCAACTGAGCGAACGCATTAATGCCGAGCGACGCACCGCCGACGAGAATTTGCGTATCCGCATCGCCCTCGACAACGTCAGCACTGGCGTAATGATCGCCGACACCAGCCGCACCATCATCTATGCCAATCAATCGGTGATAAAGACATTGGGCGGCGCGGAAGCCGATCTGCGCAAGATCTTGCCCGGTTTCAGCACCCAGAAGTTGGTCGGCTCCAGCATGGACGCTTTTCATCGCACGCCTTCGCACCAGGCATTGCTGCTGGAAAACATGACGCAAGCCGTCTCGGCAAAGCTGGTAGTGGGCGATCACCACTTGACGGTCACCGCCAACCCGGTGAGGAACGCGCGGGGCGAACGTTTAGGCGTAGTGGCGGAGTGGTTCGATCGCACCGCCGAAGTCCAGGTTGAGCATGAAATCGGCGCAATTGTGCAGGCGGCCTCTGTTGGCGCACTGGATGCGCGCATCAACTTGGCCGACAAAGAAGGCTTCATCGCCAAACTGAGCGTTGACATCAATGCGCTGCTGGATAACACGCAAAGCGCGCTCGATACCACCTCTTCCGCCCTCAACGCATTGGCGCATGGCGATCTCACGCACACCATCAAGGAGGCTTATCAAGGCACATTTGGTCGATTGCGTGATGACACCAACACCACTGTGGAACGACTGCGCGATGTTGTCGGCAGCATTCAGGAAACCAGCGACGCCATCAGTCTGGCGGTGAAGGAGATTGCCGCCGGCAATCAGGATCTGGCCAATCGCACCGAAAAACAGGCGCATTCTCTCGACGACACCGCGACCTCGATGGAGAAACTCAACTCGACAGTCAAACAGAACGCCGAGAACTCTCGCTTGGCCAATGAACTGGCGAACCGCTCCAACACGATAGCGACGCGGGGCGGCGAAATGGTGCAACGGGTGGTGGTCACGATGAGCGACATTCAGGACAGCTCAAAGAAAATTGCCGATATTGTTGGCGTTATTGACGGCATCGCATTTCAAACCAATATTCTGGCGCTGAACGCCGCAGTTGAAGCCGCCCGCGCCGGGGAACAAGGGCGAGGTTTTGCCGTGGTTGCCACCGAGGTGCGCCAGCTGGCGCAACGCAGTGCCGCCGCCGCGCGCGAAATCAAGACGTTGATCGCTGCCTCGGTGGAAAAGGTTGAAGGCGGCGCCCAACTGGTTCAACAGGCCGGCAGTACGATGACCGAAGTGGTCGATTCTTTCCGGCAAGTCGCCAATCTGGTCACCGACATCAGTGATGCCAGCCGGCAACAAGCCAGCGGCATCGAACAGATGACGTTTGCGGTAAGCCAGATGGACGAAGTGACACAACAAAACTCGGCGCTGGTGGAAGAAGCCGCGGCGGCGGCGGCAAATCTCGAAGATCAGATGCAGGGTCTGGCGCGTGCGTTGGGTAGTTTCAAACTGACACACTCGCTGCCGGCGCAGAGCAAACCGGCGCTTGTCGGTCGATTGACCCGACGTTGAGTCAAACACTGGAAGCGCCAGTTTGGCACGTCCGCAGAGGTGAATGAATCTGCCCCTGCGGCGTGCAAACAAGTTGCGATAAGGGATGCCACCTGTTTCCAAGCCATCAATAAGAATTAAGTTTGGCGTGATTCGCATGCAGAAATCCATGCTCAAGAACCCAGCGGCGCACCAAAGCGGAAACTGTGCCTGATCGATCACCGCAACCGTCATGCCGGCTCGCCGCAAAGCCCAGGCGCAGGACGAACCGGCCAGATACAGACGCCAGGCGCGGACAAAATTCGGCCCGAACATCGCCTCGACACGATCTGTCGACGCCTCGAAGCGCGCCAGCCTGTGCTCCAGCGTCTTGGCGTAGTGCAGTCTCAAATTTTCCACGTCGAGCACGGACAACCCAGCCGGCTCCAGTACGTCCATCATTTCTCCCAGGGTGGGAGGGTAGGCGCCGGGAAAAATGCGCTGCTCGATCCAGGGATTCAACGGCCCGGAACAATCCGTGCCAATGGCATGGATAAAGCCGCGACCTTGCTTGCCAAGACAGCGATCGATCACCATCCCGAGTTCCTGGTAATGACGTCGCCCGACATGTTCAAGCATGCCGACGGATACGAAAACATCATAATCGCCGCGCATGGCCCGGTAGTCGGCCTCGATGAAGGCCACCCGATCTTCCAGCCCCTGAGCCCGCGCTTGTTGCCGTGCATATGCGATCTGCTCGCGGGAAATATTGTAGGCACGCACTTGAACCCCATACTCACGCGCCATGTGCAACGCCAGCACACCCCAGCCGCAACCGGATTCGACCACCCGCTCACCGGGCTGCAACCGGAGTTTGCGACAGACATGATTCATCTTCGCCACTTGCGCCTGCACCAACTCGGCGGTTGGCTCGGCAAAATATGCGCAGGTGTAGAGCAATTGTCGATCCAGCCACAGACGAAAGAACTCATTGCCAAGGTCATAGTGGTGGTGAATGTTCGCCGATGACTGTCCAAGCAGATTCGAACGCGGCGCATGCACCAGGCTCAAAAATCGACTACGCCAGCCCCGCCTGATTCCCTGCGCGGCAAAGATCGCTTCGATCAGCGTCACCAGATCGCCTTCAACTTCAAGTCGACCGCAACTATACAACTCGCCAAACTGGTACTGCGGGTCGAGCGCCAGACGGATCAGCACGGCGGGATCGCGCAGATGCAAATTTGCTGAACAAGCTCACCGACACCCTCTGGCGCATCGAACCCCGCACCGCCATGCGCGTTCCCGGCCTGTTGTTTGCCGAAGAAACGTTGCTGCGCACGATGGACGAAAAGGTCTACGAGCAATTGTGCAACGTCGCCAGTCTGCCAGGCATAGTCGGCACCGCCTGCGCCATGCCCGACGCGCATTGGGGCTATGGCTTTCCGATTAGCGGGGTGGCGGCGTTCGACCCCAAAGAGGGCGGCGTCATTTCAGCTGGCGGCGTCGGCTTCGACATCTCCTGCGGCGTCCGCACCTTGCACACCGGGCTGAAGCGCTGCGACATCGAGACAGTAAAACAAGCTCTGGCTGATCACCTGTTCAAACGCATTCCGGCCGGACTCGGCAGCGCCGGCGAGCTGCATCTTGCCGCCCGCGAAATGGACGCCATATTGAAGGGCGGCGCGGGATGGGCGGTGCGACAAGGTTACGGATTGGAGGCGGACCTGGACCGCATCGAAGAACGCGGGCACATGGCCGGCGCTGAACCGGACAAGGTTTCCGAGCGCACCAAGGAACGGCAGAAGCGTGAAATGGGCACTTTGGGATCCGGCAATCACTATCACTATCTGGAAGTGCAGCACGTCGTAGCGATTTATGAGCCAACCGCCGCCGCCAGCTACCGGCTTGCGGAAGGCGATGTGGTGATCAGCATCCACTGTGGCTCACGCGGCCTCGGCCACCAGATTGGAACCGATTACCTGAAGGAGATGGTGATCGCCGCGCCGCGCCATGGCATCACCCTGCCCGACCGCGAACTGGCCTGCGCGGCGCCGGCCGCAACATGAGCCGCATCCAGGCGACAAAGCGTTGGCAAGGCCAGGCGGTGATCGATGAACTGGCGGCGCGCGGCATCCTGATACGCAGCACTTCCCTGCGCGGCATCGCCGAAGAAGCGCCCGGCGCTTACAAAGACGCCGGTAGCACCGCAGTTGCGCAGAGCTATCCTGCGCTCGACGCAACTACGGGCGGCAAAAATCAGGCGACCTTCACCTCGACCCGACGCGGTTGCAGGTGTTCAGCCTTCGGGATACGCAGTTTCAGCACCCCATGATTGAACTCGGCGCTGATCTTCTCGCTGTCCAGTTCCTTCGACAGCGTGAACACCCGACGGAATCGCGGCAGATTGACTTCGGCGTGACTGGACTCCATGCCTTCCGGCAGATTCAGCACCACATCCGCCTCGATGGTGAGATTGCCAGCATCGATATGCAGGCTCAGTTTGTCTTTCGGCACGCCGGGCAAATCGGCGAAAAGAGTGATGCCGCTGCCATCCTCGATCACATCGACCGGCGGCAGCATCGCGGGTGGATTGCGACTGCTTTCTTTGCGTGTGGCTTCTTCTCCGACCGCTTCACTTTTACGGGCGGCGGCAGTGCTGGTTGTGGTTTGGTTCATGATTTCTCCTCCTTTCAGTGCACAGAAATACGCCGCGGTTGAACGGCTTCTTTACGGGCGATGCTGATGCGCAGCACGCCATCATGGTAGTTCGCATCCACCGCATTGGGATCGATGTCATCCGGCAGCGTGACCACCCGACGGAAGCGGCCGGCAAATCGTTCATCAATATGCAAAGTGGCTTTTTCCGGAACCGCTTCGAGTTTGCGTTCCCCGGCCACGATCAGCATGCCGTTCTCGATCTGCACATCCAGACTGGCGGGATCAATACCGGGCGCAAAAGCGTAAATTTCCACAGATTTGGCGGTACCACCGACGTTCATCGCGGGAAAGCCGCGAGTCAGGCCGCGAATGCTGGGAGAAAGGTCATAAGTCTGTTGAATTTCTTGCTGTAGACGATCTAGTTCGGCATAGATGTCACGTGGAAAAAGCGAGCGATAAAGCATGATTTTGCCTCCATGGTTTTGTTGGCGGACGTCAAAGCGACGTCCTTGTTTTTAAAAATAGGGTTTTATTCGACAACTTCAATATCTTGATAGCGGCCAGGCGAAGCAGCATTTATTGTTAATAAACAAACGAATCAGGAAGGCCATACATGCAATTCAAAGACTACTACCAGACGCTTGGCGTCCCGCGCGAAGCCACGCAGGAAGAAATCAAGAAAGCCTTTCGCAAGCTGGCGCGAAAATTCCATCCGGATGTTTCCAAAGAAATCAACGCCGAAGCGCACATGAAGGATGTCAACGAGGCCTATGCGGTGCTCTCCGACCTGGAGAAGCGCGCCGCCTACGACCAGTTGGGTCGCGGCTACCAGCCCGGGCAGGAGTTTCGTCCGCCACCAGACTGGGATGCCGGTTTCGAGTTTTCCGGTCATGGCTATTCGCCCCATGAAGCAGCGGATTTTTCCGACTTCTTCTCCGAACTGTTCGGCCGCATGGGCGGCGCTGACCGGAGCGGCTTCCATACGCAGAGTGCGCACTTTCACACCCAGGGCGAAGATCATCACGCCAAGGTGCTGCTTGATATCGATGACGCCTTCAACGGCGCTACCCGGCAGATCACTCTGCGCGTGCCGAAGACGGACGCCCAGGGCCGGGTGAGTCTGGCAACACGCATTCTTAACGTTCGCATTCCGCAAGGCGTGCATGCCGGGCAGGTGATCCGACTGGCCGGCCAGGGCGCCCCTGGTATGGGCGGCGGCGCGGCGGGCGATCTGTTGCTGGAAGTGCAGTTCAAACCGCATTCTCGCTTTCACGTTGAAGGGCGCGATCTCCTCCTGACCCTGCCGGTCACACCGTGGGAAGCCGCGTTGGGCGCGGTGGTGTCGGTCGATCTTCCGGCTGGACAGACCCGGGTACGCATTCCGGAAGGCGCTCAAAGCGGCAAACAGCTGCGTGTGCGCGGCAAAGGCATTCCCGGACAACCGCCCGGCGATCTGCTGTTGGAGATTCAGGTGGCGTTGCCGCCAGCCAACACCCCGCAGGCGCGCCAACTTTACGAAACCATGGCGCGGGAATTGGCATTCAATCCCCGCGAGAGGGCCTGAAACATGCGAGACGAAGATATTTTGATCGGCAGCCTGATGGAAGATACCTGGCTGACCCTGGAACAGATCGCCGCAGCCTGCACGGTAGAACCCGTCTGGCTGCTGCGCCACATCGAAGAAGGCTTGTTCCCGCATGCTGAAAGCGTCGCCGGGGTCTGGCGATTTTCCGGCCCCGCCCTGTTGCGCGCCCGCCGCATGCGGCAAATGGAGCGCGACTTCGACGCGGTGCCGGAACTTGCCGCTTTGGTGGCCGATCTGCTGGAAGAAATGGACACCTTGCGCGCAAGGCTGGAATACATGAAGAGCATGGAGAACATGGTATGAAATATTCGAGTAAGTCGCTGCTGCTGGCAGCGAGCCTGTTCCTGACTCCCGCGCTGACGCCGGTTCTGGCGCAGGACGGCGGTATCGAAAGTCTGCGCCAGACTGGCAAAGCGTTTTCATCGGTGGCCAAAAAGGTTGCCCCGGCAGTCGTGTTCATTCAGGTGGAAGGTCGCGCCGGCAACGAGGATGAGGCGCTGCAACACGGCTGGCCGTTTCAGGATGATTTGTTCCGTCAATTTTTTGGCGATGACTTCCCCGCCTTGACCCGCCCCACGCCGGGAAAACAGCGTCGCAACATCGAACAGGGTTCCGGCTTTGTCTTCGCTCACGCGGGAGAGTCGACATTTATCGTCACCAATAATCATGTCGTGGAGAACGCCGAGCGTATTCACATCAAATTCCAGGACGGCCGCGAATTCGACGCCACATTGCAAGGCGCCGACCCTAAATCCGACGTCGCGGTTTTGCGGATCAAGGCCAGCGGCTTGCCCGCGCTGAAGTGGGGCGATTCGGCCCAACTGGAGGTAGGCGAATGGGTGGTGGCGATGGGCAATCCGTTCGGCCTCTCGCACACCCTCACCACCGGGGTGGTCAGCGCCAAGGGCCGAACCACGCTGGGCATCAACGACTACGAAGATTTCATCCAGACTGATGCGGCGATCAACCCCGGCAATTCGGGCGGGCCGCTGCTGAACCTGGACGCCGAAGTGGTTGGCATGAATACCGCGATTTTCTCCCGCGGCGGCGGCAATATGGGCGTTGGTTTTGCCATCCCCAGCAATCTGGCGCAAGCAATCGCCGAACAGATCGTTGCCAACGGCCGGGTAGTGCGCGGCTATGTCGGGCTGGGTGTACAACCGCTCACCATCGAGATCGCCGAAGCACTGGGACTGAAGCGACAGCAGGGCGTGCTCGTCAATCAGGTCAACGAAGGCTCGCCGGCCGAACGAGCCGGCGTCAAACCCGGCGACGTGTTGCTGAGTTTCGATGGCGTCAAACTGAACGATGGCAACCAGTACCGCAACCGCGCGGCAATGGCCAGTCCGGGCAGCCGCATCGCGCTCGGGGTGATCCGAGACGGCCGCCACGAAAACATCCAGGTGCAGGTTGGACGGCTGGATGAAGCCGCGCAGCAAAGCGCGGAAACCGCCCAGGCCATCGGCGTCGCGGTGCGCGCCTTGTCGGCGGAGGAAACGCGCCGCTTGCGGCTTGACAAAGCGGTACTGGTAACCGAGGTGGAACCGCGCTCTCTCGCCGCCCTGGCCGGAATCAGGCCAGGCACGCTGATTCTGGAAACCAACCGCAAAGCCGTTGGCAGTCCGGCCGAATTCGCGGCGGCGCTGGGTGAATCCGCCGGCAGCGTACTGCTGCGTATTGCCGAAAACGGCTTCAGCCGCTACGTGACATTGCGCTGGCGATGATTTCAATAAAGGTCTGAACTATGCTGTATCGAGATCGATTTCTGCTGCGCCTGTTCTGGCTCACCTTCGCCGCCGCGCTCCTGATTCTGCTGTGGCGAGGTCTGCCCGAGATCGAAAGCTGGTTCGCCGGCAAACCGGACGCCACACCCCGCACCGTGCAACCGCGCGGCGATCTGGCGGCGGACGAAAAAGCCACCATTGAACTATTCGAGAAATCGCGTGATTCAGTGGTGTTCATCACCACCAAGGCCCTGGTGCGCGATTTATGGACGCGCAATGTGTTCAGCGTGCCGCGTGGCACCGGTTCCGGCTTCATCTGGGACGATGTCGGGCATGTGGTCACCAATTACCACGTCATTGAAAACGCCAGCGAGGCAACGGTAAAACTCGCCGATGGCCGAGATTACAAAGCCGCGCTGGTGGGCGCTTCGCAATCCCACGACATCGCCGTACTGCGGATCGGCGTCGGCTTCAAACGACCGCCGGCGGTGCCGTTGGGCAGCAGCCACGACATCAAGGTAGGCCAAAAAGTGTTTGCCATCGGCAACCCGTTCGGACTCGACTGGACGCTGACCACCGGCATCGTCTCGGCGCTGGACCGCTCCCTTGGCGAGGAGAGCGGCACCACGATCGATCATCTGATACAGACCGATGCCGCCATCAACCCGGGCAACTCCGGCGGCCCGCTGCTCGATTCGGCGGGCCGATTGATCGGCATCAACACCGCCATCTTCAGCCCGAGCGGAGCGAGCGCCGGCATCGGCTTCGCGGTGCCGGTGGACACCGTCAATCACGTCGTGCCGCAGTTGATTCGCGGTGGCAAATACATCCGCCCCGCCCTGGGCATCGAAGTGGATGAAGGCCTGAATCAGCGTCTGGCCCGCATGCTCAACATCGAGGGCGTGGTGATTCTGCGTGTCACGCCCGGATCATCAGCGGATGTCGCCGGGCTGAAAGGCGCCAGCATCTCGCGCGACGGCGGTATCGTGCCCGGCGACAGCATCATCGCGATAAATGACCAGGTGGTGAATTCAGTCGGCAAGCTGCTCGCGCGTCTGGACGATTTCCAGGTCGGCGAGACGGTAAAACTGACCGTACTGCGGGAAGGCAAGAAACTGGAAGTGCCAGTCAGCCTGCAGCCGGGAGAATGAATCCGCAATATCTCCGCCCCTCGCCGGTGATGATTTTTCGCCTTGAACAGGACTGCTTTCACGCTAACGAGAGTAGGAACCAGCCGACGAACCCAATCCCTGCAGCGGACCCAGCGGATTGCTTTGCAGCGACTCCTCCACAATGTTCGGACTGCCGCTCCACTGCTTGTAGACCACTCGGCTATCGACGATCACGATCAGTGCGCCAAATTTCCAGCCAGTGGTTATCGTCTTCCGCTTGAAGTTCATGAAGTCGAGCATGAAGTTTCCGACCCGCTTTCTGTTTAAACGATTCGGCTCCATATAAAAGCCTTTGCAGGCTTCCTGCGCCTTGATGCATTCATGGATGCCCTTGGGCATCACCCCGTTGTCCCGCGTCGGCTGCGGCAACACCGCCTGCACGACTTGGGCATGGTTGAGTATCTTCATGTTGGGCGTCTTGAATGGGTCGAACCCAAGCGCACACACGGTATCCAGATTGGTGACAAAGGGTTCGATCTGGTCATAACTGGCCTTGGCTTCCTCGAAAGTCTTCCAGGGTTGTACAGACTGATCCAGATAGGACGGCAGCAGACTGGTGCAGGCGGATAGCAAACAGACAATCAGCAGTGAAACCGGTACTTTCATGAGCATGTTCTACAGCAGGTAGCGGGTTGAATTATGGGTAATTACGTTTTCACCATAGTCCATCGCACTGATGTCGACAGCCCGCGCAAGCCGCACCTTCTCCTGACCAGACCCCGCTACAGGTCTGATACAGGCAAACAAATCAGGCAATAACCGGGCTAAAAATTCTCATCCATCCGCATTGATTGCGGCGATGACTTCCTGGAGTTTGGCTTCGGCCTGGTCATTGGCGACTTGGCAGGTTCCCGCCGCCTGATGGCCGCCGCCGCCGTACTTCAGCATCAACTCGCCGACATTGGTTTTAGAGCTGCGGTCGAGAATGGATTTGCCGGTGGCGAGAACGGTGTTTTGTTTCTGCACCCCCCACATCAGGTGTATCGAGATATTGCACTGAGGGTAAAGCGCGTAGATGGTGAAGCGGTTGGTGGCATAGATTACTTCTTCGTCGCGCAGGTCGAGAACCACCAGATTGCCATGCACCGTGCCGCAGCGAAGGATTTGCTCCTTGGCCTTTTCAGTGTGCTCCTGGTAAAGGCCGACGCGTTCACTGACATCGGGAAGCTTGAGGATGTCTTCGATGTCGTGATCGCGGCAGTAATCGATCAAGTCCATCATCAATTGGTAGTTGGAGACACGGAATTCACGGAAACGGCCGAGGCCGGTGCGGGCGTCCATCAGGAAGGAAAGCAAGTCCCAGCCTTGCGGGTCGAGAATATCGTCCTTGGAAAACTGCGCGGCATCGGCCTTGTCGACAGCTAGCATCATGGCGTCGGTAATGCGCGGCAATTTGGCTTTGCCGCCGTAATAGTCGTAGACCACGCGCGCGGCGGAAGGCGCTTCCGGGACGATGATGTGGTTGTCGTGCTTTTCGTTGCGGATGGTTTCGGAAAGATGATGGTCGAAGGCTAAATGCACGCCTGCCACGTAAGGCAGGTTGGTGCTGATATCGCGCGCGGTCACTTCGATCTTGCCGTCCTGCATGTCCTTGGGGTGAACGAACTTGATGTCGTCGATCAGGTTCAGTTCTTTCAAGATGACGGCGCAGACAAGGCCATCCATGTCGCTGCGGGTAATGAGTCGATATTTGGTGTCTGACATCATGGCTTCCTTGTGGTTGTTGAGCGACGGGTGAAGCGTCGGATCATAGGAAATTCATCCGACTAGTCAAGCGTATTGACGATGCGCCGAGTATTTTTGCGCCTTCAGCCAGTTACGCCACGCTTGCGGGTTGCAGTTAACAGTCATGCGCCGAGCCCACCCTGAATGATGAGACATCGGCGAGGGCTGTGAGAGGGCTGTGAGAGTACTGTTAGATAAATTGAGGCACGCGCCGCATCCTGTCGCTCGCGCGTCTGTCATAAGTAGTGTTTCGCATTAAAAAACCAGCTTGCGATACGCTCGCAGTAATCGCTGATGCATGACGCAACCAGTCAAATCCATGCCCGGCGCATCCAGACCAAAGAAACGTTCCTCGCCGCGCAGCATTGCTTGCGCGGTGGTCAGCGTGTAGTTGCCGAACAGGCTGAGCAGGCTGGCGTGGTAGGCCCCTGGGTCTTCCATCCGCAACAGGGTTTCAACACAGCGATAGACTTGGCGGCGATCCGGATCGAGCTGGTCGAACTGGCGCACCCACTGGCAGCCCTCCTCCACCGCCTCGCGATCCTGAACCGCCAGCGCCAGCAGCAGTTTCAGTTCGCCGACGCGCAAGTCGTGCCAGAGCGACCAAGCATCCTCGGCCAGACCGATCAGCGCCGGCACCGGTCGCTGATCATCCAGGCCGAGTTCATCCAGCGTTACGAGCAATTCACGCAGCGCATCGTCATCGAGTTGCGGCAGGTGCAACAAACTTTGATGCAACTGGTTGCCGACGCTGTTGTTGTTCCATTCGAGGTCGTCGATCGGGTAAATCTCCGACATGCTGGGTACCAGGATGCGGCAGGCGTAGACGCCCAGATGCGGAAAATCGGCGATGTAGATATCGCGGCCGTCGTCGTGTATCGCTTCGCACAGCCAGTTGAATTCTTCTTCCGTTGTGCCCGAAAAATCCCAATCGGCAAATTCAAAATCTGGCGTTGCGCGGAGAAACTCCCAACTGATGATGCCGCTGGAATCAACAAAATGGATTTCCAGATTCGGTGAATCGGCAATTTCGTCGAGATCGAAACCCGGCTCCGGGAAGTCATCCAGCGCATCCAGCGCGCGGCCTTGCAGCAACTCGGTCAGCGCGCGCTCCAACGCTACCTCGAAGCGCGGATGCGCGCCGAAGCTGGAGAAACAGCCTTGATCGTGTGGATTCAACAGTGTCACGTTCATCACCGGGTACTGGCCGCCAAGGGAAGCATCCTTGACCAGAATGCCGAAGCCGGCGGCGCGCAGGTCGCGAATGCCGGCTTCTATTTTCGGGTAACGCGCAATCACTTCGTCCGGCACATCGGGCAGGCAGATACCCTCACCGATGATTTTGAATTTGACGAAACGCTCGAAGATTTCCGACAGCGCCTGCACGCGCGCCTCGGACGCCGTATTGCCAGCCGACATGCCGTTGCTGACATACAGATTGCCGATCAGGTTGACTGGAAACCAGATGGTTTCGCCATCGCGCTGACGTTGATATGGCAAGGCGCAGATGCCACGCGCGGCATTACCGGAGTTGCGGTCAACCAGCGCGCTGGCGGGCACCGCGTCATCCGGGTTGTAGAAAGTTCGCAGCTCTTCATCCAGCAACGCCTCCGGCCATGACTCATCTTCTGGCAGGGCTATCCATTTTTCCTGTGGGTAATGCACGTATTCGCGCTGCGCGATGGTTTCGCCCAGGTAGTAATGCGACCAGAAATAATTGCAGCCCAGGCGCTCGAAAAACTCGCCCAGCGCACTCGCCCGCGCCGCCAGTTCGGTCGCTCCTTTGCCGTTGGTAAACAACAGCGGGCAATCCTGGTCGCGAATATGCACCGACCAGGCATTGGCCACCGGGTTAAGCCAGGAGCGTTCCTCGATGTTGAAGCCAAGATCGGCCAGTTTGTCCTGCATGGATTGGATGGAAGATTCCAGCGAGGCATCTTTGCCGGCAATAAAACTCTCCACAACGTCGCTTTCGGTATTCATTGGATTTCCAGTGTTTGCTTAAATAAAGACAGGGCGCGCCGTGAACCCGGGGCCAAATTGAACCTGCGCCGGAATTATCCGCGAGCGAGCGACCTCCCGGCTACGATTCCGACCAATTCAGTCGGACATCATTTACCCATCGCCATACCCTCGATGAAAACTTCTTTAACGTGAAATATCCGGTAGGAGCGTCCGCTTGCGGCGCGATCCTCGGAGCTG